>UREM01000034.1 GCA_900546775.1 uncultured Collinsella sp. | reverse complement strand
AAATGCGGCCCGCGCAGCGTCGGCCGGTTACGGCGTTTGGAAAACGCCGTAACCTACAAAATGAGCATGGCGTCGCCAAAGCTGAAGAAGCGGTAGCGCTCCTCGATGGCGGCGGCGTAGGCATCCATGATCTGGTCGCGGGTGGCAAGCGCGCTTACGAGCATCATGAGCGTGGAGCGCGGCACGTGGAAGTTCGTGATCAGCGCGTCGACCACGTGATAGGTCGAGCCGGGCATGAGGTAAAGCTGCGTCGTGGCGTTCTCGCGCGCCACGATGTCGCCGCGGCCGAGCGTGTCGGCACCGTCCTCGCGGCCTTCAAAATAGCGCGCCGTCACAGCCGGATCGGACACCGGCGCGTCCGCGTCAAACGCACTCTCGAGCGAGCGCACCGCGGTGGTGCCGACGGCGATCACACGATGACCCTCGGCCTTCGCCTTATGCACGGCGTCGACAACCTCCTGCGACACGTGGTAGCGCTCGGTGTGCATGACGTGCTGCGTAGGGTCGTCCTCCTCCACCAAGCGGAAGGTATCGATGCCCACCTCGAGCTCGACGGCGGCAAACTTCGCGCCCTTGGCCTCGATAGCGGCCATGAGCTCGGGAGTAAAGTGCAGACCCGCCGTAGGAGCGGCAGCCGAGTGCTCCTCCTTCATGGCGTAGACGGTCTGGTACTTCTCGGGGTCGCCCTCGTAATCGGTAATGTAGGGCGGCAGCGGCACGTGGCCGGCCGCATGGATGGCCTCGTCGAGCGTGCGCGGGTCGCCGGCGGCATTGCAACCGGCCGGCTCAAAGCGCACCAGACGGCCACCACGGCTATCGGTGACAAAGTCGATGACCTCGGCCGTCAGCACCACGGGAGCCCCCTCGGGCGCATGGGCGCCACCGGCGCGATACTCAATCTGGGCACCGGGCTTCAGGCGCTTGCCCGGCTTGACCAAGCACTCCCAAACATGGCCCAGCGGGTCAACATCCTCGCGGCGCTTGAGCAGCAGCGTCTCGACCACGCCACCCGAGCCGGCTTTGCGACCGATCAGGCGGGCCGGCATCACACGCGTCTTGTTGATGACGAGCACGTCGCCCGGCTCGATATAGTCGATGATGTCGCGGAAGATGCGGTGCTCAACGGTGCCGCCATGCTCCAGCGGCGTTCCCGCCTGGGAGCCCTTGCGATCCACCACCAGCAGGCGGCAGGAGTCGCGCGGCTCGGCGGGAGCCTGGGCGATCAGTTCCTCGGGAAGGTTGTAGTCAAAATCATCGGTACGCATAGACACGTCGGATTCTCCTTATATAGCTAAAGTCCGCCCTACATCCTAGCAGGCTGACGTCCCAAATGAACTACTTTTTGGCAGCCTTGCGCTCGTCGCGGATGCGAGCGCGGTCCATGGCCGCCTCGACGGCAGAAAAGCGGCAGCCGCAGTAGTTCTGTCGATACATGCCCAGTTCGCGCGAACGGCGCGTAGCCTCGGGATAATACGGGCGAAAATCGCGGATCACCGGGGTGAGCCCACGTGCCGCCGCCAGGCGCTCGAGTACGTCATTGCAGGTGTCGAACAGCTGGTACGGCGAGACGGCGAGCGTCGTACCCACATATTCAAACCCGCGCTCCTGGGCAACGCGGCATGCCTCGGCCAAGCGCAAGGCATAGCACACGCGACAGCGACGGGGACGATCGGCACCCAACGGGGCCACGCCGGTCTCCCAGCGTTCGCGGTCCTCCCCGGCCTCGATGAGCTCGATGTCGCCGTCGGCACACCACCGGCGCAGCTCGTCCAAACGACGCTGCCATTCATCGCGCGGCTGAATATTGGGATTGGTCCAGCAAATCGTGGGCTCAAACCCCTCCTCGCGCAGCAGGCGAACCGGCTCAAGCGAGCATGGCGCGCAACAAGCATGCAGCAACAACGGCTTCATCGACATCTCCTCCCCCGCAATGATTTTTTAATCCCCGTCCCAGAAAAATCATCCCAAAAAGACTACCTTGCGAAAAAGCGCACGCCAAAGGACGTGTCCTCGCAGGCGGCAATGCGGCGGTCGCGCAGGATCGTCCGCACGTAATACCAGTCGCCCGTGCATCCCGAAAGGTGCAAACCAGCCGCCAGGTAGCACAGCAGCGGATACCCAGAAAACGCAAATCCCAGGGCAAACGCCGCCGTCACAACAACCGTCGGCGCCAGGCAAACCGCCATATACCGCCGGCGCGAATACACAATCCCCTCGGCGCAGGCATAGATCATGCACGTCTCACGGTTCGCTCCAAAAGTCACGTGCGCACTCGCGGGCGCCAGCAGCTTAAAAAACACACCGTGCACCAGCTCGTGCACGGCAAACGACGCCATTGAGACCGCAGCCAAGCCGACTATCCAGCCCAAGACCGCCGTCCAGCCGCCCGCGTCAGCCGCATCCAAGTCTGCAGGCCCGCCCAGCAGCATAAACACCGGCACCAGGCACACGGCAAACACGCCGACTACGACCATCCCCCACACAAAGCAGGCGTGCAGAAAATCCTCGTCCTCAAACGCATGTATGTTGGAAATCTCATTCATAGCATCTTAGGATAGCGCCCCTGCCACGTACCTGTCCGCATGTGCGATAATGTCGAACGATATGCACGAATTGACCACCGCGTCGCCAGGCCTTGCGCCCGGCCGCGCTCTTACCATATGCGAAGGAGTCCCATGGCATCCAAATACTCCATGAACGACCGTCCCAGCTGGCCGCGCCGCGCCATCGTTACCGCCGGCGAGCCCTACGGCAACAAGGGCCTGCACTTTGGCCACGTTGGTGGCGTCTTTGTCCCGGCCGACTTCTTCGCCCGTTTCCTGCGCGACCGTCTGGGTCGCGAGAACGTCATCTTCACCTCGGGCACCGACTGCTACGGTTCGCCCATCATGGAGAGCTACCGCAAGCTCAAGGAGAACGAGGGCTACGACAAATCCATCGGCGAGTATGTCGAGTCCAATCACTCCCGCCAGGCCGCGACCCTCAACAACTACAACATCAGCTGCGATATCTACGGCGGCTCGGGCCTTGAGCCGGCGGCCCAGATCCACAACGAGGTGACTGCCGAGATTATCGAGCGCCTGCACGAGCAGGGCACCATCTCCAAGCGCTCCACGCTGCAGTTCTACGATGCCAAGGCCGGCACGTTCCTCAACGGTCGCCAAGTCATCGGCCGCTGCCCCATCCAAGGTTGCAAGTCCGAGAAGGCTTATGCCGACGAGTGCGACCTGGGTCACCAGTTTGAGCCCGAAGAGCTCATCGCGCCCAAGAGCCAGCTCACCGGCGAGGTGCCCGAGCTGCGCCCGGTCGACAACCTCTACTTTGATCTGCCGGCCTACCTCGACTTTATGAAGACCTATACCGCCAAGCTCGCCCAGAACCCGCAGGTTCGCTCCGTGGTCTCCAAGACCATGGAGGAGTGGCTGCTGCCGGCTCAGCTCTACATCCAGAACAAGTTCCGCGAGGCCTTCGATGCCGTCGAGGACCAGCTCCCCGAGCACACCGTGCTGGAGCCCGAGGGCAACAAGAGCAGCTTTACCGTCACCTTCCCCAGCTGGAAGGAGCGCGACGACGCCCACGCGGTGCTCGCCAACGGCGGCGTGCGCTTCCGCAGCGGCAAGGCGCTCGTGCCCTTCCGCATCACCGGCAACATCGACTGGGGCGTTCCGGTGCCCGAGGTCGACGGCGTGACCGACGTCACCTGCTGGTGCTGGCCCGAGAGCCTGTGGGCGCCCATCAGCTACACTCGCACCGTGCTCGCACGCGATGCCAAGGCCGCCGGCGTGACCGAGGGCGTCGCCGCCCAGGATGCCGCCCTCATGGGCGAGCCCGCCGCCGATTCCACGCAGGTCCCCGCGCCCACCTACCAGCACAGCTCGCTCGACTGGCGCGACTGGTGGTGCTCTGACGACGCGCAGATCTACCAGTTCATCGGTCAGGACAACATCTATTTCTACTGCATCGCGCAAACCGCCATGTGGGAGGCCCTGGGTTGGGACCTTACGCAGAGCACCGTCAGCGCCTGCTACCACCTGCTCTACATGGGCAAAAAGGCCAGCTCGTCCTCGCAGACGCCTCCCCCGCCGGCAGACGACCTGCTCAACCACTACACCTGCGAGCAGATGCGCGCGCACTGGCTGTCGCTCGGCCTATCCGAAAAGCCGGTGAGCTTTAGCCCCAAGGCATACGACACGCGTGTGACCGGCAAGGACAAGGACGGCAACGAGGTACGCGTCTGCGACGACAAGCGCGTTATCGACCCGGCCCTTAAGGAGAGCGCGCTGCTGACCGGCGTGTTCAACCGTCTGGCCCGCAGCTGCTTCTACGGCGTCGCCGTCAAGGAAGGCGACGAGAGCCCCTACCGCAACGGCTGCATCCCCGCCGGTGCCGCTTCTGACACCGTGGTCGAAGCCGCCCAGCAGGCAGCCCTCGCCTTTGAGCAGGCCATGTACAAGTTCGAGACGCACCGCGCGCTTGCCGTGTGCGACGACTACCTGCGTGCCGCCAACAAGCGCTGGAGCGACGCCTCTAAGGCCGCCAACAAGCTCGAGGGCGAGCCGGCAAACGCCGCAATGACGCAGGCCCTCGTCGACGCCTTTACCGAGCTGCGCGTGGCGACCGTCCTGATGCACGGCATCGTCCCTGCCGGCTGCGAGCTCATCTGCGAGTACTTCGACGTTGACCCGGTCGCCTTCTTTAGCTGGGATAACATCTTCGCCTCCACGGATGAGTTTGTGGAGAGCCTGGGCGAGAAGCCCGGCGAGCACCGCGTGAAGCCGCTACCCCCGCGCTTCGACTTCTTCAGCAAGCACGAGAGCCAGTACTAGGCAACAGCAACGCGCCCGGGAATGATTATTCTGGGACGGGGATTAAAAAATCATTCCCGGGCGACGCAAAGTAGTCTTTTTGGGACGGGGATCATTAAATGATTTTTTAATCCCCGTCCCAGAATAATCATTTAGGTGGAAGGAAAGACGGATGTCCAAGCCGCGTCGTCGTAAGCAGAAAAAGCAGGTCAAGGCCGAGCTCAAGCTCAGGCAGTTTGCCGCCACCGAGCTTTCCGACCAGCTTGCCGCCCTCCCCTGCGCTGCCGACCTGCCGCGCTTTATGGTCGACACGGTTGCCGGCGCCTATACGCCTGCCGATGCCGAGCTCATGATCGAGGGCTTCGGCGCCGCGGCCACACGCCCGGTCACGCTGCGCACCAACACGCTCAAGGCGACCGCCGAGGACATCGCCGCCGCGCTCGACGCAGCCGGCATCGCCCACCAAACCGTCGCTTGGTACCCAGATGCCTTCATCCTGCCCGACGCCCAGGTTTCCGACCTGTGGGACCTCGACATCTATCGCGACGGCAAGATCTACCTTCAGAGTCTGTCGTCCATGATGCCGCCACTCGTACTGGGCGCCCAGGCCGGCGAGGACATCCTGGACATGTGCGCGGCCCCCGGCGGCAAGACGACGCAGATCGCCGCCCTCACGCAGGGGCAGGCGCACCTTACCGCCTGCGAGATGAGCATTCCCCGCGCCGAGAAGCTCGAAGCCAACCTCCACCGCCAAGGCGCAAAAAACGTGCCCGTCATGCGCATCGACGCACGCGAGCTCGACGAGTTCTTCCGCTTTGACCGTATCCTGCTCGACGCTCCCTGCACCGGCACGGGCACCGTCGTCAGCGGCAACGAGAAGAGCCTGCGCGGCCTCACCGAGCAGTTGCTGAGCAAGTGCGCCCGCTCGCAGCGAGCACTTCTGGACCGCGCCATGGGAGCCCTCAAACCGGGCGGCACGCTCGTCTATTCGACTTGTTCGATCTTGCCGCAGGAAAACGAGGACGCCCTGCAAGAGGCCCTCGACAAGCATATGGACTGCGAGCTCATCCCCCTCGACGGCACGCCAAGCGAAAGTGAGGCACGCCGCGCCCAGGAAGCTGGCGAGAAGCCGCGCATCGAGTCCAACGCCCTGACCGAGGCCATTGCCGCGGGTCAGGTATCGGCCATCGCCAACGGCCTGCCCGGCACGCTCACCATTCCGCCCAGCCGCGAATTTGAGGGCTTCTACATTGCCCTGATCCGAAAACGCAGCTAGCGTACGGATCCAAAACTCAACAAGCTATCTCCGTGCGCGTTTGTCCTGCTGGTCGCGATGCTGTTTAAGCATCGCGCGCTCCTTGCGTTCGGCCCTTTTGCCCTTAATGGCCGTGACCACAAAGTAGATGACCGCGGCGGCAACGATTGCGCCCACGCATAGGCCAATCGAGCCCAACATTGCCGAAAATTCCATACCGCGTCACCTCTCTTTTAAACGGGACTTTCAAGATAGCACCTCGATCCCCGCCACCACAGCTCCTTCACGTTCGCCGCCCTTCGGTCTAACGGAGGACGCGGCGGGGAAAAATCAACTCGTCAAACGATTTAGCAAGCACAACGCTGCCGGCACCCTGCCGGCCGTCATCACATAGAATCGAGCCTCCATGGATACCCTCAACGATCTAAATGAGCGCGTCGACGCCTTCGTCGGCACCAGCTCCTTCGACACGCCTGCCGCGGCAAACGACCAAGCCCCCATCGATGTGCCCGCCGAGGTTCACGAGGACATTGTCGCCTCGGTCGATTTCTCCGAGGTCGAGCTCGCAGACGAGTTCACCGAACCCCAGGTAGCCGTGACCCCCAACGGACTGCTTCCCATGGAGCCGCTGCCCATCGACGGGCGCCTGCGCAAGGCGGCCCTTCGCATGCCTGACGAGATTGAGGAGGCCAGCGGCTTCACGCTCTTCGGCCGTCGTATCAAATCGCTCATCTACACCACCGACGTCGCGGTCATCCGCAACTCCAATGCCGATGCCGTCTTTGCCGTTTACCCCTTCACGCCGCAGCCGGCCATTACGCAGGCGCTGCTGACCGTCGCCGAGTGCCCGGTCTTCGTAGGCGTGGGCGGTGGCACCACCACCGGCAAGCGCTCCGTTCAGATGGCAGCCGTCTCCGAGATGCAGGGCGCGGCGGGCTGTGTGGTCAACTCCCCCGCCACCGCCGAGATGGTCGAGCACATCACCAACATCGCCGACATCCCCGTCATCGCCACGGTCGTACGTTGCGACGACGATGCTCACGCAAAGGTGCGCGCGGGCGCCAAGATTCTTAACATCGCGGCCGGCAAGAACACGCCACAGGTCCTGCGCGAGCTGCGCGAGCACTATCCCAACCTGCCGCTCATCGCACCGGGCGGCAAGACGCCCGAGAGCATCCGTGAAACCATCGCCGCCGGTGCCAACGCCATCATTTGGACGCCGCCTTCGGCCCAGCAGCTGCAGACCGACATGATGCAGCGCTACCGCAAGATGAAGGAAGACGCCACGCCCGTCATCTCGCACGACGATGTACCCATTATCGACCAGGTTGCCGCCGCCGAGGTCAGTCAGGTCGAGAACATGAATCCCGACGTGCCGATTCCCGACGAAGTCATCGAGCGCGTTGCTTCGATCCACGATCATATCGAGGAGCGTCGCGCCAACCGTGGACTCAAGCCCTCGCTGCACGGCTTCTTCTTCCGCGGAAAGAAACGCTAGCAAAACATCTTGGCCCGCCCCACAAACGTGAGGCGGGCCGTTTTCGTTTGAGCAATCATGCAGCGACGTGATGGGGCAAATTAATCCACGCGCTTGTCGCCCATAAAGAAGAGCGCCACCGTACCGGGTCCGGTATGCGAGCCAATCAGAGTACCGATGTTATTGATCTCAATCTTGCCTTTAAGCTGCGGAACCTGTTCCTCAATCAGCGCCGCAACCGCCTCGGCATCCTCGCGGCACGCCGAGTGCGACATGATGCACTTACCCGAATAATCCGCACCGTCCTGCACGTGTGCCATCATGGTCTTAGCCATCTCGGAAATCGCGCGCTTCTTAGTGCGAATCTTCTCACGTGGCGACAGCCCACCTTCGCAATCGACCGTCATAAGCGGGCAAATCTTAAGCGCCGTGCCGATGATCGCGCTCGCAGCCGAAATGCGACCGCCGCGCAGGTAGCTCGACAGATCGGTCGAGAAGAACCAGTGGTGTAGGTTGAGCTTGTGCTCCTCAACCCAGGCAGCCGTCTCGTCGAGCGAAGCACCGCTATCGCGCACGTCGGCGGCATATTCCAGCAACAGGCCAAAGCCCGAAGACGCCGCCAGCGAATCGATGACGCGCACCTTGCCGCCCTGGGGATAGCGGTCCGCGAGCATCTGCGCCGCAACGCAGGCCGATCCATACGTGCCCGAAATACCCGACGACAAGGTCAGGTGCAGCACGTCTTTACCCCCGGCAACGAACGGTTCCCAAAACTCCTCGTACTCACCCACGCTCACCTGAGACGTCTTGGGCATGGCGCCCGCGGCAATCTGGGCAAAAAACTCGTCCGGCGCAATCGACTGATACAGATCGTCCGTATAGACAACATCGTCGATCTCGTAATGAAAACACACGACAGGGATATTGCGCGATTCAAAGAACTCGCGGGTTCGATCGGCGGCGGATTCACAGGTCAGGACAAAATCACTCATATGAGGCTCCTTACTCATTGCTGCGCAAATTATCGCACAGCAAATGTGAATACGGTACAAATGTCCACTATTTACCAAATTGAACCAAAGGTAGTGAACATCTTTACCGTCATCATCTCTATCGATCCCGGAGGCATGCGCCTGCAAAACGACCCCGCGTCTCCATTCAACCGCCATATCCACCTCGACTAAATCGATTTACCAAACCGTTCGGCCAACAATTCGACCTCCCATCTCCAATCGAAACAAAAGCGGCGCATACTGATAAACGTTTGACGCTGTTTTTATCAGTTTTAGCAACCACATCGGAAGGTGCCTCATGGTCGCATTCGATCGCAATCCGCAAGACTTCAAGTATCTGCGCCTGCTATCGAGACAGTTCCCTACCGAGCAATCCGCATTCACCGAGATCATCAACCTCTCGGCCATCCTCAACCTGCCCAAGGGCACCGAGCATTTTATGAGCGATGTGCATGGCGAGTACGAAGCCTTTATGCACATCCTCAACAACTGCTCGGGCGTCGTGCGCGAACATGTCGACGAAATCTTTGGCGACACGCTCTCCTTTGACGAAAAGGGCGAGCTGTGCACGCTCATCTACTATCCGCGCGAGAAGATCGATCTTGTCCGCAGCCGGCGTGAGGACTCGCCCACCTGGTACAAGACCATGCTCGACCGACTCATTGTGGTCGCCCGCTCGCTTTCGAGCCGCTATACCCGCTCCAAAGTGCGTAAGGCCATCCCGCGCGATTACGCCTACATCATCGACGAGTTGCTGCACACGCATCCGGATGAGAACAACTACCGCGTGCGTTATCACGAGCGCATTATCGAATCCATCTTGGAGACCGCCAGCGCCGACGACTTTATCGAGTCGCTCGCCTCACTCATCAAGCGCCTCGCCGTCGACCACCTGCACCTGGTGGGCGACATCTTCGACCGCGGTGGCGGCGCGGCCAAGATTATGGACCGCCTGCTTACCTATCATTCGCTCGACATTCAGTGGGGCAACCACGACCTGCTGTGGATGGGCGCCGCTGCCGGCGAGCCCGCCTGCATCGCCACGGTGCTGCGCAACAACCTGCGCTACGACAACTATGAGATTCTTGAGAACGACTATGGCATCTCGCTGCGCGAGCTTGTCGCCTTCGCCGACGCCACCTATACCGCCGGCGAGTCCATCAGCCCGCTCATCAAAGCCATTAACGTCCTGCTTTTTAAGCTCGAGGGCCAGATTATCCAGCGCCACCCCGAGTTCGACATGGCAGATCGCCTGCTGCTCGACAAGATCGATCACGACGCCAGCACGGTCACGCTTGCCGACGGCAGCGTGTGGCCGCTCACGACCAACGACTTCCCCACCGTCGACCCGACGGACCCCTATACGCTCACGTCTCAGGAGCAGCACATCATCGACAAGCTCGTGTCCGAGTTTGTCACCGCCGATCACCTGCATCGCCATATCGATTTCCTCTATTCCCACGGCTCGATGTACAAGGTCGCCAACGGCAACCTGCTGTTCCATGGCTGCGTGCCGCTCAACGAAGACGGCACCTTTAGCAGCATGAACTGTCTGGGCACCTGGCACGCTGGCCGCGATTATCTCGATTTTTGCGACCACATCGCCCGCCGCGCCTGGCGCGTGGGCGACCGCAACGCCCTCGACTGGATGTGGTACCTGTGGATTGGCTTTAACTCACCCGCCAGCGGACGCCTGGTGCGTACCTTTGAGCGCGCCTATATCGCCGATAAGAGCACCTGGGTCGAGCCGATGGACCCGTACTTTACGCTTACCAAGTCGCCCTCGGTCTGCGATGACATCATGCGCGAGTTTGGCGTCGTGCCCATGGCATGTTCACCGACCGGCCACATCATCAACGGCCACACGCCCGTTAAAACCACCAAGGGTGAGCAGCCCATCCGCGCCAACGGCAAGCTGCTGGTCATCGATGGCGGCTTCTGCCGCGCTTACCATCCCAAGACGGGTATCGCCGGCTATACGCTCATCTCGAGCTCGCGCGGCTGCCGCCTCAAGTCGCACCGGGCCTTTACGACGGTTGCCGAGGCACTCACGCGCAACGTGGACATCGAAAGCGAGACCAACCGTTTTGACCAAGCAGACCGTCGCCGCATGGTGAGCGACACCGATTCCGGTGTCAAGATTCGCAGCCAGATCCAGGATCTGCGCCAGCTGCTCGATGCATATAGAAACGGTGCTATCGAGGAGCGCGTCTAGCCCCACCCGCGGGGATTGGCTAAACTTGCTGAGTTTGTCATCCCCACGGCGTCCCGGCGCCACCCTAAGGCAGGTACCATGCAAAAGCTCCTTGCGCAGATCATGAAATTTGGCGTCGTCGGTGTCATTGCCACGGTTATCGACTTTGGCATTATGAATCTGCTCCACTACGGTCTGGGCCTTAACATCCTAATCGCCAACACCAGCGGCTTTATCATCTCACTCATCTTTAACTACCTCGCAAGCATGAAATACGTGTTTGCGCACAAGGAAGGCATGAGCCGCCGCCGCGAGTTCATTATCTTTGTCGTGCTGTCCGTGATCGGCCTGGCACTCAACGACGGTATCGTGTTGACACTCAACGCCGGCCTGGGACTCGAGGCCAATATCGCCAAGATTTGCGCCACCGCGCTTGTTATGGTCTACAACTTTGTGACCCGAAAGATCTTCCTGGAGGGCGACGAGACCAAGTAGCTCGACCTCCTCCTTGCACTACGGGGCCCACGGACGGCGCGCGTCGAACGCAGCGCTGTTCGTGGGTCTTGCTCGTTTACGGACGATTTTACAACGTTTGCGGATTGTCTCTTGCAAATTTGACGAGTTCGTATAGTTCTTGCCAAAGACCTTACGTTTCCCATGCAAAAGCTCTAAAGTAACTCTTTGCTCGATTCATCAACGCATTGGATGTGATTACGTGCGCAAGGCACTGGCACAACCTCATACCAAGCAGTTCCTCAAGTTCGCTGTCGTGGGTCTTATCTCCTTTGGCATCGATTGGGGCATGCTCATTGCGCTCGTCGAGCTGTTCCACCTCGACTTTTTGATGAGTACCACGCTCTCGTTTATCACGTCCGTCGTGGTCAACTACTGGCTCAGCATGAAGTACGTGTTCGACCACCGCGAGGGCATGAGCCGCAAGCGCGAGTTCACGATCTTCACCATCCTGTCGGTGATTGGCTTGGGCCTCAACGATCTGTATATGTTTGTGGGCGTCACGTTTTTGAGCATCGGCTACCAGGCCATGAAAGCCATCGCCACGTTCTTGGTCACCTGGTACAACTACTTTAGCCGCCGCTTCTTCCTCGAGGGCGCACGGTCGTAGTCGATTCACTATTTGCTTGAATGTATAACCGGTTGGAATTCCCATTCCAACCGGTTTTTTGTTTGCCGAGAGACCCGGCAACCCAATCCCATTCGCATGAAAAACGGGCGGCCCGGATGTTTGTCCGAACCGCCCGTCTGGCGCGCTATGTCGAGGCCTCTAGCCTGTAACGTAATACCAGACCACGTTGTCGCCGTTGGAGAGAACGTAGTTGCTGCAGGCCGTCATGGGCGTTGAGCCGTTGACGGAGTACATCCAGCCGCTCGTGCCGCCGTACTGTTTCTCGGCCAAACCACCAATCGCGGAGACATACGTGCCGTACGACGAGCCCTGTGCGTTGACAGAAAGGCCCAGCGCGCACAGGGCATCGTAGACGGTAGCGCCTTCGTTAAAGGTAAAGGTGCCACCGGAAGACACAGGATTGCCCACAGCGCTCGATGTGACCGAAACCGTCACTGTTACGTAGCTGGACTCCTGCGAGCCGCTCTGGCCGCCCGAGGAGGCGTTTCCTCCATTAGAGGATGAGGCTCTATCAGACGACTGGCCACCGCCCGAAGAAGCACCGCCAGACGCATTGGAAGTATCACCGGCTCCCGTATTTTGGGCAGCGGATTTATCGCCAGACTTCTTGCCGTCCTGGTCCTCGGACTTCTTGTTATCCGAGTTCTTGTCCGATTCCTTGTTTGAAGACTCGGAATCATCCTTGGACTTGGACTCATCAGAATGCTTGGACTCATCTTTTGCGTCATTCGATGACTTGGAATCCTTGGAACTGGCCTCGCCCGAAGTCGTAGTCGAGTCAGACCCCTTGGCGTCCTTGGTTACGACGCTCTCCCCCGTCACGGTCTGAATGATCCAGTCGATGGACCAGGCACCGCTTGTGGAAGGATGGACGAAACCCAGCGAGACGACGATCAGAATGGTGCACGCGGCAGTCAGAACGCCGAGGAGCGCCTTGCAGCGAGGGGCGGACGCCGCCGAAGCGGCGCCCTTTTGCTTTGCATCGTCAAGCTGGATAAACGAGGAATCTGGTTGCTTGGGGTCAGCGTCCTTGGATTTATTGGACACAGCCCTCACCTACCGACGTTTGGTGAACACGAACACACCGACGATGGCGAGACCGATGACGCCAGCGGCGATGCCAACGATGGCGAGCGGGTTGGTGCCAGTCTCCTGCTCGGAAGCACTAGAGGACTTATTAGCAGTAGTCGTGGAAGCAGCACCCGTATCGGACTTGGAATCGGACTTCTTGTCGGACTTGCTGTCCTTCTTGTCAGACTTCTTGTCAGACTTCTTGTCAGACTTCTTGTCAGACTTCTTCTCGTCCTTCTTATCGGACTTATCGGTGTCCTTCTTGTCGGACTTGTTGTCCTTGGTCTCGGTCTTGGTCGACACCGTCGTCTTGGTCACCGGCTTCTGACCCGGGGCGATAGCGCCGCCGGCCTGCTGGCCCTTAGAGCCGGAGCCGGAACCCGTGCCAGTGCCAGCGCCAGCGCCGGAACCGTTGCCAGCGCCACCGTTGCCACCATTAGTGCCAGAACCGCCATTGCCGCCAGGGTTAACGGCATTCTTGGTCCACTTGGCATACAGCGTCAGATCGGCCGTCACCGGTGTACTGAAGTCATACGCCTGCGTGCAAGCCTCATCGGTGAACCAACCGCCGAAAGTGTAGCCATCGCGCGTCGGATCGGCCGGCTTGACCAGCTTGCCGTCGGCCGTAGCAACAAACTTAGTGTCGCAAGCAGACCCGCCGTTGGAATTAAAGGCGACCGTCCAAGACTCAACGGCCCCGAGCTTGAACAGCGTGCCCGAGTCATTAATGTAGTAGAGATTGCCAGAAGCATCGGCAATGACCGGAGAGTCACAGTACTGGTAATGGCCAGCCGCATCATAAATCTGCGTCGCCTCTGCATCGCCGAGCGTATAGCGATACACGCCACCACCAGCAGAGTAGTTGACGTAATCCTTGCTATCCGCGCTGTTAACGGTGAAGTACACATAGGTCTTGCCGCCCTGAACACTCACCAGCGGAGTAGCAGCAATACCGTTGAGGCCAGCCGGCAGCGCCTTGCCGTCGGCAGCAGCGACCATCGTGGTCTTACTCGTCTTCAGGTTATAGAGAACCAGAGCAGAGCCAGTAGCCGTCTGTCCGCCGACAATCAGATTGTCACCAGACACCGCAGGGGCGCTCAGATTATTCGTAAGGCCCAGATCAACCGTCTTCTGTTCACTCAGCACACCCTTCGCCGAAAGCGAAATCACATGGAGCTTTCCGTCGTGCGTCATCTGATAGAAGGTCGAACCATTGGACGGATCGGCAATGCAATCGGCATTTGCAACAGCGCCGAGCTTCATGGTCGAAACGACATCGCCCGTCGTCTTATCAATGCACTTAAGTGTACCCGCGCTCGTAGGAACGATGGCATACTTATCCGTCAAAGCCGCACCAGTCCAGTAATAGCCCTCGGCAGGGTCGATGTTCTGCCAAGAAACTTCGCCCGTGGCAATCTTAATGCGCGCAAAGGAGCCGTTGCCGTAGGTCGCGTTGTAATTCTCGTCATACGAAATATCGACCGAGCCAACATAGACGTACTCGCCGTCCGAAACGACGGTGCAGGAGCTCTGCGTCAAGTCCGTCAAACCAGGCGTCAGCCACTTGCAGATCAGCTTGTCTGCAGTAATCGCCTGGACCGCACCGCCGTTGAGCGGAACGATGATAAGGCCATTGGTATAGATCGGACGAGAGGTATAGCTCACCTTGGAGGCAAGCGGCGCAGAGGCAACCTTTTTGCCCGTGGACGAATCGATCTTAATGAGCTCGTTCTCGGTCGCGATGTACACAAAACCGTTAGCAATGACAGGCTCGCTGCAGTTGGCATACTGCTGACCAGACTCGGCCTTCCAATCGAAGGCCCACTTAAGACCGGCGGCCTGCGCAGGCGTCTTGGCGTCCGTTACGGACGTACCGTTGCCGCTGTTGCCGTAGCCGGCCCACTCGGCATCCCAATCAGGAGTCGTCGCACTCGGGTCCACGACAATCTTGTCGGGATCGGGCATGGGCGAATCGTCGGTGGTATAGGCAAGCGTAACCTTGTCGCCGCTCTTGAGCGTGACCTGGTTGGCGCAGAGAGATGTGAGCTCTCCGTTGATATACAGATGCCAAAATCTATTGGTCGCACCATCCCAGCCATACGGCTTGTGATCGAACGGCGAAGTAATGGAATTAAGGAGCCAGTACTCACCACTCTGGGAGCCGTTATACGCAACGCTCTTGGCCTTCAGAAATGCCTCAATAAGGTTCTGGGCCGTGGAGCCTTCGGGCAAAGAAACATTGCTTGCCGAGCCCCAGCGAGTATTGTTGCCGTTGACATCGGGACCGATAACATCGACAGACCCAAGAACCTGGCCAGGAAGGGCATCGCTGTCGCCAGCATACATAAAGGTGACGGCGTCACCCTCTTGGAGCTCGTAGGCACCAGCGCCAACGTTCTTGAACTCGCCATTTACGTAGAAGCGCCAATAGCTATTGGTTGCAGCATCCCCGACATAGGGCTTACCGTCGACGTCGAACGGCGAATAAATGCCGTTGAGGAACCAGCCCCAAGACGATTCGCTAGAATCGAGCCTAAGGCCGGTCTGCTCAAGGAGATCCTTGGCAGTAGAGCCCGCCTTGAGACTCGTCTGACCCGTCGAAGCCCAAACCTGCTGCTTGCCGTCCTTGTCCTTACCGAGGACCTGAACGGAAGCATGGACAGAATCGGAGGGCAACTGGTCGCCCCAGCCACCGTAGAACCACGTAACGGTATCGCCAGCATGAATGGTGACATTGTCTGCCGTGCAGTCGCTCGACTTGCCGTTGATGAACAGCTGCCAATAGGTCGAATAATCGAGCGGCTTACCCAGCTCAACGCCGTTGTACTTAAGGCTCAGAATGAAGGAGCCCGCAACAACGGCATCGATGTCATTCGCCTCGAGCGCGACCTTTGTAAGGTCAAGTGCGTTCGAGCCGGACGTCACCACATACTGCGCGTTATCGACCCAAGTCTGAGTCTTGCCCTGGGCATCGCGACCAATGACGGTCACATTTGCGGCAACCTGGTCCTTAACGACAGGGGACGAGCTACCAGCCGTATAGGCAAACTCAATCTTCTGCCCCTGGGTGAGCTTGACGCTGCTCGCACCAACCGAGGAAGACGCGCCGTCGACGAACAGCTGCCAGTAGGCATAAGTCGCCGGATCGAAGGCAAGCGTGCGGCCATCGCTCGGGGACGTGATGCTTTCGAGGTAGAAACCGTATGCCGTGTTCGGATCGTATTTCGCCTTGAAGCCCGCCTTCTGCTGCAGCTTAACGAAGGCGTCCGCAGCCGTCGAGCCCTCGTCGAGCTTAAGCTGCGTAGGTGCCACCCAGGTCTGAGCCTTGCCGTCGGCATCGGTGCCGATAATCGAGAACGAGACCTCGACTTGCTTCTTGGCGACATCGCCGGTTTCTGTCGGGTTCTCTGTCTGGACGGCAGCCGCGGCGGCAGATCCTGCTTGGCCAGTGGGCGCCGTCGAAGACTGCTCGCTCGTAGCAGGGCTCTCCCCCGTCGCCGAGCCTTCGTCGCCAGTTGCTGCCTCTGTTGTGGCGGCACTGGCTGCAGGCGCGCTCCCGGAATCCGAAACCTCGGCGCCGCTCTGCTCAGCGGCGCCGCCCGCAAGCGCTGCGTCCTCGCCCGGCGTCGCAGCCTGAGCCACAGCCTCGGCAATGCCCTCGGCGCCCTCGGCCCACAGCTGAGCCGGCGTGGTGCCAAAGGCCATCGCGAAGGCCAGGAATGCCACCAGGCCGCGCTTGGCTATACCGCGTGCAATCGCGCCACGGCGATGCAACGAGGCGCACACACGCTCGTCCTCAAACATATCCATTTGTCCCCCATTGTCTGTACTTGGAGCGTTGCCTTGAGGCTGCCCCACGTCATCGCGCATGTTGCGCTCGAGTTCCCCCATCGGGGTCCTCCTTCCCTCCAGAGCCCTATGCACACCGGCGGCATACGCCGCAGCCGCACGCAAGATGGGAGGCGATCCGACTTAACCTTAACGACTCGGGCGCGCCGTCCGATCTGCGACGCGAACATCCCGAGCCAAGAGGAATTACGGTTACTGGTACAGCCGGGGACTTGCACCCCGATTCTCCCAAACGCGCAGGAAAACCGCGCATTCGTGCGTCTCCGCACCACCATCTAGGCCATCGATTATTACCGTCAAAATGGTATCACGCAAAAGGGCCTCGCACGCAGGCGAAGCCCAAGGTAAAAGCTATTGTTTGCGATAGGAAAATGCGGTGACGGCCGCAGCCTCTAGTGCTTGCCGCCGTGGCTGTTGAGCCAGATATTGCGGCCCAGCATAAGCGCCAGCACCAGCGCGCTCACGTAGCCCATAAAGCCAATGACCGGGATACCAAACACAACCGGCTCGATGCGTGCGTAGTACACCACCGACGAACCGATAAACAGACCGGCGATCACGATAGCCATCGACATGCGGTCGATAATTCCGCCCAGCTGTCGCAGCGCCTTATCGCTGCTCATAATCTGCGTGTTCACCTTAAGCTGGCCACGCGTGAGCATGCGCGACGCCAAGCCCAGATACTCGGCCGCCTCGAGCGAACCTTTTGCCGCTCGATAGCTGCTCGCGGCAAAATCGCGCCCCATATCGCGCACGCGCGCATAGGTGCTCTTCTCATTTTTGATATGCGTCTGGATGATCTGGATCATGTTGACGTTGGGCATGTACTCGGTCAGCAGGCCCTCGAGCGTCACCATGCCGCGGGCGAACATCGTCACCACGCTCGGCAGTTCAACGTCGTTTTTGCGCGCCAGGTTTAGCAGCGAGGTCAAAAACTCGCCGATATCCAGGTCCTTAAGGTCGAGGCCCGCAAAGTCGGCAACGATAAAGTCCAAGTCGGACAAAAAGGCCGAATGGTCGAGCTCGGCCGAGTCGCCGCGCGTCACGGCGAAGCGCATAAGCGAATCCTTGAGCTTGGGCACGTCGCCCTCGGCCACGGCGAAAATCATGTCCTTGACGATACCGCGGTCGTGGCTCGACATGCGCCCAACCATGCCCAGGTCGATAAAGTAGACGACGCCGTCCTTGAGGATGATGTTTCCCGCATGCGGGTCGGCATGGAAAAAGCCATCATCGAGCACCTGCGTCGAATAGTCCTCGACAATCGCCGAGCCGATTTTTTCCAGGTCATAGCCCTCGGCCACCAGGCGCTCGGGATCGGCAATCGAGATGCCGTCGACGTAATCCATGACCACGACGTGCTCGGTGCACAGATCCAGATAGGACTTGGGGCACGTCACGCCATGGATGCTCTTATGGAACTCATAGAAATCGTTGAGGTTTTTGGCCTCGGCCAAAAAGTTGGTCTCCTCGCGAAACGAGGTCCACAGCTCCTCGACCACGCCGTGCAGGTCAACAAACTGATCGGTATTGACGAACTTTGAGACGATGCGCACCACCGAACGGATGATGTCGATGTCCTGCGCCATGACCTGCTGCGCACCGGGGCGCTGCACCTTAACGGCCACGTCCTCGCCGGTCACCAGGCGGGCACGGTGTACCTGCGCGAGCGACGCGCTGCCGAGCGGGTTGGGGTCGATCGCGTCGAACATCTGCCCCAGGCGCTGGCCATATTCCTCTTCCAGACACCGGAGCACTACCTCATACGGCACCGGCTCTACGTCGGAGCGCAGGCGACGGAGCTCGTCGCAAAACCGCTGCGGCAAGATCTCGGAGCGGTTAGCCAGGATCTGCCCCATCTTGACGAACATGGGGCCGAGCTCTTCGAGCAGACGACGCAGGCGCACCGGCGTGAGGTTATCCCACACGCGATACTTTTTGATCAGGCGAACGATCTGACCGATGCGTTCGCGGCGGCCCGCCGGCGTGAGCTGATACTCCTCGTCCGGCGCCATCGCGTCGGGCTCCTCGGGGACCATATCGACAGCGCGCGGCTTCTTGCGAGCGCCCGAGACGGCGGCATCGACCTCGTCGACAACCGCCGCCTCGTCACCCAAGGGATCTTGATTGTTGTAATCGGTGGTGGAATCTGCCATCTGCGCTGCTACTCGGCCTCTTCGGCGTCCTCTGCGTCGTCGGGTTCAACGGACTCGACGGGCACCGAGGTCACGTTGTCCTCGACCGAATCGACGATGTCGCGCACATGGGCCAGGAAGGCCGTGCGCTCGGGGGCGGTCATAACGCGGACGCGAGCCAGGATGAGCTCATCGAGCACGCGCTGTGCCGCAGTCTCGCCCTGCATGCCCAGGCGCTCGGTCAGGTCGGAGATAGTGCCGCCGGCCTGCTCGAACATATCGGACACGCTGCGGGCGATATCGGGGGTGCCGGCATCCTTGCGGACCTGCTCGCCCTTGGTACCGAGGTCGTCGAGAACCTTCTTGCCGCCCTCGACGGCAACGGCGGCGGCGCCGAAGCCCACGTTGATGGCACCGTTAACAAGCTGATCGAGTTTCATAACCATGGTTGGCTCCAATCATGAACAACTGCATTGGCCTTCTTGTACCCAAGATTGGGTGAACGACACAAAATCGTTTGTCGCCGGAATAGAAATCGAGCGGGGCAAAGCCTTTGACGGCGTTTGCCCCGCTCGCGCGCTGCAAGGTTGCCTTTACCTTACGTTGTCGTTCATCGCGAAGGAGTTCTTCATGGCGCAGCTCGTGGTGTAGAGCACCTTGCCCAACAGGGCATCGGTCTCCACGCGCACGAGCTCGGCAAAGGCCTCGTTGGCGCGGGCGAGCTCGGCAGGCACGTCGGCCTCGGGCAGCGCGGCTACGACAGCGTCAACGTCGTGAATCTGCTTGTGGCCCATGCCGCCGACCTTCTCCTGATAATCCTCGACCGCGCGACCGCACTCATGGAAGCGAACATCGGCCAAGGCACCGATCAGGCGGTTGGCCCAATAGAAATTCTCGGACGTCACGCGAGCCTGCGTGCCGGCATAGTACTCGGGCATGGTCTCGACATTGGCGTACAGCGGTACGAGCGCGTTAAACGAGTTGGAGCCAAACGCCATCCACTGTACGGCGCGATATGCCGGCTGCGCATAGGGACGCAGCTGCAGCACGGCGAGCTGGCTGTTGCGGTTGATGCCGATGGGACGATAGGCGCCGCGCGTGGCGGGCGTACCCTTGCTGCCGTAGCAGTCGTACTCCGTGCTCTGGTAGTGGCTCGAAAGCACGTACTTGATGTCCTCGATGGTCACCTTGCGCTCAGGCACGCGGCTCCAGGGGATGTCGTCGCTCTCGGGCGTGTAGTCGGCGTCGGGACCGTCCCACACATCGCTGGGGTTGAGACAGCGCTGCATATACCAGGCGCGCGGCGTGTTGTAGACATGGTCGCTGTCGCTGTGCGAGCCAAAGGCTTCGCGCGGGTTGAAGACCGTCGCCGGACCGTCGCCCTCGACGCCCAGCGTCAGGTCCAGATGCCACTCGGCCATCCAGGAGCGCAGGTCGGCAGAGCACATGTGGTCGGCCTGGGCGCCCTCGGCGTCGTCCAGGTCAAAGCTGTCGATACCCAGCTGGTTGGGCATGGTCACATAGGCGTCATCGGGCACGCGCTTGGCAATCCAGTGGTGGCCACCGATAGTCTCGAGCCACCAAATCTCGTCCACATCACTAAAGGCGATGCCGTTGTTCTCATAGGTGCCATAGCGCTCGAGCAGCTCGCCCAGGATGCGCACGCCGTCGCGGGCAGACTTGGCGTACGGCAGCACCAGGGTCACCATGTCCTCCTCGCCCAGACCGCCGGGCTGTGCCGGAACATAGCCGTCCTCGCCTTCGTTACCTTTGGCGGGTACGTAGTCCACGAGCGGATCGGCGCCGCGGACGCGCTCATTGGTGGTGAGCGTCTCGGTTGCGGACATGCCAACATTGAGCTCGTTGAAGCCGGCCTCGGCCCAGATGCCGTGACCCGGGATAACGTCAGGGACGCTTGTGTAACGCATGGGATTGTCGGGCAGCTCAATGGTTAGGTGGCTCAGGACACTCGTGTAGACACGCGGCTGCTCGTCGGGATGCACCACGCGCATGCGCTTGGGCTCAAACACCCCGTTGGACGAGTCCTCGTTGCGGGCGACAAGCGTCGACCCGTCGTAGCTCGCGTTCTTACCAACCAAAATCGTTGTGCACGGCATGCGCATCCTCCTTGAGCGAAGAAATCAAACGGTAACAGTGTATCGCTTCGGCGCAAAAAGGGCGAAACCGCGACCCCTCGAGCCCCCCCTCGAGACCCCTGTGGTCAAAAAACGCCAAATATGAGTACTGTCACCAATTTAGTAGCAGCAAATTTCCTTGTAATAGGTGCCGAAAATCCCTATTTGTCCAAAAACAAGACAACGTTATTCCCCATAGGTTCAATAAAATGGGCTTCCTAGCGAGAATGAATATCGCTAGGAAGCCCAAAAGACATAAAACATATGTGACTATTTTGGCAACACTACTCATATTTGACGTTTTTTGACCACGTGGTATATCGCTAACCCCTCAAACAGCCCAAAACGCCTATTTCGATGCGCGCTCCGGGTGGCGCGCGCAGACGTGGTGTAAGAGCGTCCCGAGGTCCGTCGCTGCAAGTC
>UREM01000033.1 GCA_900546775.1 uncultured Collinsella sp. | reverse complement strand
TAATGTGGCCTCCGTCGTGAGCAGGACTGTAGAGCAGGAAACTTCATCAGTGCCCGCCCCACGGGAAACCGGCGGGATAGACCGGTTCAGATGGGGCTTTGATGCATGGGTGGTCTGTTGGTGGGCAAATGGGTATCATACTGTGGTTATTGCATCGACTCTGCGATGCATGTTTGTACGTTCCCGGCGGTCGGTTTGCCAGAAGCGCCCCGTCGGTTGTTCCAGACCCGTTTCGAAGAAAGGAAACCACACTAACCTATGGCAGCTAAAAAATCATCTCCCTTGAAGATCATCCCGCTCGGCGGCCTTGATGGCATCGGCAAGAACATGACGGTCTTCGAGTGCGGCGACGACATGGTGCTCGTCGACGCCGGTCTCATGTTCCCGGATGACTCCCAGCCCGGTATCGATCTGGTGCTTCCCGACTACACCTACGTTCTGGAGAACGAGGAGAAGCTCCGCGGTATCATCGTCACTCACGGCCACGAGGACCACACCGGATCGCTTCCGTATCTGCTGCAGGACCTCAACAACAAGGTGCCCATCTTCTCGAGCAAGCTGACGCTCGGTTTTATCGAGGGCAAGCTCTCCGAGTTCCGCATCCGCGCACCCAAGTTCCGCGAGGTCAAGGGCGGCAGCCATGTCAACCTCGGCGGCATCTCGCTCGACTTCTTCTCGATGACGCACTCCATCCCCGGCGCTCTGGGCGTGTTCATCCGCACCAATCAGGGCACCGTTATGCACACCGGCGACTTTAAGCTCGACCAGACGCCCATCGATGGCGTCACGCCCGACTATGCCGCTATCAGCCGCTTTGCCAAGCAGGGCATCGACCTGCTGCTTTCCGACTCCACCAATGCCACGGTTCCCGGCTTTACCAAGTCCGAGGCCGAGGTCGGTCCCAACCTGCTGCACGCCATCAAGAACGCCCCGGGTCGCGTGTTCGTCGCATCGTTCTCGAGCCACATCCATCGTTTGCAGCAGATCTGCGATGCCGCCCGCAAGTGCGGCCGTAAGGTCGTTGTGACCGGTCGCTCCATGCTCACGAACACCCGCGTGGCGCGCGAGCTCGGTTATCTCAACATCGATGATGCCGATATCATCGATGCCTTCGATATTGATAACCTGCCTGACGACAAGATCGTCGTCATGTGCACTGGTTCGCAGGGCGAGCCGCTGTCGGCCCTGTCCCGCATGGCCAATGGCGAGCACAAGACGCTCTCCATCCACGAGGGCGATACCGTTATCCTTTCGGCAACTCCCGTTCCTGGCAACGAGAAGGCCGTCCAGCAGGTCGTCAACAGCCTGGCCAAGCTCGGCTGCGACGTGTGGGATAAGAACCGCGCTCTCGTCCACGTCTCGGGTCACGGTAGCCAGGAGGAGCTCAAGCTCCTGATGGCCATGGCCAAGCCCACGTACTTTATGCCGGTTCACGGTGAGGCCGTGCATCTGCGCGCCCATGCCCAGCTGGCCCGCAAGATGGGCATCAAGGACGATCATATCTTTATCCTCGATAACGGCGACACGCTCGAGATGCGCGGTGGTATCGTCAAGCGCGGTACGCCCGTCGAGTCCGGTGTCGTTTACGTCGACGGCCTGCGTATCGGCGATACCGACCCCATCGTCCTGCGCGATCGCCAGAAGCTCGCCAACGACGGTATGGTCACGGCCGTTGCCATCGTCTCCCTCAAACACAAGAAGATCGAGGCCATCGAGTTCTCGGGCCGCGGCGTCTCGTTTGCCATCGACGACCAGTTCTCCGAGGATGCTTCCGCGTCCATTATGAAGACGATCGAGAAGGGTAAGTTTAGCTTTACCAGCAGCGGTTCCGATGCCATTCGCAAGGCCGTGCGCGATTCGCTCTCTAACTTTATCTGGAGCCGTACGCGCACCCGTCCGATGATCATCCCGGTCGTCATGGAGGTTTAGTTTGGCGCGCGGATCTGCACAAAACGCCAAAGTCAATAAGGCCAACAACCAACCGGCATCTGCTAAGGGTGCCGGTTCCCATCTGCGTGCCAATAAGGGCCACGAGTCCGAGTTTGATGAGTTTGAGCCCTTGGTCGAGCCTTCGGCCAATCGCGATATCGCCGGTGTGGTCATCGCCGTTTTGGCGATCGCGTCCTTCATTGCCGTGATCTCTCCGGCAACAGCGCCCGTGACGGCTGCGGTTGCCGGTTTCTACCACCTGGGCTTTGGTCTGGGCGCCTACGTGCTGCCGATCGTCATCTTGCTGTTTGCCGCCACGCTCTTTTTGGGTGAGGACTCGCCGCTCAACGTGCGCTCTGTTGCGGGCGGCGCCTTGGTCTTTATCGCCGTCGTCTCCATTCTTTCGCTGATGGTGCCGGGCACGAGCGATTCGTGCGACCTTATGTTTACGCCGCAGAACCTTTCCGTGTCGGGCGGCTACATTGGCGCCTTTATCGCAAGTGCCTTGCAAAACGCCCTGGGTAAACCTATCGCCATGGTTGTCTTGCTGGGGCTTGTCGTCGTTGGTTTGGTCATTATCGGCTTTTCGGTGGGTGGCGTTTTGCGCTCCGCACGCGATCGCGCTGCCGATTTTGCCGAGCGTCGACGTGCCGATGTCAATGCGAGCCCGTGGGGCGATGAAGAGGCCCTGTCGGTTCCCGGCGTCGCCCGTCCGCACCTTAGCATTCTGCGCCAGAAGGGGACTGACGCCGCGGTGACCACGGTCATGGGTGGCGATGTCGACCCGGTTTTGGATGACGACGAGGACGAGGATCCGTTTGTTGACGTGTCCGATGCCGTGGATGCCGAGCGGGCCAAGACCACGCTGCTGCCGCGTCGCCATGTCAAGAAGGGCAAGGCTGCGCCTAAGCTTAATACGAGTGAGCCCGACCCATCTTGGTCCGATAGCGAGATTGAGCTTACCGAGGGCGATGACGAGGACGACGAGGCTCCGATTGAGACCGCAAAGACAACTTTGCTGCCGCGTCGCCATGCAAAGCGCGGCCAGGTAACCGGCCAGCTTTCGATGGAAGACGACCCCGATAAGATTGACGAGTCCGAGCCGCCGTTTGCCGTGAATCCCGTCTCGGCCGCACCTCAGATTCCCGACTTCCTGAAGCATCCCAAGGTTGCCGATGCGCCTGCCACGAGTGCTATCGAATCGGCTGCGGCTCGTGATGGGGGAGTGGACGACGGCGCCGCAGATAACGAGGGCGAAGAAGAGGACGGCCTCAAGCTTCCGCCGCTCGAAATCCTGCATGCCAACCCGCAGTCGGCTTCCGCTGCGTCTTCGGACAAGGAGCTGGAGCAGACCGCTGAGTCACTGCAATCCACCTTGCTTGAGTTTGGCCGCAGTGCCCGCGTGGTCGGCTGGATCGCCGGCCCCACGGTGACGACCTTTAAGCTGCAGCCCGGTGAGGGCGAGCGTGTGAGCAAAATCTCGAGCCTCGAGGACGATATCGCGCTTTCGCTCGCTGCCCAGTCGGTGCGTATCTTTGCCCCGATCCCCGGCACCTCGCTCGTGGGCATCGAGATTCCCAACCGCAAGCGCCAGAACGTCAATCTGGGCGACGTGCTGCCCTATGTGAAGGGCGGTCCGCTCGAGCTCGCCATCGGCCGCGACGCCGAGGGCACGCCGGTTGTCGCCGACCTCGCCAAGATGCCTCACCTGTTGATCGCCGGTACGACCGGTTCTGGTAAGTCGGTGATGATCAATTCCATCATCACGACCTTGCTCATGCGCGCCCTTCCCGAGGACGTTCGCCTGATCATGGTCGACCCCAAGCGTGTCGAGCTTGCGGGCTATAACGGTCTGCCGCATCTCTATGTGCCCGTGGTGACCGAGCCCAAGCAGGCCGCGAGCGCTCTGCAATGGGCTGTGTCCGAGATGGAGCGTCGCCTGAAGGTCTTCGAGCGTCTCAACGTGCGTAAGATCTCGACCTACAACGAAAAGCAGGCTGCTGGCGAGTTTGAGCATTACGACAATCCGCCGCAAAAGATGCCCTACCTTGTCATTATCATTGACGAGCTCTCTGACCTGATGATGGTCGCCGGTAAGGATGTCGAGGCCTCGATCGTGCGTATTGCACAGCTGGGCCGTGCCGCCGGTATTCATCTTATCGTTGCCACGCAGCGCCCCAGCTCCAACGTGGTGACGGGCCTCATCAAGGCCAACATCACCAACCGCATCGCCTTTAACGTCGCCACGGGCATCGACTCGCGCGTCATCATCGACCAGATGGGCGCCGAGAAGCTCACCGGTTTGGGCGACATGTTGTTCTCCAAGGTCGACTGGGGCAAGCCCCGCCGTATCCAGGGCTGCTTTGTCTCGGATGATGAGATCAACGAGATTGTCGAGTTCGTCAAGTCGCAGAGTGAGCCAGACTACCACGAGGAGATCCTGTCTGCCGTGGCGCCCGCTTCCATGTCCATGGCGGGTGGCGGAGGCATTGTCCGCACCGGAGTAACCGAGCCGCAAGACGATGATCCACTCATTTGGGAAGCCGCCCATATTGTGGTGGAATCGCAGCTTGGCTCCACATCTGGCCTGCAACGTCGTCTGAAGGTTGGCTATGCGCGTGCCGGGCGTATTATGGACATGCTGGAAGAAAAGGGTGTCGTCGGCCCGCCCGACGGTTCCAAGCCGCGCGAGGTCCTTTTGGACGAGGAGGGGCTTGCCGCGCTGGAATCTGTCGACGCCGAGATGGCACGTGAAGATCGTGAGTTTGGAGGATTCTGATGGCTGCACGCTTTGGTGACATGCTGCTCGAGCAGCGTCGCCGAATGGGCCTTTCCATTCAGCAGGTCGCCAACACCATCAAAATCAGGCCGCAGATCATCGAGTTTTTCGAGACCGGTAACTTTGCTTCGATGCCGCCGCGCGGCTATGCGCAGGGCATGATTTCGAGCTATGCTCGTTTTTTGGGCCTCAATCCGCGCGAGGTCGTCAATGCCTACTTTGACGACCTGATGGCATACGAACGCGAGACGTCGCAGCAGGGCGGTCGTTTTCAGGACGCCGCCGGCTATGTCAATTCGCGTTCCTCTGTCGATAACGGGCGCTTCCTGATGGTTCAGGGTGGTCGCTCAACGCGTTATGGTCAGCGTCCGCAGCAGGCTGGCTATATTACCGAGACGGGTTCGGGCGAGGAGATTCGCTCACAGCGTGACCGGTTCCGCAGTACGCCGATGCCCGAGGACCGTGCACTTCCCGCTGCCCGCGGCGTGGCGCGTGACCCTCGTGCCGGCTACGGCGACGGCGGCTATTCCGATCGCGGTCACCGTGGTATCTCCACCGGACGTTCTCGCAGTGGCTATGCGGACGCCGATGCCACGCAGGTGACGCCGCGTCTTCGCTCTCAATCACAGCCGTATGGCCAGCGCTCTTCGGCTCCGCGTGCGGGCCAGCGTGGCTATCAAGGCTGCGGTGAACTTGCGCCCCGCTCGGGTCAGCGCAGCCTTCAGGGCCAGGGTGGCTATCGCGGCCGTTCCGACAGCAATCGTGGTCGTATGCCTCAGGGAGGCGGCCGCAGCAGTTCCAGTCGTGGACGCGGCGGTTCCCGTACTCCTCAAAACAACGGTCTCGATCCGCGTATCGTCTACGCCGGCATCGGTGCCGTGGCGTTGCTGCTGATCGTGCTCATCGTGGTACTTCTGCGCGGCTGCGCATCTTCGACGCCCGAGACCACGCCCGAGACGCCCACTGCTACCAAGACGACGCCCAAGAAGTCTTCTAAGAAGACCGAAACGGTCGACGAGGACGAAGACACCGATGAGGCGACGGATGAGTCGACCGATTCGGACGCCACCAAGACGACGGCTAAAAAGGAAGAAAACGAGGTAACGAAGGTCAAGGTCTCCGTTGCCAAGGGAAAGACCGCCTGGATTGAGGTCAAGGTCGATGGCAAGTCGGTCTATGGCGCCCAGGCGACTGGCCCCTTTGAGCAGGAGTACACGCCTGAGTCCTCGATCGAGATCACCACGTCCAAGCCTTCCGATGTCACCGTTACCAAGAACGGCGAAAAGGTCCGTTACGATACCAAGACCTCGGGCGTGGCGCGTGTGACGATCACCGTTCCCAAGAAGGAGACGACTGGTTCCGAGAATGGTGAAAGTTCTGATGGTACCGACACCACCGATGGTGCCGACACCACCGACGGCACCGATGCCCAGTCCACGGATGGCGCCGATACCGCAACTGACGGCCAGACGCCCACCGATTCTACCGACTATTCGTACGATAGCTACTAAGCCGCTCGTACGCGAAAGGAAACATCATGGCTAAAGATTCCAGCTTCGACGTCGTGTCCGAGGTCAACATGCAAGAGGTCGACAACGCCTTCCAGCAAACCACGCGTGAGATTTCCCAGCGCTATGACCTGAAGGATTCCGGCGCCACGATCGAGCTTTCGAAGGGCGACAAGCTCTTTACGATCAACGCCCCGGCCGACTTTGTCTCCAAGCAGATTATCGACGTGCTGAGCTCCAAGCTCATCAAGCGCGGCATCGACCTCAAGGCTGTCTCGTGGGATGCTCCGCAGGCGGCATCGGGCGGCACCGTGCGCGTGCTCGGCCATATCGTCGAGGGTATCGACCAGACGACCGCCAAGAAGATCAACAAGGACATCAAGGACCAAAAGCTCAAGGTCAAGGTGACTATCGAGGCCGACAAGCTGCGTGTTTCCTCTGCTTCGAAGGACGCGTTGCAGACCGTGATCCAGTTCCTGCGCGACCAGGACTACGGCCAGCCGCTGCAGTTCACCAACTACCGCTAATATCATTCGAAAGGACTGCTCTCCAACATGGATACACCGTTGGGCTCCGTGCTCTACATCACCCTCGGGTGCGCTAAGAACGAGGTTGACACCGACCGCATGCGTTCTCTTTTGACCGCCGCGGGCTACGAGGAGGCATTCGACCCACAGGATGCCGATATCGCCATCGTCAATACATGCTCGTTCCTCGCCTCCGCAACGTCCGAGAGCATCGAGACCACGCTCGAGCTCGCCAACGAGGTTCAGGACGGCGTTCGTTCTTGTCCCATCGTCATGTGCGGCTGTGTGCCGTCGCGCTATGGCGACGACCTGCCTGACGAGCTGCCCGAGGTCGCTGCCTTTGTGAAGGCCGACGAGGAGGACGGCATCGTGGCGGTCATCGATGGCGTGCTGGGTGTCGAGCGTGAGATCGCTGCCTATATTCCGCAAGTAAAGCGCACTGTCGAGGGCGCTGTTGCTTACGTCAAGATTTCCGATGGCTGCAACCGCTTCTGCAGCTTCTGCATGATCCCCTATATTCGCGGTCGCTATCATTCGCGCAATGCCGAGAGCATTATCTCCGAGGTACGCGACCTGGTTGCCGGCGGTGTGCGCGAGATCGTGCTGATTGGCCAGGACACGGGTATTTGGGGCACCGACTTTGCCGACGAAGACGTCACCGATGGCTCGCCGCGCAATCTGGCGCAGCTGCTGCATGCCGTCGCCGAGGCCGTGCGCCCGCACAACGTCTGGGTCCGCGTGCTCTATCTGCAGCCCGAGGGCATGACCGACGAGCTTATCGATACGATTCGCGATACGCCCGAGGTGCTGCCTTATATCGATATCCCCGTGCAGCACTGCGACGCGCGCATCCTCAAGGCTATGCGCCGTTCTGGTTCGCGCCAGGAGCTCGAGGACCTGTTCCGCGATCTGCGTGAGCGTATCCCCGGCATCGTGATCCGTTCCACGGCCATGGTCGGCTTCCCGACCGAGACCGACGACGAGTTCCGCGACCTTATCGACTTTATGGACACCGTCGGCTTTGACTACACGAGCGTCTTTGCCTACTCGCAGGAGGAGGGCAGCCTGGCCGCCAAGATGGAGGGTCAGGTCGATGAGGAGGTCAAGCTCGAGCGCGCCCAGGAGGCCATGGACCTGGCCGAGTCGCTCGGTTTTGCCGCCACCGCCGCACATGTGGGCGAGCGCGCCCAGGTGATCGTCGACGGCATCGAGGAGACCGAGGACGGCGCCGAGCTGATCGGCCATGCTTGGTTCCAGGCGCCCGATTCCGATGGCGCGGTGCACTTGGACGCCAGCGAGGCGTCCGTGGGCGATATTCTGACGGTCGAGTTTACCGATAGCTTCTGCTATGAGCTTATCGGCCATGTTGTGGAGTAGGAGAGCATCGTGGCAAACGAGAGCAATAAGGAACTGACGAGTGTTTGGACGCCCGCCAACATCGTGACGTGCGTTCGCATCGTCTTTATCCCGGTGTTCATGATCGTGTCGGCGCTTTCTCACACGAGTGTTGCCGGTACAGATTGGAGCACCTTCGACGGCCCGCTCGCCGCCGCTGCCTTCATTCTGTATGTTATCCTGTCGTGCACCGATAAGGTCGACGGTTATCTGGCGCGCTCGCGCAACGAGATTACCGATTTCGGTAAGTTCTTGGACCCCATCGCCGATAAGCTGCTGGTGTTCTCGGCTCTGCTGCTGTTCTTGGATTTTGGCGCTGTGACCGTGTGGTCCGTGTTCATTATCCTGTTCCGTGAGCTTCTGGTGAGCGCCCTTCGCATGGTCGCGAGTGCCGCCGGCGTGGTCGTTGCCGCCGATAAGCTTGGCAAGTACAAGACGGCGACTACGATGGTCTCCATCTGCGGTTACCTGTGCGTCTTTGCGATGGCCGGCTTGCACCTTGGCCCGCTGGCGCTGACGCTCGGCATCTACTCGGTGTCGCGCTTCCTGTACGCCGTTGCCGTTGTCCTGACCGTTATCTCGGGCGCCCAGTACTTCTGGAACTGCCGCAAGATCGTCTTTTCGGTCTAGGTCCTGGTGGGTATGACGGACTCTTTTGAGCAGATTTCCGCACATAACGAGGAGCTGGCGCGTCATATTGTCGAGCGCGCGAGCGCTCGGGGCGTGACGGTTTCGACGGCTGAGTCGCTGACGGCAGGTATGATCGCCTCGACGATTGCCGATATCCCGGGCGCCTCGGCGGTGCTGCGTGGCGGTGCGGTGACCTACTGCGATGAGATCAAGCATCGCGTTTTGGGCGTTGATCAGGAGACGCTCGACCGCTATACCGCGGTGTCGCATCAGACCGCGCGCGAGATGGCGGCGGGTTCGCTGGAGCTGTACCAGAGCGATATTGCAGTGAGCGCAACGGGTTATGCCGGCCCCGGCGGCGGCACTGAGGACGATCCGGCTGGCACTTTCTATATTGGCTGGGCGTATCGCGCGGCTGATGGGGAAGTGCCGGTCGTGGACTCTGTGCGCTGCCACTATGAGGGCGACCGTTCGTGTGTTCGTGCCCATGCGGTCGCGGAGGCATTGGGACGCATTGTCCTTGTGCTTAACTCTATGGAATAGACGTGTTTTAAGGGGCCTTCGGGCCCCTTAATTGTGGAGATGGGGACCCCTGACGAATTTAGCGTTTGCGCTGGTCATAGGTGTATTTTTGCCTTTCTTGTTCTTATTTGCCCCTTTGTGGTCAAGCATTTGGTCAGTGTTTGGTCGGCGTTTGGTTGGGTTTTGGAAAGACTGCCTGCATATGATTGGCCTGAACGGTTGACCACGAACAGCCGTTCGTTTATTATCGATGCAGGTTGTTAAGAGGAGGGCTATTCATGGCCAAGAATTCAGGTCCCGTACGTACCGTTCATGCTCGCACGACGGGTAAAGAGCGCGATGAGATGATCGCCACCACCAAGGCCGAGATCGAGAAGAAGTTCGGTCAAGGCTCCATCATGAGGTATGGTGACGGCGGCCCCGAGCTTGAGGTTGAGGCCATCCCCACGGGCGCTCTGGCACTCGATGCCGCTCTGGGTATCGGCGGTGTGCCGCGCGGCCGTATCGTCGAGATTTACGGTCCTGAGTCCTCCGGTAAGACGACGCTTTCGCTCGAGATCCTGGCCGAAGCCCAGGCAATGGGTGGCGTGGTGGCATTTATCGATGCCGAGCACGCGCTCGATCCCACGTATGCCGCGCGCATTGGCGTGGATATCGACGAGGTACTGATTTCCCAGCCTGATACGGGTGAGCAGGCGCTCGAGATTGTTGACATGCTCGTGCGTTCCGGCGCCATCGATGCCATCGTCGTCGACTCCGTCGCCGCGCTGACCCCGCGTGCCGAGATCGAGGGAGAGATCGGCGATACCACGGTCGGATTGCAAGCTCGTCTGATGAGTCAGGCGCTCCGCAAGCTCGCCGGCTCGCTGTCCAAGTCCAACACGACATGCATCTTCATTAACCAGCTGCGAGAGAAGATCGGCGTCATGTTCGGCAACCCCGAGACCACGACGGGCGGCCGCGCCCTTAAGTTCTTCTCTTCGGTGCGTATCGACATTCGCCGCATCGACAGCATTAAGCTTAAGGATGAAGTTATCGGTAACCGCGTGCGCGCCAAGGTCGTTAAGAACAAGGTGGCAGCTCCGTTCCGTTCTGCTGAGTTCGACATCATGTACGGTACGGGCATCTCTAAGGAGGGCTCGATTCTGGACATGGCTGTCGAGTGCGGCATTTGCAAGAAGATGGGCTCCTGGTTTGCCTATGGCGAGGACAAGCTCGGCAACGGTCGCGAGGCCGCCAAGGCGTTCCTGCGCGAACACCCTGATTGCGCCGACGAGATTGAGCATAAGGTCCGCCTTGCCTGCGGGCTTGAGTTTGACGACGATGCTCCATCCGAGGTCGAGCTGACCGATCAGCCTGCGCCTGAGGAGTTTGACGAGCTTTACGCCATCGATGGTTCCGCCATGCTCGATGATGACGACGAGTAGCGGTTACGCTCATGTCGTATACGGTGACCGAGGCCACGGTCGTCTTTCCCGATAAGAAGGCGGCCTCCTCGTTCTCGAGCGGGTATGCGTCCAAAAAGCCTTGCGCACATATCGATTGTGAGCTTGAGGGCGGTTTTGAGCGGTCCATTTGGATTCCCGTGCGGGTCGCGCGCCTGTATGTCAAAAACCGCCCCGATCTTCCCTGTGATTGGGACAACTTTCGTGAGGCGGTGCAGCTCGTCGAGCGTAAATGTGCACTTACCATGGTGACCGAGATGTTATCGCGCCGCGACCATGCGACGGGCGAGGTCCGTGACAAGCTGGCTCGCTACGGCTTTCACCAGACCGCGATCGATTTCGCCGTCGAGCGCGCCACCGAGTATCGCTTTTTAGACGAGAACCGCTTTTGCTCGTACTTTATCGAGGAGCGCAAGCGGCGCGGTTGGGGACAGCGCAAAATCGAGACCGAGCTCAAGCGCCGTCATGTCGTGCTCGATGACATTCCCGGTTATCCCGAGGATTATTTTGCCGTCGAAGACGATTTGGCGCGTGCGTCAGCCCTGCTCGCCAAGCGGCGTGTTCCAGAGACGCGCGGATTCGAAAAACTGGTTCGGTTTTTGATGGGCAAGGGCTTCTCGTATCATATCGCCGCCGATGCCGTTAAGGCACGTCTCGATGCCGAATGCGAGGAATGTGCGGTTTAGGCGTATGCGTTTTGTGGCCCTGCCGCTCACCGTGTTTTAGCCGCCGTGTTGGGGGCATTTATTTGACAGTTGTTGTGGTTCAACGTACGATAAACAGCGTCATTTGCTTTGTGATATGTGCTCATCTGTGATGAGTTTGTTTATATGTTTATCTGTATCCGACCCGCATAAGCTGCGCCCATATTACTCAAATGTCGCGAGCCGTTCGTAAGGACGGTTCGCTTTGTTGTGTAACGAATCCATAAAAAGGAGTGAGCATGCCTATCATCGCAGCGCTCGTTGGCATCGTTTTGGGTGCCATCGCCGCCATTGCCTACATGCGCACCGCCAAGCAGGGTAGTCTTCACGAGGCCGACGAAAAAATCCAGTCGGCACACGCACAGGCTGAGTCCCTGATCGGTGATGCTAAGCGTCAGGCCGAGACCCTCAAAAAAGAGGCTCTGCTCGAGGCTAAAGAGGAGATCATCAAGAACAAGCAGGCCGCCGAGGCCGAGGACAAGCAGCGTAAGAACGAGATTCGTACGCTCGAGAACCGCGTGATGCAGCGCGAGGAATCCCTTGATCGCCGCAACGACGCTCTCGACAAGCGCGAGCATCAGCTGTCCAGCCAGGCCGGTCAGGTCGAGAAGCGCTCCCGTGAGCTCGAGGAGCTCTGTGCAAAGCAGACTTCCGAGCTCGAGCGTATCGCCGACCTTACCCGCGAGGACGCCCACAAGGAGCTCCTCGATAAGGTTCGCGGCGAGGTCACCCACGAGGCCGCCACGATCATTCGCGAGTCCGAGCAGCAGGTTCGCGCCGAGTGCCACAAGACCGCCCAGGAGATTCTGTCTCTGGCGATTCAGCGCTGCGCTGCCGACCACACTGCCGAGGTCACCGTTACCTCCGTGCACATTCCCTCTGATGACCTCAAGGGCCGTATCATCGGTCGCGAGGGTCGCAACATCCGGACCTTCGAGCAGGTTTCCGGCGTCAACCTCGTGATCGATGACACGCCCGAGACAGTCGTTCTTTCGAGCTTCGACCCGGTCCGTCGTGAGACCGCCCGTGTCGCCCTCGAGAACCTCATCGCCGACGGCCGCATTCACCCTGCCCGTATCGAGGAGATGTATCACAAGGCCGCCGACCTGGTTCAGCAGCGCGTGCGCGAGGCTGGCGAGCAGGCTGCCTTCGATACCGGCATCCACGATCTGCACCCCGAGATCGTCAAGACCCTTGGTGCCCTGCGCTACCGTACCTCGTTTGGTCAGAACGTGCTTCAGCATTCCCTCGAGGTCTCTGATCTGTGCGGCGTGATGGCTTCCGAGCTTGGCCTGGACGTTGTGACCGCCAAGCGCGCCGGCCTGCTTCATGACCTGGGCAAGGCAATCGACCACGACGTCGAGGGCCCGCATGCCGTCATCGGCGCCGAGCTTGCCCGCCGTTATGGCGAGAAGCCCGTTATCGTCCACGCTATTGAGGCTCACCATGCCGATGTCGACCCCAACACGGTACTCGATGTCCTGGTGCAGGCCGCTGATGCTGTCTCTGCCTCTCGCCCCGGTGCCCGTCGCGAGTCTGCCGAGAACTACATCAAGCGTCTTGAGAAGCTCGAGGAGATCGCCAACTCCCATGACGGCGTCGAACGTACCTATGCCATGCAGGCCGGTCGCGAGGTCCACGTCATGGTCCAGCCGGACAAGATTTCCGATGCCCAGTCCACGGTTCTGGCTCACGATATCGCCCATCAGATCGAGGAAGAGATGGAGTATCCCGGTCAGGTGCGCGTTGTCGTGATTCGCGAGAGCCGCGCTGTCGATATCGCTAAATAACATGAGCGACGCGAACGAGCTCATCTCATTTATCGCGTCGATGTCGGGGGAGGGCAACCTTCGCGTCGAGGAGAACCTTGGCGAGGGGTATGTCCGCCTCCGCGTTTCGGAGGCCGAGCGGCGCCAGGCTAAGCACGACATTCAGCATGTCGAGGACATCGTCATCGAAATGCTCCGTAATGCTCGCGATGCCGGCGCCGACAAGGTCTATCTCGCCACGACCAAGGAAGATGGCGTCCGCACGCTTGTCTTTCTGGATAACGGTTCGGGCGTTCCGCAGGATATGCAAGAGCGAATCTTTGATGCCCGCGTTACCTCCAAGCTCGAGAGCATGAAGATGGACCGTTGGGGCGTTCACGGTCGTGGCATGGCATTGTTTTCGATTAAGCAGAACACCGACGAGGCCCGTGTGGTCACGTCCGGCGTCGATCTTGGTTCAGCCTTCAAGGTGAGCGTTGCGGCCGACCGCCTCAGTGAGCGTGCCGATCAGTCCAGCTGGCCCCAGGCCGTCAAGGATGAGGACGGACGTTATGTCTGCGCTCGCGGTCCACATAATATTATTCGCGCTGCTTGTGAGTTTGCGCTCGAGGAGTTGCGTGGTTGCGATGTCTATCTTGGTTCTCCGTCTGAGATTGCCGCGACCCTTTATGCTCAGGCGTCAAGTCGGCTCGATACGTCTCGTCTCCTGTTCATTGATGACGAGAGCGAGCTTCCGGTTGTCGATCGTTTAGGCCTTGCTTCTGATGCCGAGGACTTTATCCGTATTTGTTCGGGTTTGGGTCTTGAGATGTCCGAGCGCACGGCCCATCGCATTTTGGCAGGGCAGATTAAGCCCGTTCGCGGTGTGACCGCGCGTCTGCTGCGCGAGCGTGATTCGTCCTCGCATGCGCCGGCTCCTGTCGATCTCGCGAAGGATCGTCGCGGGCTACGTATTGCCAAGGATGACATGGCACAGTTTTCGCGCGCTGTGGAACGCGACTTTAATGACCTTGCCGCCCGGTACTATCTCAACCTTTGCGGCGACCCAAAGATCCGTGTTTCGCGTGATCGAATCACCGTGACCTTTGATCTTGCCAAAGAGGAATAGTGCCTTTACCGAGTCCACTCGGTACGATACAGTTATTGCAGTTAAAACGTACTTTTAAATGCAGGAGTTTCTTCATGGATTGCCTGAAGGTATCAAGCAAATCATCGCCCGCGTCCGTTGCCGGCGCCATCGCCGGCATGGTCAAGGATGGTGTACCCGTCAACATCCAGTGTGTCGGCGCCGGTGCCGTCAACCAGGCCATTAAGGCCGTTGCTATCGCGCGCGGTTTTTTGATTCCAACCGGTTTTGATATTTCCTGCGCGCCCGTGTTCTCCGACATCCTCATTAACGGGGAGTCGCGCACGGCCATCCGCCTTTCTATCTACGTTCACCAGATCAATCGAGCTGCTATGGATAACGTCGTCATGGATGATGTTAAGCCTGTGGCATAGCTTCTGCTTGCCTCGTTTCGCTCCCCATCGTTAGGACTTATGCACATGGACCAGCGTTCCGTACGCGATATTCTTGCCGGTAAAACCTACTTTATCCGCACCTTTGGCTGCCAGATGAATCAGCACGACTCCGAGCGTGTGAGCGGTCTGCTTGATTCGTATGGCTGCCTCATGGCGCTCGATCCCGCGCATGCCGATATCGTTGTCTTCATGACGTGCTGCGTGCGCGAGGCCGCCGATACTCGCCTGTACGGTCAGTGCAATTCCTGCAAAAGCCTGCCGCCTTCGCCTTCGGGCAAGCGCGTGGTTGCCGTTGGCGGTTGCATCGCGCAGCGCGATGGCGAGGGCCTGCTCACCAACGTCGATAACGTCAATGTCATCTTTGGCACGCATTCCATCGCGCATGTGGCCGAGCTCATTGCCGAGGCGTTCCTTGATGGCAAGCGTCATATCCGTACCAATGAGCATGAGGATACGGATGCCATGAGCATGCCGTGGCATCGCGAGACTCAGTATCACGCCTGGGTGCCCATCATGACGGGCTGCAATAATTTCTGCACCTATTGCATCGTGCCGTACGTGCGTGGTCGCGAAAAGAGCCGCCCCTTCGAGGAGATTGTCGACGAGGTGACCGGTTTGGTGCGCCAGGGCGTGCGTGAGATTACGCTGCTGGGCCAAAACGTTAACTCATATGGTCGCGATCTGTTTGGCAAGCCGCGTTTTGCCGATCTGCTGCGTGCCGTGGGCGATACGGGCGTGGAGCGCATCTTCTTTACGTCTTCGCATCCCAAGGACCTGTTGCCCGAGACCATCGACGCCATGGCCGAGACGCCTGCCGTTATGCCGCAGCTGCATTTGGCCGTCCAGTCAGGTTCGACGCGGATCCTCAAAGAGATGAATCGCCGTTATACACGCGAGGACTATCTGGGCCTTGTCGATCGCATTCGCAACCGCATGCCCGATATCGCGCTCTCGACCGACATTATCGTTGGCTTCCCGGGTGAGACTGAAGAAGACTTTGAGCAGACGCTCTCACTTGCCGAGACGGTCCGCTATGCTCAGGCCTATACCTTCATCTATTCCAAGCGCGCCGGTACCCCGGCCGCCGAGATTGACGATCCTACGCCGCATGAGGTTATTCTCGAGCGTTTCAACCGTCTGGTTAAGGTTATCGAGACCACGGCACACGAGTATAACCAGGGTGAGCTTCATACTGTGGTTCCGGCGCTCATTGAGGGAACGAGTAAAAAGAACGACGCGGTCCTGCTGGGCAAGAGTCCCAAGAATCAGACCGTGCATGCGCCTATCCCCGAGGGTTACAGCATCGATCAGCTTGTTGGTAAGATCGTTGATGTTGACGTTGACGTTGCCAAGACCTGGTATTTGTCCGGCTCCGTTGTGGGCGAGCCGCGCTAATGGTTTCTCCCGGGGCAGGTCTTTCCGCCGTTGCGATCGTCGGTCCGACGGCGGTTGGTAAGAGTGATGTTGCCGACCGTTTGGCAGCTCGTCTTTCGTCCGAAGTGCTGTCGTGCGATGCGATGCAAATCTATCGCGGCATGGACATCGGTACCGCAAAGATGGTGCCCGATGAGTGCACGGCGCCGCTGCGTCTCGTCGACATTGTAGAGCCGGGTGTGGCATATTCTGCTGCGCTTTATCAGGCCGACGCTCGCGCGCATGTTGAACGTCTCCTTGGTTCGGGTTGCCTGCCGGTTTTTTGCGGAGGTACGGGGCTGTATCTCAAGGCCGCCCTCGATGAGATGGACTTTCCCTCGGGTGAACTTGAGGACGATCGTCGTGCGGGCTATCAGGGGCTTGCCGAGCGTATTGGCGAGGAAGAACTGCATGCCTTGCTTGCCGAGCGCGATCCAGAATCGGCTGCTGTTATTCATCCCCATAACGTGCGCCGTGTGATTCGTGCGCTCGAGATGCATGATGATGGCGTCTCCTATGCGCAGCAAAAGTCGCAGTTTAGTGTTCCGCACGAGCATTATCATGCCCTATGGTTTGGTCTGACGCGTAATCGCGAGGTGCTCTACGAGCGCATTAACCAGCGCGTCGATCTGATGTTTGAGCAGGGTCTTGTCGATGAGGTCCGCGGTCTTATGGGCCAGGGGCTGGGAGATGCCCTGACGTCGATGCAGGCAATTGGCTATAAAGAGATCATTGATGCTTTCAATGGCGTGATGAGCATGGATGAGGCTCGCGAACTCATTAAGATGCGTTCGCGTCGTTATGCCAAGCGTCAGCTTTCGTGGTTTAAGCGCGATGACCGTATCGTGTGGTTTGATATGGATGAATGTACGATCGATGAGGTCGTTGAGGATATCCTGCATCGTATTGAGGCTGCCTAATGGCCCGTTTCCCCCTTGTTCCCACGGCACCCGAGCCCGAGCGTGCCATTTTAGTTGGTGTTGAGTGGCGCGACAATGCATGGCCGCTCGATCGCTCGCTTGATGAGCTGGAGCGTCTTGCCCACACAGCTGGTGCTCAGTGCGTGGCACGCTTGTCGCAGCGTTTGGTAAAGCCGTATCCTAAATCGTTTATCGGTTCCGGCAAGGTAGAAGAGCTGTGCGGCCTGGTGCATCGCATGGATGCCGATGTCGTTATTTTTGACGACGACCTGACGCCCTCGCAGCAATCCTATTTGGAGAAAGCTGTGGGCGAGCCGGTAAAGATTATCGATCGTACAGCACTGATCCTGGATATCTTTGGCCTGCATGCTCAGACGCGTGAGGGACGCCTGCAGGTACAGCTGGCACAGCTTCAATATTTGTTGCCTCGCCTGCGTGGCATGTGGAGCCATCTCGCCAAGGAGCAGACGCGCGGCGGCATCGGCTCACGTTTTGGTCAGGGCGAAAGTCAGCTCGAGGTCGACCGTCGCCTTATTCGTAATAAGATCGCTGCGCTTCGTCGTGAGCTCAAGCAGGTTGAACAGCGTCGCGATGTTCAATCCAAGAGTCGCATTGAGTCACCGGCGTTTCGCGTCGCGTTGGCCGGTTATACCAATGCCGGTAAATCGACGTTGCTCAATCGTCTGACCGGCTCTACGGTACTTTCGCAGGACAAGCTGTTTGCTACGCTCGACCCGACGACGCGTTCGTATCGTCTGCCCGGCGGTCGCGGCATGACGATTACCGATACCGTCGGCTTTATTCAAAAGCTGCCGCATGGTCTGGTCGATGCCTTTAAATCGACGCTGTCCGAGGTTTTGGGTGCCGATCTAATTCTCAAAGTCGTAGATGCGTCTGACGAGGACTATGAGCGGCAGCTGGAGGCTGTCGACCGCGTGCTTGATGAGATCGGCGCCGGAGAGCGTTTAACGCTGACCGTATTCAATAAAATCGATCTTCTCGATAGCGTCGATCGATTGAGTTTCCGTCGTCGCTATCCGGAGGCCGTTCTGTTCTCGGCCCAAACGGGCGAGGGGCTCGACGATCTCGTCGACCGGATTGCTCGCGAGGCAGCTGCCACCGATGTGTTGCTCTCCGCTGATATCCCGTATCGCGAGGGCGCTCTCATCACGCTGGTGCATGAGCAGGGAACCCTTCTGCATGAGGAATATCTCGAGGACGGCGTTCGCATTGTGGCGAAGTTGCCGGCTCGTATTGCACCGCGGCTCGAGCGCTATCGTACGGAATAAACGATTTCTAGCACGCCTAGAATGACTGGCTGATGGAGCAGGTAGAACGGTAAGGCATGCCGACCCAGGACTGCGAGCGCCGGGATAGGATTGGCGTATGCCCATGCTGGCGCTTCGAGACTTGATGCTTGTGCTGCCTGGGCAGCAAAAAAGCCGGTAAGGTACATAAAGACAAACGGTATGAGCGGATAGTAATCTCCCGAAACAAAACCCGGGCCTGGGAATCCAAGCCATGCCAGGTAGGGGAGTGGGTAGACCGCCTTTGGAATGCCCCAGGTTAGGGCAAAAAGAACAAGGCACGCTGCGATGCCCCATGAGCCCGGTAATTTTTGGAGTAACGGACGGGTGAACGCAACCACCGCGGTGCACACCGCCATGCAATAAATGATGCCAAAGTTCACTGAATCGTCGACCGATACGAGCGTTGTTGCGATCCAGACGACCAAAGCTGCGGCAGCGTACTTAGCCGCTCGTTTGGCATTGTTGCGTGAGAGCGTGCACATCCAACCCGCGATAAACAAAAATACCCAGCTGATGCTGGCTCGCCAGACGTCTTGAAAGACAGTCTGGGTAAACCAAGGCATATCCCAGCCGTACAGGTAGGCGAGATCATAGCAAGCGTGAAAACCTGCCATAGAAATCATCGTAAACCCGCGGACGGTATCAAAGATGGTTATGCGTTTTTGCATTACGAGAACCGGCGCATCAAGCCGACGACTTTGCCCAGGATAACGGGATTCGTTGCATAGATAGGTTCCATAGTGTCGTTCTCGGGCTGCAAGCGCACACGCCCCTGCTCCTTGTAGAACGTCTTGACGGTCGCCGAACCATCAATCATGGCCACGACAATTTCGCCATTCATGGCACTCTTTTGTTCACGGACGATGATGTAATCGCCATTGAAGATGCCGACATTGATCATTGAGCTCCCATGCACCTCAAGGATAAAGGAACCCTGATCAGTGGCGATTTCGGTCGGGATAGTAAACGTGTCTTCGATATTCTGCTCTGCCAGAATGGGAATCCCAGCCGCGACGCGACCAACGAGCGGTAGCGAGACCGTTCCGCGAGGTGCGGTGGGCTCGTCAGATTTGGAAATTGAGACAGAGGAACCATCCTCGTTAAAGAGTTCCAGGGCGCGCGGTTTGGTGGCATCGCGCTTGAGTAGCCCGCGCGCCTCCAGGGCAGAGAGATGGGCGTGCACGGTGCTGGGGGAGGAAAGGCCCACGGCAGAAGCCATCTCGCGCACGCTGGGCGGATAACCCTTCTCCTGCTGATATTCCTTGATGAAGTCGTAAATTTGCTGCTGACGCTTGGTAATTTTGCGAGCCATCAGGGCATCCTCTCTACCCATGTCAAACAAATGTTCGAATTTTGCTTGACAGGAACAACTGTTCGAAGATAATAATAACCGAACATTCGTTCTCGCGCTAGACATTTTTGTCCGCGCGGCTTGATAAAACTGTTCTCAGCAAAACACGCGAGAGGAGAACATGATGAACGTAACGAATATGGTCCAGGGAAACCTCGCCCTTAAGCTCGAGACGCCTGCAGAACCCACTTTTACGGTTGTTCAGGGTGGCCGCTCCGGCTTTCAGCCTTTGACCGTAAAGCCTGCGCGCAATCAGCAGGCTGTAGTCGCGCCGGCCCGCGTTGCCCTGAAGGTTCCGACGATTGTCGCCGTCGCCGTTGCGCTTACGCTCTTCTTTGTCCTCGCTATGTCGGTCTTTAGCGCTCGTCACGCCGCGTATGCCGAGTCCGTTTCCAACATTACCTACGAGACCATTCGCGTTCAGCCTGGCGATTCTCTTTGGTCGCTTGCCGAAGAATATCCAATCGAAGGCCTTTCCACGCAAGAGACTTCCGACATGATCCGTAGCGTCAATCATCTGGAGCATGGTTCGCTCGCCGCCGGTGCGCATCTTAAGGTTCCTGCTCGTTCGTAATCATTATCGCGCTGCGCATGGTACCCTTGTTATCGTTTAAGAGGAGGTACCATGCGCTGTCCCAAATGCGGCAAGGCACATACCCGCGTCGTTGATTCCCGTATGCAGGAGTCAAATAACACCATTAAGCGCCGTCGCGAATGTTGCTCGTGTAACTACCGCTTTACAACGTTTGAGCGATGCGAGGACCCTATCGAGGTCATTAAGTCAGATGGAACTAAGCAGCGGTTCGATCGCAATAAGCTTCTTGTCGGCTTGATGCGCGCCACCATCAAGCGCGATATCGACACTAAAAAGCTCAATGAGATTATCGATGACATCGAGGTCGAGCTTCGCTCTCGCACGCTGACGGCCGTCACGTCCCATGAGTTGGGTGACATGGTGCTCAAGCGCTTGGCCAAGATCGACAAGGTTGCGTACATCCGTTTTGCCTCGGTCTACCGCGATTTCAAAGACGTCGATGAATTTCTGCAAGAGCTCGACAAGCTAAGGTGATTCCATGTCCAACATTACCGTCAACATAAAGCGTCTCGACCCCACCCTCGAGCTTCCCAAATACGCCCATCCCACCGATGCCGGCTTGGATCTACGCTCCAACGAAGACTGCGTCCTGAAGCCCTTCGAACGCCGTCTGGTCTCTACGGGGCTGGCCATCGCCCTGCCCGATGGCTACGCCGGCTTCGTCCAGCCCCGCAGCGGCTTGGCCATCAAGCAGGGCCTGTCTATAGTCAATACGCCGGGCCTCATCGACGCCCACTACCGAGGAGAACTCAAGGTTATCCTCATCAACCTGGATCCCTCCAATAACATTCAAATCAATAAAGGCGACCGCATAGCCCAACTCGTCATCCAAGAAGTCCCCACGGTCAATCTCATAGAAGTAGAAGAACTAGACGAAACCGACCGAGGCAAAGGAGGCTTCGGCTCCAGCGGCATCGCCTAGGGCGCCCGTATCCCTCCCGCCCGGGGCTTACCTATATCATTCCATGCTCAAACATTCTCGCGTCGCTTCGCTCGCTGCGAAACTGCGCGTGGCACGATATAGGTAAGCCCCGGGCGGGCGGCTACTCGCTTGAAACAATATTTACTTTTCTAGTAAGTCGATGCGATGAAGGGACGCCTCCTTTGTCGCATCGACTTACTGTATTTATATTTTCTGGTTCCCCTTTGCAGATTCTACTGGTGGGGAATCTGGTATAGCCGCTGGTACGTTAACGCAGCTTACCTGCGGGAGGCCCCTATATATC
>UREM01000032.1 GCA_900546775.1 uncultured Collinsella sp. | reverse complement strand
CTTGCAGCCGGAGCGAAGGGGGAAACTCAGCCCCCTCCGCCCCGGCCGGCCAGTTCAACCTACACCGTATGCTGCGGCAGGTCCTGCAGGGCGATGACGTCCATGCCCATGTCGTTGGCGCTGCCGTGACCCTGCTGGTCCTCACGCACCGCCTCGATGGCACTCACGTACGTGTTGGCGGCAGACATCGCGGTCACGCAGGTCACACCGCGTCGCACTGCCTCGGTGCGCAGCAGATAGCCGTCGCCGCGCGAGCCCGGACCGTACGGCGTGTTGATGATCACCGCGATCTTGCCATCGGCGATGAGGTCGCCGATGTTGGGGCGCTCGCCGTCGTGCGGGCCGCTAATCTTCTCCACGATCTCGCACGTCACGTTGCCTCCACGCAGCACGCGCGCCGTACCCTCGGTAGAGCAGATGTCAAAGCCCAGATAGCGCAGGATACGGGCGACCGAAAGGATATGGCGCTTGTCGCGGTCGCACACGCTAATGAACACCTTGCCGCAACTCGGGTCGGGCAGCTTGTAGTCGATCGCCAGCTGCGTCTTGGCGTATGCCTCGGGATAGCTCTTGGCGATACCCATGACCTCGCCCGTCGACTTCATCTCGGGCCCCAGGATGACGTCGGCGCCCGGGAAACGGCCCCAGGGCATAACGGCTTCCTTCATGCAGAACCAGTCCAGCTGACGCTCATCGCTCGGCAGGCCCAAGCTCGCGATGGAATCGCCCGCCATGATACGCGCCGCGCACTTGGCCAGCGGCACGCCGGTGGCCTTGGAGATAAACGGCACGGTACGGCTGGCACGCGGGTTGGCCTCGATCACGTAGACGGTCTCACCCTTGATGGCATACTGCACGTTGACCAGGCCGCGTACGCCCAGCGCCATCGCGATGCGGCGCGTGGTCTCGCGGAGCTTCGCCTGCAGGCTCTCGCTAAAGCTAAACGGCGGAATGCAGGTCGCAGAGTCGCCGGAGTGAATACCGGCCTCCTCAATATGCTCCAGGATGCCGCCGATGTAGACCTCTTCGCCGTCGCACAGGGCATCGACATCGGACTCAATCGCACCCTCCAGGAAGCGGTCGAGGTACACCGGGTAGTCGGGGCTAATGCGCGCAGCCTCGGCCATGTAATCGCGTAGATGCCCGGCATCGTAGGCGATCATCATGCCGCGGCCACCCAGCACGTAGCTCGGACGCACCAGCAGCGGGTAGCCGATGTGCGCGGCCACGGCCTCGGCCTCCTCAAACGAGGTGGCCTGACCCGCCGGCGGGTACATAATGCCCAGCTTGTCGAGTAGGGCGGCAAAGCGCTCGCGGTCCTCGGCAAAGTCGATGGCGTCGGGCTTTGTGCCCATAATGTTGACGCCGCTCTCCTCGAGCATGCGCGCCAGTTTAAGCGGGGTCTGGCCGCCGAGCGTCACCACGACGCCGTCGGGGCGCTCGACATCGATAACGTCCATGACGTCCTCGTAGGTGAGCGGCTCAAAGTACAGACGGTCGGACGTGTCATAGTCGGTCGAGACGGTCTCGGGATTGCAGTTGACCATGATGGTCTCGAAGCCGCGGGCCGCCAGCGCGTAGCTCGCGTGCACGCAGCAGTAATCGAACTCGATACCCTGGCCAATGCGGTTGGGGCCGGCGCCCAGGATCATCGCCTTGGGCTTGTCCGCCGGCGTGGTCTCGTCGGGAGCCACGCACTTCTTGGCATCCGGGCTCGTGCGGTAGATGTTCTCGTACGTCTTGTAGTGGTACTCCGTGGCGCTCGAAAACTCCGCAGCGCAGGTATCGACCGTCTTCATGCTGGGAACCACGCCCAGACCCTTGCGATAGGCGCGCACAAAGCGCTCGTCCGAGCCGGTCAGCGCGGCAATCTCGGCGTCGCTCGTGCCGTACTGCTTGAGCAGGCGCATCGCGTCGGCGTCGATATCCTCCACACGCAGGCCGCGGATGCTCTCCTGGACCTGCACCATGTCGTTGATACGGTTGAGGTACCACGGATCGATACCGCAGATGGCATGGATGTGGGCGATGTCCCAGCCACGGCGCAGGGCCTCGACCACAAAGAAGATGCGGTGCTCGGTCGGGGTTGCCACGGCCTGAGCGAGCTCATCGTCGCTCAGCTTGTCGGCACCCTCCTTGCCACCGGCGCAGATGCCCTGGTGACCGTCCTCCAGTGAGCGCATGGCCTTGCCGAAGGCCTCCTCAAAGGTGCGGCCGATCGCCATAATCTCGCCCACGGCCTTCATGCGCGTGGTGAGCGTGGGGTCGGTACCCTTAAACTTCTCGAAGGCAAAGCGCGGCACCTTGACCACACAGTAGTCGATCGTGGGCTCAAAGCAGGCGGGCGTTGCCTTGGTGATGTCGTTGACGATCTCGTCGAGCGTGTAGCCCACGGCCAGGCGAGCGGCGGCCTTGGCGATGGGGAAGCCCGTGGCCTTGGAGGCCAGTGCGGACGAACGGCTCACGCGCGGGTTCATCTCGATGACGATCAGACGGCCGGTCTGGGGGTTCACGGCAAACTGCACGTTGGAGCCGCCGGTCTCGACGCCAATCTTCTCCAGAATGGCGAGCGACGCGACACGCATGCGCTGGTACTCAAGGTCGGAGAGGGTCTGCGCTGGCGCCACGGTGATGGAGTCGCCGGTGTGCACGCCCATGGGGTCGAGGTTCTCGATGGAGCACACGATGATGCCGTTGCCGGCGTGGTCGCGCATGACCTCCATCTCATACTCTTTCCAACCCTCGATGGACTCCTCGACCAGCACCTCATGGGCAGGCGAGAGCTCAAGGCCCTGGCTCACGATGGAGACGAGCTCCTCGTGGGTATGCGCGATGCCGCCGCCGGCGCCACCGAGGGTAAAGCTCGGACGCAGTACGCAGGGATATCCCACGCGCTCGGCGATAGCCTCGGCGTCGGCCACGCTGTAGGCATAGCCCGAGCGCGCGACCTCCAGGCCGATCTCGGCCATGGCCTCGTTAAAGAGTTTGCGGTCCTCGCCGCGCTCGATAGCGGCCAGGTCGCAGCCGATCATCTCGACGCCGTACTTGTCGAGCGTGCCGTCCTTTGCCAGCTCGACGGCGGCGTTCAGACCGGTCTGGCCGCCCAGCGTGGGCAGCAGCGCGTCCGGGCGCTCTTTCTTGATCACGCGCTCGATAAACTCGGCGGTGATAGGCTCAACATAGGTGCGGTCGGCCAAGCCCGGGTCGGTCATGATGGTCGCCGGATTGGAGTTGACCAGGATGACCTCAAAGCCATCCTCCTTGAGCACCTTGCAGGCCTGGGCGCCGGAGTAGTCGAACTCGCAGGCCTGGCCAATAACGATGGGGCCCGAACCAATAACGAGGATGCGCTTGATGTCAGTACGTTTAGGCATGTTAGTTCTCCTCGGTCGCAGCGTTCTCGGACTCGGCGAAATTCCAGCCGGCGAGGCGGTCCTTCGCGGTGTCGATGTCCAGGTAGTTCTCCTCGCCGTCCATGAGTCGCGTAAAGGCGGTAAAGAGATAGTGGGCATCGGTGGGGCCGGGCGAAGCCTCGGGGTGGTACTGGACCGAGAAACACGGGGCGTCGAGCAGCTGGATGCCCTCGGCGGTGCCGTCGTTGAGGTTCACATGTGTTAGGCGAATGCGACCAAAGCGCTCGTTCATCACGACCGGCGCGACGCCGCGACGCACCCAGGCGCGCAGGTCGCCATCGGCCGCATGCTCGGTTTCGCCGCCGGAAAGCTCCGGAATCAGTTTGCCCAGACTGGGGAACAGCAGGCCAAAGCCGTGGTTTTGCGCGGTGATCTCCACGCGACGGCTCACCAGATTCATAACCGGCTGGTTACCGCCACGGTGACCGAATTTAAGCTTTTCCATTTGGGCGCCGCAGGCCAAGCTGATCATCTGGTGACCCAGGCAAATACCAAAGACCGGCACCTTGCCGATCAGCTGCTGCACCTGCTCGTAGGTCTCCACCACGGCATCGGGGTCGCCGGGGCCGTTGGACAAAAAGACGCCATCAGGATTCATGTCGAGCACCTGCTGGGCGGGCGTATCCCACGGCACGACGGTGAGGTCGCAGCCGGCACGGACCAGGCCCTCCAGAATACCGCGCTTCACACCGCAGTCGTAGGCGACCACTTTGTGACGGGCAGGAGCGGCAGCCACAAGCGCAAAGCCATGCGTGGCAGGCAGGTCGGCGGCCACAAACTCGTGAGGCGCGGGACAGCTCACGGTCTTGACCAGGTTCTCGCCCACCAGCGTGGGCGCTGCGTCCAGACGCTCGGCGAGCTCGTCGACGTCGAAGATCTCTGTCGAGATAATGCCCATCTTGGAACCATTGTCGCGCAGATGGCGCACCAGAGCGCGGGTGTCGACACCCTCGATAGCGACGATGCCGTGAGCGCGCAGGTACTCCGGCACGCTGACGGCCGAGCGCCAGTTAGAAGGCGTGGCGCACATGTCGCGAACGATCATGCCGCGCATAGCCGGAGCGCTCGCAGGGCGCACGGCGTCGCCGGGGAAGGCCGACTGGACATCGGTCTCGTCGATACCGTAATTGCCGATCTGCGGATAGGTCATGGTTACAATTTGGCCGGCATAACTCGGGTCGGTCATGACCTCAAAGTAGCCCTCAAGCGAGGTGTTGAAGCAGACTTCGCCGGTCGCGGTGCCCTCGGCGCCGCATGCACGTCCATAAAAAATGGTCCCATCCTCAAGATACAGGATACAGGGACCGCAGGCGCCCTTGCTGGTTTTGGCCAGCATACGCTGGCAAAGCTCGCTGGGCGCGAAGGTGCGGGCGGCAGCGCCCGCGGTATGGTTGTTCGCCATAATTCTCCTTCCCGGTCTCACAGGACCGGCTTAAAGGTGTGTAGTTAGGCCTCGCGGTATTGTAACCGCAAGCATGCCTCATGGCGTTAATTTCATCGAAATGTTTACGAAATGATAATTATGACTTTCTATGCATAATGATTTTTTAATCCCCGTCCCGGAAAAATCAACCCGCGGGGCTTGTGGCTCACGCGGGATGATGGCGTCTTATTTTATCTTGTCCTGCTCCAGCAGTTCGGACGGTGTGCGATCGGGCTTGCCGCCGCGGAAAATCTCGCGGCCATGCAGACGATGCTCCAGGTCACGTTCGGCCTTTTCCTCGTCAATCTTGGTCTGGCTCACCACCGGGTCCTCAATCAACGACGACACCGAGTTCACCTGCTTCTGAATGCGCTCGGCGATGGTGTCATCAATACTCACGATGCGCATCTTCCAGTCGATACTCGTAGCGTTGGATGAGCTCTTGGTCCACACGAACGTCAGGATGGCGCTCTGGTGGCCCTGGGCGGGAAACATGCCAAAGAAGGAATCGTGCTGAATGTTGCTATCCTCGTCGATATAGGCGTGAACGTTATACACCACGCGGTCGATCTTATCGTTGAGCAACGCGTTGGTCGCAAGCGCCGCGGCCTGAATCTGCCCGTTGGACAGCAGCTCGAGCTCGTTGGCAGACGATGTGTCCAACACCGTCACCTCGACCGTGCCCGTACGCTCATCGGCTTCATCGACGGTAAAGTCGAGCGGGAACTGCGTAAAGCCGTTGCCCCACTCAAGGCCGCCCTTCAGCGCCGTCGAAACGGTATCGACCGAAACGCTCTCGGACAGGTTGGCGGTGTTCAGGCGACGCATCACGCCGTAGCCAATCTGCATGCCCACAATCAGCACCAAGATGCCAATGACCACGGCCATCGCGGTCTTCGTAATGGTATGACTCACCTGCGAACCCGAAGGATCATCCTCGGACAGCGGGTCGATATGTTTTGCCTGGCTCGCGCGGTCCTCGCTGCGCAGCTGCGCTAGCGCCGCTTTGTCACCGCGCTTGGCCGCAGCCTCCTTCTCACGCATGCGCTCGGTGCGCTTTTTGGCAAGCGTGGGATCCAAGACACCGGATGCATCGATTTCGGAGAATAACTCCGTCACTTCTTCCGGAGTCAAAGGGTTCTTGTCAGCCATAAACTTCCTGTCATATCAATCAGTCGAGCTCGTGCGCACGCGCACCTTCGAACTGCATTCGATAGTAACGGGCATAAGTGCCGCCACGGGCGAGAAGCTCCTCGTGCGTGCCACGCTCCACAACGCGACCATGCTCAACGGTCGCGATCTCATCGGCATGCTTAATGGTCGAAAGACGGTGGGCGATGATAATCGTGGTGCGGCCGCGTGCCAGCTCTTCGAGCGACTCCTGCACCGCCTCCTCGCTCTCGTTATCCAAAGCACTCGTCGCCTCATCCAAAATAAGGATCTTGGGGTTCTTGAGAAACACGCGCGCGATGGCAACACGCTGCTTCTGTCCGCCCGAAAGACGGCTGCCGCGCTCGCCCACGACCGTGTCATAGCCCTGTGGAAGCGACTCGATAAAGGCATCGATGTTGGCGCGACGGGCGGCCTCGGCGATCTCTTCAGCCGTAGCGCCCGGCTTGCCATAGGCGATGTTCTCGCCAATCGTACCGTCAAATAGATAGACATCCTGCTGCACCAGGCCGATGGCGCGGCGCAGGCTCTGCTGCGTCACATCGCGCACGTCCTGGCCGTCGATGCTAATGGATCCGGTAGCCACGTCATAAAAGCGCGGCAGCAGCGAACAGGTCGTGGACTTGCCGCCGCCCGAAGGGCCAACCAAAGCGATGGTCTGCCCGGGCTTGATGGACAGGTCCATATGGTCGATAACGGGACGCTCGTCGGCATCGCCCTCGCCCAGCTCAACATCCTCGTAGTTAAAGCACACGTCGTGATAAACCACGGCGCCGGCGATCACCTGCAGATCCGTGGCGCCCGGCTTGTCCTGGATATCCGGCGCAGTCGAGAGCACCTCGTCCATGCGCTTAAAGCCGGCGATGGCCTTCTGATACGTTTCGGCCGAATTGACGAGCGTCTCGAGCGGCGTGCAGAACAGCGAAATATAGAGTGCAAAGGTCGCCATATCGACCGCCTGCAGCTGTCCCTGGGCGACCAGCCAGCCGCCCAGCAGTACCACGATCACATAGAGCACACCCGAGAGCAGGCCATACGTCGCAGTATAGACGCCCATGGCGTGATACATGTTCTCCTTGGACGAAAGGTAGCGATTGTTGGAGGCGCGGAACTTGAAGCGTTCGGTCTCCTCATTGGCAAAGCTCTTGACCACGCGCATGCCCGCCAGCGAATCCTGCAGCTGCGCATTGATGCCGCTGATCTTTTTGCGGTTGTCGCTAAAGACCTCGCGCATGCGCATGTTCTGCCAAAACATGATGACCGCAAACGCTGCTGTCACCACAGCCATGGCGAGCGCCAGCACCGGGGCGATGGTAAAGAGGATCACAAACGAGCCGATAATCTCGATGCCGCAGATGATGATCCACTCGGGCACGTGGTGCGCCGCCTCGCAGATATCGAACAGGTCGTTGACCACGCGGCTCATCATGTCACCCGAGCTGTTGCGATCGAAGTACACAAAGCTAAAGCGCTCGTACTGATCGAACAGGTCCTCGCGCATCTTGGACTCCATGCGCGCGCCCATCACGTGGCCCCAGTAACTCACAAAGTAGCGACAGGCACAACGGATGGCATACATCAGTACCAGGCCAACCGCGATCATACCGAGCGCCTGCATGATGGCCGCCTGGCCCTGGGTAAACAGCCCACCGGTCAGATTGCGCAGGATAATGGGAAACGCCAGGTCGATGGCGGCGAGCACCAAAGCGCAAACAGTATCAGCAACAAAAAGCCCCATCTGGGGCTTGTAGTAAGAAAGAAACCTCTTAAACATAATCACCTTACGCGGTTTTACCAAACCGCGTTTCGTCTCGACGCTGCAAGTGCTCCATTTGGACAATCTGGCCTTCAATCGTCGGTCGCGTATATCCATACGCTTCCCTCCTCTTTTAGGCCACCTTGTCTCAAATGGAGCACTTTCGCTGACTTATACAAACCTGCGGGATCATCCCCGCTCGTTACAGCTCAGAACCACCCAGGCGATGCGCGATGCTATCGCAGGCCAAGGCGCCCACGACGGTCTTGGCGTCTTCGATCTTGCCGTCAAGCACGGCGTCGATCAGCTCGTGCAGTGGTACCAGGTCAACGTTGACGAATTCGTCATCATCGGGGTTGGGCGCATCAAACTCGAGCTTGGTGGCCAGGTAGATATGAATGATCTCGTCGCAGAAGCCGCAGGTCGTGACAATCGACGTCAAAAAACGAATGCGGCCGGCCCTAAAGCCCGTCTCCTCGTGCAGCTCGCGCTTGGCGCAATCGAGCGGGTCCTCGCCTGGATCGAGCTTGCCGGCGGGAATCTCGACCGTCACGCGGTCGATGGCGGTGCGGTACTGACGCACCAGCACAATCTTGCCGCTCTCGGTCAGCGCCACAACGGCCGCCGCGCCCGGATGGCGAATGATGTCGCGGGCGCTACGGTGGCCGTTGGGCAGCTCAACCTCAAGACGGTGGACGTCGAGGATCTTGCCCTTCCAGGCGCACTCCTCCGAAAGAATCTTCTCGTGCAGCTCGGCATCGTGCGGGTCGTCATCGCCCAGCACCAGCATCGGCTCGTCGACAACCTCGCCACCCGGCTCGCCCTCGGCGTGTCCGTACGCGCGGCTATCTTCTTCGACGATCTGCGCGTCCACGAGCTCTTCGTTCTTCTCGTCCATCCGTCTCATTCCTCTCGGACTTTAGGCATCCCAGGCGTCGCGGCCACGCAGCGCGCGCAGGCCGATGTCATGACGCAGAGTCTTGCCCTCAAAATCAATCTTCTCGCAGGCCTCGTAGGCAAGGTTGCGAGCGTTCTCGAACGTGTCGCCCAGCGCGGTCACGGCAAGCACGCGGCCGCCGTTGGTCACGAGCTGACCGTCCACCACGGCGGTGCCGGCATGGTACACGGTCACGTTCTCCATGGCCTCGGCGTCGGCGATGCCGGTGATGACTTTGCCCTTCTCATAGCTGCCGGGGTAGCCCGCGCTCGTCAGGACAACAGCCACGGCCCACTCGTCGCGCCAGTCGAGCTCAATCTGATCAAGCTCGCAGTTGGCACAGGCGAGCATAACCTCGACCAGGTCGTTCTTAAGGCGCGGCAGCACGACCTGCGTCTCGGGGTCGCCAAAGCGGGCATTGAACTCCAGCACCTTGGGGCCGGCAGGCGTAAGCATAAAGCCGCCGTACAGGCAGCCGCGGTAGTCGATACCCTCGGCAGCGAGCTCGGCCACGGTCTGCTCCATGACCTTCACCATCGTGGCGTGCTCCTCGTCGGTCACGATGGGCACCGGGCTGTAAACGCCCATGCCGCCGGTGTTGGGGCCCTTGTCGCCCTCGAGCGCGCGCTTGTGGTCCTGCGAGGTGGCCATGGGGCGCACGGTCTTGCCGTCGGTAAAGGCCAGCAGCGAGCACTCGGGACCAACGAGCATCTCCTCGATAACCACGGTGCTGCCGGCATCGCCAAAGGTGCCGCCAAAGCACTCGCGCACGGCTTCCTCGGCCTGCTCAAGTTCGGTCGCCACGATAACGCCCTTGCCCGCGGCAAGGCCGTCGGCCTTGACGACCAGCGGGGCGCCCTGCTCGCGCACGTAGGCGAGAGCCGAAGCCTCGTCGGTAAACGAACCATAGGCTGCCGTCGGAATGCCCGCACGCTCCATGAGCTGCTTGGAGAACAGCTTGGAGCCCTCCATCTGAGCGCCCTCGGCACCCGGGCCAAAGCACGGAATACCCGCCGCACGCACGGCGTCGGCCACGCCCGCCACGAGCGGAGCCTCGGGGCCAATTACCACGAGTCCGCATCCGTGGCTTTGCGCAAACGCCGCCACGGCCGCAGGATCGCAGTCGTCGAGAACGACGTTCTCGCCGCAGCTCGCGGTGCCGCCGTTACCCGGCGCGATGTAGAGCTTGCCGGCGCGCGGTGATGCTGCGAGCTTAGCTGCCAAAGCATGCTCACGGCCGCCGCTGCCCAACAACAGGATGTCGATGGTTTGAGTGTCCGCCTTCAAGGGTGCCTCCTCTATGGATGAACGGCCCGCTCCGCGCGAGCCCTTTGCAAGCAAATATACCCCTCGGCCGCCCGCTTGGGCTGCAAAGGGGTATATCGCAATAACCAAATAGTCCCGATTACTTCCAGAATCGGTTGATGATCTGCTCGCGACCAGCGCCAACGCCAATGAACGTCACGCGGGTGTGTGCCAGATCCTCGATAAACGCCACATAGTCCTGAGCCTCCTGCGGCAGCTCGTCAAAGCTGCGGCAACCGGTGATATCGCACTTCCAGCCGGGGAGCTCCTCGTAGATGGGCTTGGCATGCTCAAAGCGCACCTGATGCTCGGGCACGCTGGTGTAGCGCTCGCCATCGACGTCGTAGGCCACGCACACCTTGATGGTGTCGAAAGCCGAAAGCACGTCAAGCTTGGTCACGGCGATGTCGGTGAGGCCGTTGACGCGCGAGGCATAGTTGGCGATAGGGCCGTCAAACCAGCCGCAACGACGACGGCGACCGGTGGTCACGCCGTACTCATAGCCCTCCTCGGTCAGCGTGTGGCCGGCCTCGGACTCATAGGAAAGCTCGGTGGGCATGGGGCCCGAACCGACGCGGGTGATGTAGGCCTTCATGACGCCCAGCACGCGGTCGACGTTCTTCATGCCCACGCCGGAACCGGTGATGGCGCCGCCGGCGGTGCAGTTAGAAGACGTCACGTACGGATAGGTGCCGTGGTCGATGTCGAGCAGCGTCGCCTGGGCGCCCTCAAACAGCAGGTCCTTGCCCTCATCGATCATGTTGTTGAGCAGCAGGCTCGTCTCGGTGATGTAGGGGCGCAGGCGCTCGGCCATCGGCAGGTACTCGTCGCAAATCTGGTCCACGGTGTAGGTGGGCAGGTGGTAGATGAGCTCGAGCTCAGGGTTCACGCGGGCGAGAGCGGTCTCCAGCTTGTCGCGGAACAGTGCCTCGTCCAGCATGTCCTGCATGCGCAGGCCGATGCGGGCCATCTTGTCCTGATAGCACGGACCGATACCGCGCTTGGTGGTACCGATGTTCTTCTTGCCGAGCTTCTGCTCAAAGGCGCCATCCAGATCGATGTGGTACGGCATGATGACATGCGCGTTGCCGCTAATCTTGAGGTTCTTGGTGGTGATGCCGTCGGCCTCGAACATGTCGATCTCCTCAAGGACAACCTTGGGGTTGACGACGCAGCCGTTACCGATCACCGACACGTGGTCGGAATACATGATGCCGGAAGGCACCTGGTGCAGGCCGTACTTCTTGCCGTTGACGACGATGGTGTGACCGGCGTTGTTGCCGCCCGAGTAGCGCACGACGGCATCGAAGTCGCCGGCGACCAGGTCGCAAATCTTACCCTTGCCCTCATCGCCCCACTGGGCACCGACCAAAACGGTTGACGGCATGTTTACTCCTTACATTCATGGACTGTCTACGCGCCACGCCGGCACGCAGAAGCACAAAACATTCCCAGTATACCCGTGCAACGGGCGCCTGTCCTACTCCTCGGCATGTGCCCCATCAAGCTCATAGAACTTGGTGGATGCCGGCAGGAACATCAGGTCGACGTCGCCGATCGGGCCCGAACGGTTCTTGGCCACGACGATACGCGTAACGCCCTCGTCGGGTCGATCGTCGCGCGAGGCCTCGGCCTCGTCGGCGGAGCGGTCCAAGAACATAACGATATCGGCGTCTTGCTCGATGGAGCCCGATTCACGAAGGTCGGAAAGCTGCGGACGCTTGCCGGTACGGGATTCGACCTGACGCGAGAGCTGCGACAGCGCGATGAGCGGGATCTTGAGCTCCTTGGCCATGATCTTCAGACCACGCGACATCTCGGAGACCTCGACGGTACGGCTCTCGGAGCGGCGTCCCGGCGGAGGACTCACCAGCTGCAGGTAGTCCAGGATGATGATGGCCTTCTCCTTGTTGTGGAGCATGCGGCGGCTCTTGGCGCGAATCTCGGTCACTGTGGTGCCGGGCGTATCGTCAATCAGAATATCGAGCTTGGACAAGGTCTGCGTGGCCTCGTTGATATTGGCCCACTGCTCGGGGCTAATGCGGCCCATGCGGAAGTCACTGATCGAAATCATGGCGTAGGCGCAAATCAGACGCTGGGCAATTTCCTTGCCCGACATCTCCAGCGAGAAGAAGCCGACGGTATAACCGGCCGCGGCAGCGTTGAGCGCCAGATTCAGGGCGAACGACGTCTTACCCACAGCAGGGCGGGCGCCGATGATGATGAGCTGGCCCTCGCGAAAACCCATGAGCATGCGGTCGAGTGACGGGAAGCCCGTGGGCACTCCCGCAGCCTGGCCACCGGCCTGGCACACTTCCTCGGCCTCGTTATAGGCCTCGACCATAAACTCGGTCAGCGTCTTGTAGCTCGACTTGACCTCGCGTGCCGTGACCTTGAGCAGCTTGCTCTCGGCCAGCTCCACGACCTCTTTGGTATCGGTGGGAGCGTTATAGGCCAGCGCGTTGATCTCGTTGGTGGCGCCGATCAGCTCACGCAGCATCGAATCGCGGCGAACGATAGCGGCATGGTGCTGCCAGTTGACGAGCGACAGGGTCTGACCCATCAACTCCAAAATGTAGGCCTCGCCGCCCACGGCATCAAGCTTGTTGATGCTTCGCAGGTAATCGATCAGCGAGATGGAGTCGATGGGAATGCGGCTGTTGTACATATCGACCATCGCGGTATAGATGGTCTTATGAATGGGCCGGTAGAAGTCATCGGGCTGCAGCTCGACCTGGGCCTCTTCGACCACCTCGGGCGATAGCAGCATAGCGGCCAGTACATTGGCCTCTGCATCTTGGTTTTGGGGAAGACCCAACTTGGAGCCGCGGTCCTCAACCGTCAGCCCGGTCTCCCTATCGTCATATGCCATGAGCATCCTCATTCATATCGCTTGCGAGCATCCATAGTATCAGCCACGGTCCCAAAACGCGCCGCGCGCCGCCAATCATCACCGAACCAAACGGATGAACGGTCCTGTATATAGGACTTCGACGCAACGTTCACCATGACACTCACTCAGCGCAAAAAACAAAAGGGCGCCCTGGTTTCCCAGAGCGCCCTTCTTAGAACAAGATTGTTGCGTTGCAGCAAATGCTACTCGGCAGCAGCCTCAGTCTCGACCTCGGCGGTCTCGGCCTCGGCGACCTCAGCGGCCTCCTCGACCTCAGCCTCGGCAGCGAGCTCCTCGGCGGTAACGCCGACGAGAACGACAACCTCGGCCTTGATCTCGCGGTACAGCGAGATGGCAACGGTGTGGGCACCGGCAACCTTGATGGGCTTACCGAGCTCGACGCGCTTGCGGTCGATGTCCATACCGAGCTGAGCCTTGATGGCGTCAGCGATCATAGCGGCGGTAACGGAGCCAAAGAGGATGCCCTCGTCGCCGACCTTGACGTCAACGGTGACCGTCTTGCCCTCAAAGGCAGCCTTGGTCTCGTTGGCGGTAGCCAGACGGACGGCCTCGCGCTTGGCGATGTTGTTGCGACGCTCGTCAAGCTGCTTGAGGTTGCCCTTGGTGGCGGCAACAGCGAGCTTCTTGGGGAACAGGAAGTTCTCAGCGTAACCCTGAGCGACCTCTACGACGTCACCCTCGCCGCCCTTGCCCTTGATCTCATCGAGAAGAATAACCTTCATGATGCGTCTCCCTTCTTAGCCGCGATCGCGGTTGCCACGAGAGGAAACCACGGGGACGGTGTACGGCAGGAGAGCCATCTCGCGGGCGCGCTTGATGGCGTTGGCGATGTCATGCTGATGCTGCGTGCAAGCGCCAGTGACGCGACGGGGCTTGATCTTGCCACGGTCGGTCATGTACTTACGGAGAAGCTGAGTGTCCTTATAGTCGATGAACTCAGTGTTCTCCTTGCAGAACTGGCAGTACTTACGACGCGGCTGACGTGCAGAAAAATCATTAGCCATGTCAAAATACCTTTCATTTGGCTACTTCGGCGAACCGAAGCCGCCTCTCACTCAAAAATAGGTGAACAACCCTTAGAACGGGATGTCCTCATCGTAGACGTCGACCGCGGGCGGCGTAGCCACCGGTGCGGCAGGACGTGCTGCGGGCGCGGGAGCTGCGGGGGCGTAACCGCCCTGATCGTAGCCGCCCTGGCCACCACGGGAGCTCATAAACTCGATCTCATCGACGATGACCTCAAGCTTGCTCCGGCGCTGACCGTCGCGCTCCCAAGAGCTGTAGCGCAGCTTGCCCTCGATCGCGACCTTGTTTCCCTTTGCCAGGAAACGGCTCACGGCCTCGGCGCGGGTGCCGAACATGGTGCAGTCGACAAAGTTGGGATAGTCCTCCCACTCGCCAGTCTGCGCGTTGCGGCGACGATCGTTCACGGCGACGCCAAAGGACAGAACCTGGGTTCCGCCGGCGGTGGCGCGCAGCTCGGGATCACGCGTGAGGTTACCGGTGATGTTCACTCGATTGATGCTCATAACTCACTACTTCCTCTTGGGGCACAAGCCCAGTCCAAAACGACAGTCTTACTCCTGGTCGTCGCGACGGACGATCATGTGGCGGACCACAGCGTCGGTGATGCGCAGGACGCGATCAAGCTCGGCGATCTGGGTAGGATCTGCGTGGAAGTTGATGAGGGTGTAGTCACCATCGGTGAGGTCGTTGATCTCGTAGGCGAGCTTGCGCTTGCCCCACTCGTCAACGGAGTCGACCTTGCCAGCGCCCTCAGCGATCGTGGTATCGATACGCTTCATAACAGCGAGACGAGTCTCGGGGTCGAGCGACGGGTCAACAAAGAACAGCAGTTCATAAGCCTTCATATTGTCACCTCCTCTGGGCAAATGTGGCTTCAGGTCGTGAAGGTGCGCCTGAAGCAGGAAAAGACTTGGTAATAATATCTTTCAACCTCCTAGGCTGCAAGAATATGCAGCTACAACCTCATGACCTCCACATATGTCCATGCTCACACGGCACTTCATGCGCATTCCAACCAAATGCTGACCAAATGCTTGACGGATCTGTGTTCAAGATACGGTGCCGTGGGGACAAGCTGAGCCAAGCCGCAGGTCAGCGGGCACAAGGCTGTGGTCGCAAAATGCATACCAGTGGCCCACAGCACCACCCAAAGATTTTTAAATTCATTGCCAAGTCGCTTATGAATACCCCTTTTGAACAATTGAGTTAATCAACCACGCTGGTCGGAAGCCGTTTTTTGGCACCTCAAACCCCACTGCAACGACAAGCGCGGCCAAGCGTTTTAAAAAATGCCAACTTTTCTGTTTGCACTTTGCGGTTCCTCGTGTATACTGACTTTCGCATTTAACGGAGAGTTGTCCGAGTGGCCGAAGGAGCACGATTGGAAATCGTGTAGGCGTCAAAAGCGTCTCCAGGGTTCAAATCCCTGACTCTCCGCCAGTTAATTCCAAAGCAGGCCTTCGAGCCTGCTTTGTTTTTACCCCACGCGGAGGGGTGGCAGAGTGGTTGAATGCGGCGGTCTCGAAAACCGTTTGGCCTGTATAAGGTCACGAGGGTTCGAATCCCTCCTCCTCCGCCATTTTGGTTGAGAAAGCTCCCGAAAACGGGGGCTTTTTTGTTTAGAGTCCCTTACAAGCAAATACGGCGGAGGAGGAGGGATTCGAACCCGCCAGGGCGCAAAGCGTAAAGAAAACGCGCCAGTGGCGCGTTTTTAGCGCAGCGCGGTCGGCGTAAGCCGACCGGATAAATTTTGAGCGCTGCTCAAAATTTGGACATCCCTCCTATTCAGCCACGTCCCCCATTGCTTTCGATTTCACCTTGAATCTCAAACATGTACATCACCCTCCAAAAACGACATTTTTCGGCATCTTTGGAGGCTGATGTACATGTTTGGTACCCATGACCGTTCCCAGTCCCTACCGTTTGCCGAGCAATAGGGTCTCAATCGCCGCCAACCATGTACTATGTACGGGCATTGTTCAAACCCGAGAATCAAAGGACCTCATCTTGCCCGTCGTCGCCGCTATGACTGTTACTTCACACGCCTCGGATGCCATGGTCGCTATCCCATTTTGGCTCGAGATGTTCGCCGTCGTCGCGGCTTCAATCTCGGGCGTGTTGGTCGCGCGCGAGCACAAACTCGACCTGGTGGGTGCAGTTGCGCTCGCCGTGGTCTGTGGCTTGGGCGGCGGTCTTTTACGCGACATGACGCTGCAGGTGGGCAACGTCTACATCCTCAACCAGCCAATGGCGCTGCCGCTTTCCATTGCCACGGCAGCCATCATCTATATTTTCCCGGCAATCGTCGACAAGCCCGAAAAACTCATTCCCCTGCTCGACATCATCTCGGTCGGCATCTACGCCGCCACTGGAGCAGACAAGGCGCTGGTCTACGGCTTTGCGCCGGCGGTGTGCATCATGATGGGCTTTTTCACCGCGGTGGGCGGTGGCATGTTGCGCGACGGCTTTATGGGCGTGGTTCCGGGCATTTTCCAACGTACTAACTTTTATGCCATCGCCGCCATCGCCGGATCGACAAGCTATGTGTGTCTCGTTATGAGCGGCATCATGAGCAATGTCGCCGCGCTGGTCGTATGCGTTGTCGTGACCATGGGTCTGCGCTGGCTCTCGCTGCGCTTTGACATCAAAAGCCCCACCGAAGAGGACATCGCGCGCTTTTTGCACCGCAAAAAGTAGATTGCGCAGGCTCATCCTTCGAAATACAACCGAGAGGTTCTTTTAGAGCGCCCACGCGTTGGGTACCCTGTTAGATGCATATCGAGCATCTAACGAAGGATTCACTATGCCCCGCAATCAATTCCCGTCGACCCAGCGCTGTAAAGCGTGGGGCCGCATCACCATCCTATTCGCACTCATCGCGCTGGCGATCACCGCGCTTCCCACGGCGTCGTTCGCCGGCACGGACACCGCAGGAAACGTACTTGCGACCGACAATGACGCCAATCCGTCCGGCGTCGAAGGTGACCTGTACTGGGCAGGTCAGAGCCTCAACCTGAACGACACCTCCATCCACCGCGATATCATCGCCGCGGGCGATACCCTCTCGATCCGCGACTGCACGGTGGGTGGCGCCGTCCGCTTGGCGGCGCGTACCATCGACGTTGCCAAGACCACGGTTGATGGCAGCGTGACCGTCGCTGGCCAGCATGTCGTGCTCAATTCCGACAGCACCGCCAACTGCTTCTACGCGATAGGTGAGACGGTTGCCCTGCGAGGCTCTACCAAGTCGGCAGCGCTTGCGGGCGACACGGTGACCATCGATGGCACCGTCGATGGCGATGTCGAGGTTTGGGCCGACAAGCTCATCCTGGGCAAGAACGCCCGCATCACCGGCACCGTGAACGCTCACGTCTCCGAGGACCCCGAGCGTGCCGCGGGAGCCGAGGTCGGTGCGCTCAAGATCGACCGCACCGAGAGCGAGGATACTTCCACCGTTAACGATGTCATCGGCGGTATCGTCGCCGCGGCACTCTCGACCTGCTTTGTCGCCCTACTGCTCGAACTCGTCTTTCCGCGCGCAACCGCCAGCGCCGCCGGCATGCTCCACCAGCGCCCCATGCCCCTGTGGGTGAGCGGTCTTCTGGGCACGATTGCTATCGTCCCCGCCGTCCTACTGCTAATTATCTCTATCGCTGGTCTGTCGCTTGCCGGAGCCCTCATGTGCGGTGTTATTGGCATCGCGCTGGTGTCGAGTGCCTTTGCAGGGTGCGCGATCGCGCGCATGGTCGGACACAGCCAGAACCGCTACGCCATGGCGGCCGCCGGCGGCGTGATCGCAGGTGCACTTACGGCAATCCCCCTCGTAGGCGATTTCATCAGCGGCGTAGCCTTTGTCTTCACGCTCGGCTACGTTATCCAGATCATCTGGCGCAACGCCCACCTCAAACCGCAGCAGCCGGCTAACACGCCAGAACTCCCCACCGCTTAGCAGCTAACCACCACAAAGGGGCCAGGTACCTTTGTGGTGGTGCAAGCGAACCTGTCCCCCTTGCACCAAAAAGGGCGCCGACCATCTCGGTCGGCGCCCTTTCTTGTTAGACGCTATAAAACCCAGCGCTTATTTGTTGACCTGACCGGCGCGGACGGCAGCCTTCTTGCGGTCGGTGGCGTTGAGCAGACGCTTGCGCAGGCGAATGTTCTTGGGGGTGATCTCGACCAGCTCGTCGTCGGCGATGTACTCCAGCGCCTCCTCCAGCGAGAAGGTGCGGGGCGGCACCAGCTGGACGGAGATATCGGAGGTCGAAGAGCGCTGGTTGCCCAGGTTCTTGGTACGGGCAATATTGACGACCATGTCGCCGGCCTTGCTGCGCTCGCCCACAATCATGCCCTCGTAGCACTCAGTGCCCGGCTCAACGAACAGCTGGCCGCGCTCCTGCAGCGTACCCAGAGCGTAGGCGACGGCCTTCTCGGTGGTCATGGAGATCATGGCGCCGTTCTGGCGGTTACCGATCTCGCCGGCATAGGGGCCGTACTCCAGGAAGGTGTGGTAGAACACGCCCTCGCCGTGGGTGACGTTCATGATGCGGTTCTTAAGGCCCATGATGCCGCGCGTCGGGATCTTGAACTCGAGGTGCGTCACGATGCCCGAGGTATCCATGCTCGTCATGATGCCGCCGGAGGTGCCGAAGACCTCAACGACCTTGCCCGAGTACTCGTCCGGGCACTCGACGACGGCCTGCTCGACGGGCTCCATCTTGTTGCCGTTCTCGTCCTTCTTAAACAGAACGCGGGGACGACCGACCTGGAACTCAAAGCCCTCGCGGCGCATGGACTCCATCAGAACGGACAGGTGCAGGATGCCGCGACCCGAGACCTCGACGCCGCTCTTGTCCTCGAGCTCCTCGATCTTCATGGTCACGTTGTTCTCGGCCTCGTTGAACAGGCGCTCCTTGAGCTGACGGGCACCAACGATGTCGCCGTCGCGACCGACGAGCGGGGAGGTCGAAGCCTCAAAGACGATGGACAGGGTCGGCGGGTCGATCTCGATGGGCTCGAGCTCAACGGGGCTCTCGGGATCGGTGTAGACATCGCCGATATCGGTGCGGTCGATGCCCACGACGGCAGCGATGTCGCCGGCGCCGACTTCCTGACACTCGGTGCGGCCCAGGTAGTCGAAGGTAAAGAGCTGTTTGACGGTAGCGGTGGCGCTGGAGCCATCGTTCTTGACAACCAGGATCTGATCGCCCTGGTGAATGGCGCCGGAATACACGCGACCGATGCCGATGCGGCCGACAAAGTTGGAGTGGTCGATGGTCACACACTGCATGGCCAGCGGGGCGTTCTCGTCAACCTCGGGGGCGGGCATGTCGTCGATGATCATGTCGAGCAGCGGATACATGTCCATATTGCCGTCCTCGGGGTCATGGCGGGCAAAGCCGTTGACGCCGCTGGCGTAGATAACATGCTCCATGGCAAACTCGAGCTGGTCGTCGGTGGCACCCAGATCGGCCATGAGGTCCAGGCAGTCGTTGTATGCCTTCTCGGGGTTGGCGCCCGGACGGTCGATCTTGTTGATGACGATCATGATCTTGAGGCCGGTGTCGATAGCGTGACGCAGCACGAAGCGAGTCTGGGGCATGGGGCCCTCAAAGGCGTCGACCAGCAGCAGAGCGCCGTCGGCCATGCGCAGCACGCGCTCGACCTCGCCACCAAAGTCGGCGTGGCCCGGGGTGTCGATGACGTTGATCTTGACGTCCTTGTACTCGATAGAGATGTTCTTGGCGAGAATCGTGATGCCGCGCTCGCGCTCCTGGTCGTTAGAATCCAGGACGCGGTCCTCGACCTGCTGGTTGGCACGGAAGGCGTCCGTGGCACGCAGGAGCTTGTCGACCATCGTCGTCTTGCCGTGGTCGACGTGGGCGATGATGGCGATGTTCCTCAGATTGTCTACGCGCATGTAGTTCCCCTATCTTCTATCCATATACAAACGGCACGCGTATGCGGCCCGCCCAGCGATACAACGCTCAGCGGGAATATTGAGCCTTTTACCGAAAACTCGTTTATTTTAGCGATTTTAGATGAGAGGGGTTTCCTCACCTGCAGGTTCAGGGTCGCTCCACATAAAACCATCGCCGGCGCCCATGCCCTCATACAGCACATATGCCGAAAAACCGCTCTCGAGCGTAGTCTCAAAGAAGCTCACGAGCAGAGCGTCGTGGTAGCCTCCGTCAATCTCGACGCAGCCGGTATAGCCGATGGCATAGCGGGCGATACGGCCCAGGCCCTCGTCCTTAAGACCCATCTTGTGCTCGGAGATAAAGTTGGTGGCCGCCTCGAGGCACGCCTCTTCGCCATCCTCATCGAGCGCCGCCAGATAACGGTTGGAAGCAGCGTCCTCAATTGCCACGACCACGCCAGGGTTTTCACCGGCGGCAAGGTCGTCCAAGAACGCGCCGATCAGGTCACACACCATGGCGTCGAGCTCGGCGGAGACGTTACCGGCGTCCTGCATATCCTGTGCCATCTTTAGACCTTCCCATCGAGTCTGGCGTCGTTACAGTTCTTGTGCCTCGGCAGCGATCTTGGCGGCAGCGTCGCGGGCGCGCATCATATCCATCGCGCGCTTGTCGAGTACCTTGATCTGGTTGGTCAGCATTACTGCATCGACCACACCCCAGATTACCAAGCCTGTTGAAATCGAAAACCCAAGCGCACCAACTGTACCACGAAGGCGCGAGCAGATTGCCGCGACAAGGGCGGAGACGACAACCATCTTGATAAACGAGCCGCGGCGCTCGCGAAGCGTGCGGGCCTGCGTCACATAGGCAATGCGAGCCGCCTCGGATGCCTCCGAGCGCATCTGGGCTTCACGCGCGATGGCGGCCGCTTCAGCCGATACGCGGGTACCCATCAGCGACCTCTCCGCTCGCGTGCCAGACATTTAGAAATCATCGGGGGAGAGCGTATGGACGAACTCGTCGAACTTCTCGAACTCCTGCTCGTCGTCGACTTCCTCGGCATGGGCAGAAACGGTACCCAGGCGATTCATGATGTCGTCCTCCACAAACATGGGAGCATTGCTGCGCACGGCAAGGGCAATGGCATCACTGGGACGGGCGTCGATCTTGCGCTCGTCACCATCGGCCAGTACGACAATCGTCGCGTAGAACACCGGCGGCTCGGCGCGAACGATCTCGATGCGCTCGAGCTTGGCGCCCAGGGCGTCGACGGTGTCGAGCAGCAGGTCATGGGTAATCGGGCGCTCGGCGCGGCCGCTATCGATGCCGCGGCTGATGGCAGCAGCTTCAAACGAACCAGTCTGAATGGAAAGGGAACGCAGCGGCGCGGGCGAGTCCGATTTGCTGCTGCGCTCACGAAGTACGATAAGCGATGGCACGGGACCGGCGGCCATGACGATGGTCTCTATGTCGACACGAACCATGGAACACCTCCGGTACGTAGCGGTTAACACGCGGCAGCCCGCCGCATTGAATAGCTATACTACCCAAACTTTCGCACAGCACACAAAATCAAAGTAGTTAATTTGGGGCGGGGCTTTTTTGACTACTTTCAGTAGGTAAGAAAAAAGCCCCGAGGCAACGCCCCAGGGCTCTTCACAGTTTTGATGGTGGACCTGACAAGATTCGAACTTGTGACCTCCCGGTTATCAGCCGGACGCTCTAACCAACTGAGCTACAGGTCCATCATGGTGGAGGTTAGGGGGATCGAACCCCTGACCTCAGGCTTGCAAAGCCCGCGCTCTCCCAGCTGAGCTAAACCCCCACGGAGACAGTAATAAACACCCCAGCGGCGACTCGGCTCTCGCTGGGGTGTTTATTGCGAAAGAAAGTGGTGGACCTGACAAGATTCGAACTTGTGACCTCCCGGTTATCAGCCGGACGCTC
>UREM01000031.1 GCA_900546775.1 uncultured Collinsella sp. | reverse complement strand
TCTGCCTGACCGAGAACGTCGAGCACGCCTTTGGCACCCGTGATCTCACGCAGATCAAGGGTATCGTCGAGCGCGCGCCCATCACCGCGGCCCTCATGGTCGTGGGCTTCCTCGCGCTCGCCGGCTTCCCGCCGTTTGCCATGTTCATCTCCGAGTTCATGACCTTTGTCGCGGCCTTTGCCGCTGGCAGCCCTTGGTGGCTCGTGGTCATCGTGGCGCTCGCGCTCACCGTGGCCATCTCCGGCCTCACCCGCGTGGTTATCACCTCGGTGTTTGGCAAGACGCTCCATGAGCCCGTGGACGCCGAGCACCGCGAGTCGAGCGCCTGGATGCTCGTCCCCGAGATCGTGCTCGCCGTGTGCATCGCCTGGTTTGGCATCGCCACGCCCGCGCCCATCGTGCGCGGCGTGGAGAACGCCGTCTCCATCGTGCTCGACCAGAGCACCGAGGAGCTTCACACGGCCCCTATGTTCCGCGAGTTCTTTGGCTCCGAGACTGCTCAGAGCGAGGTGGAGTAATCAATGACAGACACTACTGACAACAAGGTGTATGCCCGCCGTGGCGAGAGCCACGTGGAAGCGCTTCGAGCTACCGTCTCGGGCTGCATCGAGAAGGTCGAGTGGCAGTGCGAGGACCAGCTCACCATCACGGTGCGCCAGGACAAGCTGCCCGAGGCCGTCCATTATCTGTACTACGAGCGCTACGGCTGGATCCCGGTTATCGTGGGCAACGACGAGCGCTCCCTCTGCGGCCGCTACGCCGTGTACTACGTCATGTCCATGGAGGGGGAGGACCCCTGCTGGATTCAGGTGCGCACCGAGGTGGATCCCGTCAAGATGACGTTCCCCTCCGTCACGCCCTACGTTCCGGCGTGCGTGTGGGGCGAGCGCGAGCTGCGCGACATGTTCGGCCTCATTCCCGAGGGCCTGCCCGACCGCCGTCGCCTCGTGCTGCCCGACGACTGGCCGCAGGGGCTCTACCCCCTGCGCAAGGACTCGATGGACTACCGCTACCGTCCCGCGCCCGCGAGCGATATGGAGAACTACGAGTTCCTCGCCGACACCAAGGGTAAGGAGACCACGCTCATCCCGATGGGCCCTCTGCACATCACCTCGGACGAGCCCGGGCACTTCCGCCTGTTTGTCGAGGGCGAGACGATCGTCGACGCCGACTACCGTCTGTTCTACGTGCACCGCGGCATGGAGAAGGTCGCCGAGACACGCCTCAACTACGACGCCGTGACCTTCCTCGCGGACCGCATCTGCGGCATCTGCGGCTGCGCCCACTCCGTCGCCTACGCCGAGGCCGTGGAGCACGCGCAGGGCATCCATATCCCGCTGCGCGCCCAGTACATCCGCGCCATCGTCCTTGAGGTGGAGCGTCTGCACTCGCACCTGCTCAACATCGGCCTGGCCTCGCACTACACCGGCTTCGATTCCGGCTTCCAGCAGTTCTTCCGCGTGCGCGAGAAGTCCATGGACCTTGCCGAGAAGCTCACCGGCCACCGCAAGACCTACGGCCTCAACGTGATCGGCGGCGTGCGCCGCGACATCCTGGCCGAGCAGAAGCTCGACACGCTGCGCATCATCCACCAGTTGCGCGGTGAGGTCCAGGAGCTCGTGGACGTGCTGCTCTCCACGCCCAACTTCCTCGAGCGCACGAGCGGTATCGGCCTGCTCGACCGCAAGATCGCCCGCGACTTCTCGCCGGTGGGCCCGCTCATGCGCGGCTCGGGCTATGCGCGCGACGTGCGCTTCGACCACCCCTTCGACGGCTACCTCGACCCCGACATCCAGAAGATGCACGCCGCTACGGCCGACACCTGCGATGCCTTCGGCCGCACCGCGGTGCGTATCCAGGAGGTCTTCGACTCCATCGACATGATCGAGATCATGCTCGAGAACTGCCCCGAGGGCTCCATCCTCACGCAGGACTGGGAGTACACCCCGCACAAGTACGCGCTCGGCTACACCGAGGCGCCGCGCGGCGAGGACGTGCACTGGGCCATGCTCGGCAACAACCAGAAGTGCTACCGCTGGCGCGCCAAGGCGGCCACGTACAGCAACTGGCCGGTGCTGCGCTACATGTTCCGCGGCAACACCGTGGGAGACGCCGCGCTCATCGTGGGCTCGCTCGACCCGTGCTACTCCTGCACCGATCGCGTGACGATCACCGACGTCAAGTCCAAGACCGACCGCGTGATCGACAAGGAGCAGTTCGAGACGGTCTGGCGTGACAAGTCGCCGCTCGAGGCCCCCGGCACGCCCGCCGCTCCGCTCGATGAGGAGGCGCTCTAGGATGCTGAAACTCTGGAAAGTCAACGCCAAGGCGGGCGACGCCACCGTTAAGTACCCGTTTGCGCCGTTTCCCACCAACAAGGACATGCGCGGCAAGCCGGAGCACAACTCCGAGCTCTGCATCGCCTGCGGCGCCTGCGGCGTGGCCTGCCCGGCCGACGCCATCCGCATGGACACCGACCTTAACGCCGAGACCATCACCTGGTCGATCGACTACGGCCGCTGCATCTTCTGCGGCCGGTGCGAGGAGGCCTGCCCCATGGAGGCGATCAAGCTCACCGAGGAGTTCGAGCTCGCCGTCATGAGCAAGGCCGACCTCACGAGCAAGAGCGTCTATACGCTCGAGCACTGCGCGCGCTGCGGCAAGCCGTTTGCCCCGCACAAGGAGATCGACTATGCCCGTCGCCTGCTCGACAAGGCGGGCACGCTCGAGGCCGAGGCCGCGGCAAAGACCGTGTGCCTCTGCCAGGAGTGCAAGCGCGAGCTCGATGCCGAGCGCGCCCGCGCCGCGGTGACTACCGCCAACAACGAGGGCCTTGTGCCCGGCGGCTACCTGGCACCCGAGAGCCCCGCCGCTCCGGCGATGGAGTTTTTGGGCGGTCACGGCGTCAACCCGCTGGCACTCGACCGCGCCATGAACCCCGATGCCCCGGCGGCCCCGACCGAGGTGCCACCCGTGGAGGGTATCATCATGGACCTGGATAAGAAGAAGGAGGAGTAGGAATGGCTGAACCCACGCTGCTGCCGGAGAGCCTGCAGTACCGTCCGAGCAAGATCGAGCTCGACGAGAGCATCGAGAAAGCCAAGGCGACCCTTCTCAAGAAGATTAAGCGCTCCGTCTACGTCTACCGCGTCGACTGTGGCGGCTGCAACGGCTGCGAGATCGAGATCTTCGGTTCGATCACCCCGGTCTTTGACGTGGAGCGCTTCGGCATCAAGGTGGTGCCGTCTCCGCGTCACGCCGACGTGCTGCTCTACACCGGCGCCGTGACGCGCGCCATGCGCATGCCTGCCCTGCGCGCTTTTGAGGCCGCGCCCGATCCCAAGATCGTGGTGTCCTACGGCGCCTGCGGCTGCACCGGCGGTATCTTCTACGATAACTACTGTGTCTGGGGCGGCACGGACAAGATTCTGCCGGTCGATGTCTACATCCCCGGCTGTCCGCCCAGCCCCGCGCAGACCATCTACGGCTTTGCCATGGCGCTCGGTCTCTTGGAGCAGAAGCTCCATGCCGAGACCACCGTGGAGGTCGAGGGCGAGCAGGCCGACATCCTGCACCCGGGCGTGCCCTATAAGCTGCGCGTTGCCATCGAGCGCGAGGCGCGTGCCATGAGCGGTTACCGTTACGGCCGCGACCTGGCCAACGAGTTTATGGATACGCTCGAGGGTGCGCCCAAGGGCGATATCCGCGGTGCCATGGCGCTGCTCATCGACAAGCAGGACGATCCGCGCCGCGTTGAGGTGTACTCAGCGCTGCAGGATCTGGTGCTGGCCGGAGGTCGCTAGATGGAACTCACGGACCGCTCTGGTTACTTTGCGGGCCCCGGCATGCTCGGCGGCTCCTTTGGCGATGCCTCGCGCGCAAGCGACGAGGCCGCCGAGGGCGTCGTCGACCCCTGCCTGGGCCATGCGCCCGACCAGGTGGTCTTTTACGAGCTCACGCGCAAGTTTGTGGAGACCGAGGACGATGTGCCCCAGGAGGCCTGCGACGTGCTCTACTACACGCTCGCCGTGGGCCACCACACGGGCGTGCTCGACTGCTTCGAGCCCCGCCTGGCCATTCCCCTCAAGGTCTTCGGATCCCTCGTGGACGACATGGAGGAGGGGGAGGCCAAGACCAAGTTCGAGGCCATCCGCTCCTTTGGTGAGTGCCAGCTCGACAAGGCCGCCGTGCCGTCGCTCCTTGCGGCGTGCGATGCCCTTTTTGAGCAGCGCGGCTTTCGCGGCTCGGCAAAGGCGGGGATCGACCCGCTCTTCGATCCCGACTTTGGCCTGCATGCGCAGCAGGTCGCGTTTCTGATGAAGTTTCGCGATCTGGTTGAGCGCGTGCGCGATGTATCGGGCGTGTATCTGACGGGAAGGTTGCAGTAATGGGTCGCGTTGTGGATGGTCGCGTGGGCGGTGCGCCCTTTGCGGGTATTGTGCTCACGGCGGGTAGCGTGCTGCGCGCCGACGATGCCGCCGGCCCCGTGCTCTCAAAAAAGATGGAGGATGCACCCATCGCCGGTTGGTACACCATCGACGGCGGCCAAACGCCCGAGGACGACATCATCGAGATCAAGCGCGAGCGTCCGCCGCGTCTGGTCTTGGTCGATGCTGCCGACATGGCGCTGCCCGTCGGGTCCATCCGTTTGCTCGACAAGCGCGATGTGGCCCGCAAGTCGATGTTCACCACGCATTCGCTTCCGCTTTCGATTCTGATCGAAGAGATTGAGCATTCGTGCGAAGATATCGTCTTCATAGGGATTCAGCCGGGCGACACGGAGTTCTACAACCCCATGTCCCCGGAGGTCTTTGACGCCGTTGACGCCGTGTACGACGCCGTGGCTGTCAATGACTTTTCCCACTTTGTCCGCTTGGGGCAAGAGCAATAGGAGCGCTTGTCCCTGCTGATTAGGAAAGAAGTGATTGACATGGCAGATTCCAAGGTGGAGTACCCCGCTCCCGATTGCCTGGCGCCCGCCGCGATCGAGGCCAAGACCGAGGCCGCCGGCGTGACCAAGGCTAAACTGCCGGTCGCTAAGGCCTTTCTGTTGGCAATGTTCGCCGGCGCGTTTATCGCCTTCGGCGGCCTGTTCTTTACCGTGTTCTTGAGCGACAGCACGCTGGGCTGGGGTGCCCAGCGCGTCGTGGGCGGCCTGTGCTTTTGCCTGGGCCTGGTGCTGGTGCTGGTGTGCGGCGCCGAGCTGTTCACCGGCAATTCGCTTATGGTCTGCGCGCTCAAGAGCAAAAAGATCACCCTGGCCCAGATGCTCAAGGCTTGGGTCGTCGTATGGGTCGGTAACTTTGTCGGTGCCCTGTTCATCGTCTTTTTGGTGTACATGGCCGGCATCTATAAGCTCAACGGCGAAGCGGTCGCCAATTCCATGGTGAGCGTCGCCGCCGGCAAGGTGACGATCGACTGGGTGACGATCTTCTTCCGCGGCATCCTGTGCAACATCTTTGTGTGCCTGGCCGTGTGGATCGGCACCGCGGGCAAGACCGTCGTCGACAAGGTCGTGGGCATTCTGCTGCCCATCGCCGCCTTTGTGGCCTGCGGTTTTGAGCACTGCGTTGCCAACATGTACTTTTTGCCCATGGGCGCCGTGATGCACGCTGCTGGCTATGGTGCCGATATCGCCGGCGCCGATGCGCTCAACGCCGCGGGCATTGCGTTTAACCTGTCCGCTGCGACGCTCGGCAACATCGTGGGCGGTGCCGTGCTCATCGCTCTGGGCTACTGGTTTGTCTACGCCAAGAAGTCCGAGTAACGCTAACGTTTGCTTTGAAAACCACCACGATGGGGACAGTGCCCCGTCGTGGTGGTTTTGCTGTTTGAAAGGGGTAATCGAGATGGCAGATTACAGACATGTGGCCACGACGTGCGGGGGCTGCTATGCCGATTGCGCCTTTTGGGCTGTGGCAGGGGAGGACGGCGTGCGCGCCGAGCTTCCCGTTGAGGGGCACCCTTGCACGGCACGAGCCCTCTGCCGGCGCGGGCGCCACCGCCTCTCCATGCCGTTTGATGGCGAGGGCCGTATCTTGCACCCGCTTCGCCGCCGCGCGGACGGCTCGGGCTTTGACGAGGTCTCCTGGGATACCGCGTTTGCCGAGATCGCTGAGCGCCTGCAGAGCATTCTCGATGGGGCCGGCCCGCGCGCGCTCGGCATGACGCTCGGCGTGCCCTCGTTTGACCGCTACTGGGCCCAGCGCTTTATGTGGGCGCTCGGCAGCCCCAACATCTACGGGGCGGACGGCGCCTGCGAGGTGAGCCGTCTTACGGGTTGGGAACACAGCCTGGGGTACAGCCCCGTTTCCGACCTCGCCCATACCGACTGCATCATGTTTTTGGGTCGCTCGCTCGTGGATTCCTCCACGGCGGGGGCGGTCGACACGTTAAACGCCGCCCGTGCGCGCGGGGCCAAGATCATCGTCGTCGACCCGCGTCGTAGCGGCTCGGCCGCCCTTGCCGACCGCTGGCTCCGCGTGCGCCCCGGCTGCGATTTGGCGCTGCTGCTGGGCATCGCGCACGTGCTGATTGCCGAGGACCTCTACGATCACGATTTTGTTGCGCGCTATACCACGGGGATCGACGAGCTTGCCGCCGCTTCCGCCGCGTGGACGCCCGAGTGGGCGGAGGGCGTGTGCGACGTGCCGGCCGAGGATATCCGAGCGACCGCGCGCGACCTTGCCGAGGCTGCCCCCACGGCCGTGGTGGACGCGGGCTTTCACGGTGGCATCGGCATCGCGTATGCCAACAGCACTCAGACGGCGCGCGCCATCTGCATGCTTGATGCGCTCCTTGGCTGCATCGGGCACGCTGGCGGGGCGCTCAACCCGTCCACGCCGCTCATGCTGGGAGACCTGGACCCCGAGTGTTTTCCGGCTCCGCCGGTGCCCGCCATGCCCAAGCTCGGCTCCGAGCGCTACCCGCTCGTGGACCCGGTTCGCGGTCTTTGCACCACCATCGGCCAGTCGATCCTTGCGGGCGAGATGCGCGGCCTCTTTGTTTATGCGAGCAACCCGGGCGCAGGTTATGGCAACGTGGACGCTTGGCTCGATATCCTGAGCAGGCTCGACCTCTTGGTGACCATCGATATCCGCATGTCTGAGACCGCGGCGGCCTCGGACTACATCCTGCCCGACGTGACCTATCTCGAGGCGGATCGCGGCGTGGGCACGGTGCGGGGGAGGAGCGACGCGCGCGTCTATTATCGCGGCGCCGCGCTACCGGTGCAGCATTTCGACACGCGTCCCGGTTGGGAGATCTTTACCGGCCTGGCGCGGGCCTGCGGCAAGGGTGAGTACTTTGCCTTTACGCCCGATGATCTGGCGGCGGCCCAGGTAGCGCCCTTTGGCATCGACCTCGATGAGCTCCGTGAGCGCGGCTGGGCCGATACGGGCGTGCAGCTGCTGCCGCGTACCGGCGAGCCCGTCATAACCGTGGAGGCCGGCAAGATCGAGCTTGCCTCGGGCCTTTGGGAGCGCGCGGGCCTGGGCCGCGTGCCCGGCTGGATTGCGCCCATGGTGGAGCCCGGCCCCGGCATGTTCCGCCTGATCAGCGGCAACCGCCCGTTTGAGTCGCACACCTCGCGCGCGCTTGCGGCCCGCGGTGCCGCCGAGGAGGGGGCGGATTTGGACGCGGTTCAGATGAATGCCGACGTGGCCTCCCGTTTGGGGATCGAGAACGGTGAGGTGGTGGATATCGTGAGCGACATGGGGCGCGACCGCGTGCGTGTGGAGACCACGCCCTACCTGCACCCGGCCTGCATCTTTACCTCGGCTGCTCCGGGTGGGCGCCGCGCGGGGGGGTCCGGCACGGGCGGCGCGCTCGGCGTGGGCCCGCTCGACCATACACCGTTGCGTTGGGACCCGTTGACGGGCGCCGCGCTCACTCAGGAAAACGTCGTTCGCGTGGAAAAGATCGCGCCGTGCGGGGATAATGGCAAATGATTGACTCGTCTGATCGATTCGACTGATTGCTTGACGTCCGAACGATTGATTCACCTTTGGTTTTGAAAGGCCGCACATGAGCGATAGCCAGAACATTTCCGATGAGGTGCGTGCCCGCCTGCGCGCCATCCCTTCCGTCAACGAGCTGCTTGCCGAGTGGCCGGTGGTGAAGGCGGCGGGGGAGACCTGCGACGCCGTAGTGCATGCCGCCGTCACGGCCGAGCTCGACGAGGAACGCGCCGCCATTCGCGCCGGTGCCACCCCGCGCTCTAAGCGAGACTTGGCGTCGGCCGTCGAGTGGCGCGCGCACCGCTCGGCGCTGCCGAGCCTGCGCCCCGCCGTCAACGCCACGGGTGTGGTCATTCATACCAACCTGGGTCGCGCCCCGCTTGCGGAGTCGGCGGCAAAGGCCGTGGCCGAGGTCGCACGCGGGTACAGTACGCTCGAGTACAGCGTTGACACCTGCTCGCGCGGGTCGCGCAAGGAGCATGCCGCGCAGCTGATCCGCTCGCTTACCGGCGCCGAGGACGCGCTTGTGGTCAACAACAACGCCGCCGCGGTACTGCTGGTGTTGGCGACTCACGCTGCGGGCAAAGAGGTTATCGTCAGCCGTGGTGAGCTGGTCGAGATTGGCGGCAGCTTTCGCATCCCCGATGTCATTGCGGCTTCGGGCGCCAAGCTCATCGAGGTCGGCGCTACCAACCGCACGTACCTGGCAGATTATGAACGGGCCATTACGCCTGATACGGCCATGATTCTCAAGGTCCAACCTTCCAACTATCGTATCGAGGGCTTTCACGAGGAGGTGGGCTCTCGGGAGCTTGCCGCTCTGTCTCACAAGCATGGGCTGCTGTTCTACGAGGACCAGGGGTCGGGCGCGCTCCTGCCCGATGACATCCTGGTGCGCGGCGGTGAGGAACCTACGCCGGCTTCGGTCGCGGCGGGTCTCGATATCGTGTCGTGCTCGGGCGATAAGCTGCTAGGCGCCGCTCAGGCAGGTATTATCATGGGCCGCCGCGACCTTATTCAGGCCTGCGGGTCGCATCCGCTTATGCGTGCCCTGCGTCCGGGCAAGCTCGCGCTGACGGCACTCGAGGCTACACTTCGCATCTACATGGACGGTGCCGACGTGGCCCATCGCGATATTCCGGTGCTCAGCATGCTCACGCTGCCGCAGGATCATTTGGAACGACGTGCCCGCAGGCTGCGCGATCGTATGGTCGCCGGGCTCGATAAGGCAGGCTCCCCGTGTGCCGTGCAGGTGGAAATCGTCGAGGAATCGTCGACCCCCGGTGGCGGCTCGCTGCCTACCGTGGAGTTGCCCACAATGTGCGTTGCCGTGCGTCTTGTTGACGAGCGCCTGTCCGTCGACGCGCTCAAACGCTCGCTCGTCCAAGACCTCGACACGCCGGTCGTCACGCGCACTTCGCACGATCGCATCCTGTTTGACGTGCGCACGCTCGTGGGCGATCGCGATATCGAGACCGCGGCGTCCACGCTGGTAGCGTGCGTGGCCATGGTGGTTTGCCGATGAACTTGAATACGGCGCTCGTGGAATGCCCCGTTATCGTGGGCACTGCGGGCCATGTCGATCACGGCAAGTCGGCCCTTATCGAAGCGCTGACGGGTAAGAATCCCGACCGTCTGGAGGTCGAGCGTCGCCGCGGCATGACGGTGGAGCTGGGTTTTGGCGAGCTGGCGCTGCCGAGCGGCAAGATTGTCGGCCTGGTCGACGTGCCGGGCCACGCGCATTACCTGCGTGCCATGGTGCAGGGTGCCACGGGCATCGACGTTGCTGTGCTGGTGGTATCGGCCGTCGAAGGCGTGATGCCGCAGACCCGCGAGCACGTGCATGTGCTGGAGCTGCTGGGCGTCACGCATATGGTAGTGGCGCTGACCATGTGCGACCTTGCGGACGACGAGATGACCGAACTTGCCGAGCTCGACGCCGATGACTTTTTGTCGGGTACCGTGTTTGAGGGCGCACCGATTGTGCCTGTGTCGTCCAAGACGGGCGAGGGGATCGAAAGGCTGCTCGCCGTGCTCGATGGGCAGGTGGGTGCCTGTTGGGATGCCTGTCGCGAACGTGTCGAGCGGGGCGATGCCGCGCCGCGCCTGCCGATTGACCGCTGCTTTACGATCAAGGGCGCCGGCACTGTCGTGACGGGTACGCTGCACGATGCGCCGGTTTCGGTGGGCGACGAGCTGATGGCTTTGCCGTCGCGTACGGTATGCCGTGTGCGTGGAATCCAGGTGCATGGCGACACGAAACAGGCGCTGCCCGGTCAGCGCGTGGCGCTCAACTTGGTGGGCGATGCCGTCGCCGCGCTCGATCGCGGCGAGATGCTGGGCGTGGAAGGTCGTTTTGGCCAGACGCTGCGCTTTATGATGACGTTTACGTATCTGGGCCGCGAGGGCGCCAAGCCGCGCGTGCTCGAGTCGGGTGCGCGCGTACATGTGATGGCCGGCACGGCGGAGGTCGTCGGCCGCATCATGCTTATGGAGGGCGAGGCCCCCATGGCGGTGGGAGAGACCCGTACCGTGCAGGTGCGCTTGGAGGAACCGCTGCCGCTGCGTGCCGGCGACCATGCCGTGGTGCTGTCGTATTCGCCCGTTATGCTCATTGGCGGCGGGCGTGTGCTGCTTTCGCGCTGCCGTCGCTCGCGCGAGCTTTCGGCGGGGGAGCGGCGCTCGAGTCCGGCGATATCGCGGGCGGTGTGGGCGCTTGGCTGGCGTTGCAGACGCTGCCGGTTACGGCGATTGATGTTGCCGAGGCGCTCGATCTTGTTGCTGGTGAGGCCGACGTCGCACTGCAGGAGTTGGTGACGCAGGGTGTTGTTTTTGAGCTTGCCGGCTCGGAAGGCACGTTGTTCGCAAATGGCGCTGTGCTCGATGCCGCTATGGACGTGCTGGCGGCGACCCTTGCCGCCATGCATGCGGCCGCTCCCAAGGAGACGGGTTTTACGCCCGGCGCGGTCGCTCACGCCGCCTGGCCCGCTGCGGATGAGGCCGTTGCCGCGGCGTTGATTGCTGAGGGCTGCTCGCGTGGCGTGTGCGCCGCCGAGGGGACCGAGGTGTTTGACCCGCACTCGGCCGCTGCTGCCGCGCGCGTGGTGCATGAGGCCTGCGACCGCATCGTGGCGCTGCTTGATGGGGCCGGCCTTGATGCGCCGACGCTGCCCGAGGTGAGCGAGCGGCTGCAGCTCGATCGCGATACCATGACGCGTGCTCTGCGCGAGCTTTCGCTCAACCGCTCCATCGTGAAGGTCGAGCGCGACGTTGCCCTGTCCGCTGCCGCCGAGGCCCATGCGCGCGAGCTCGTCGCCGCCGCTATCGAGGCTGCCGGTGGCGCTGCTACCACGAGCGCCCTGCGCGAGGCCCTGGGTGTGTCGCGCAAACGTGCCATCAGCATCTTGGAACACCTGGATGCCGTGCGCTTTACGGTGCTCGACAAAGACGCTGGCGGCCTAAGATCGCTGCGCTAGGGGTTGCCGTATCACTGTTCGCCATGAAACCTGCTAGTTTGGTAAAATACCGCCGCACTTGGGAACGGATGGGCTCCGGTGGGCTCCGCGGTCCTCAAAACCGTTGCGAGGCGTGCAAAACGTCTTGGATGTGTTCGATTCACATACGTTCCCGCCATACGCTACCAGCGCTTTTGTGTTCGCGGTCTTAGTGCCGCAAAGGCGCTGTTTTGTTTTTGTTTGGGCTCGCCGTGTCGTCTGTTTTATCACCTACGGTATTTGGGCCCTTGTGCCGGGTTTTGAACGTGCCGATGGGGGTATTTTGCCGTATGACTACCGTAAGACGGGCCGATCTTTCTTGTGTCGTCCAAGCGGGCGGGCTGTCCTCGCGCATGGGTTGCGATAAGGCGCGCATGGCGTTTTGCGGCGAGCCACTCATCGAACGCGTGCTGGGTCGGTTGGCGCAAGTTGCCGGCGAGTTGGTCGTGACGACCTCCCGCCCCGGCGAGCTTGCCTATCTTGAGCAACGCACGTTTGGCGGTCTGGTGCCGCGTGTGGTGGCGGATCTTGAAGGGCCGGCTGGTGCCATGCGCGGCATCGCGAGCTCGTTGGCCGCTGCCCGATTGCCGCTCGTGGCGATCGTCGCCTGCGATATGCCGTTTGTCTCGCCAGAGCTCATCGGCGCGCTTGCCGATCGTGTTGAGGCCGAAGCACTCGACGTGTGTGTACCGCGCGAGGAGCGGGGGATTGAGCCGCTTTGCGCCGTCTGGCACCGTGACGCGTGTGCGCCGGTTGCCCATGAGCTGCTTGCCTGCGACCGCCAGCGCATTCGCTGCCTGATCGACCGGGTGAACGCCGGGTATCTGGATGAGCCGCAGATTGTTAAGGCCGCGGGCTCGACGCTCTGCTTCGAAAACGTCAATACACCCGAGGAGTTTGCGGCAGCCGAGTTACTCGCCTAGACGATGGGAGCTGCCGTGTCTCACGATATTTGCCCCGACACGGGAGAGCCTTGCGCTTGCGATGGTTCCGAGCCTTGTACCTGCGGCTGCGGTGGCTGTGGACATACTGCGGAAGAGGAAGCGGCCGCCGCGGCGTATCGCGAGGCACACCGCGAAGGCCCATTCGGCGATGTCCTCGCCGCCTTCCGTGCTGCCACCGAAGGCCGTATAACCCCCGCCGACTACCATCAGCTCGTCCTCTAACCGCCAACACCACCACAAAGGTGCCCCAATGTGGTGGTTAGAAACATGTGGACGAAACAGCCTTGAAACACGCGATCTGCACGTTATGTGCTCAAAAACGCTTCTACCTGCATCGTAATCAAAACGAAACATCTGCTCGTCGGCTTATGCGAAACTTTGTTGCAACAGTGCGATATTATCCATACTCGATAAAGTTCGCGGCGCATAGGGTGCCGCGACCAACATTTTTCGTTTCCCATCATTGGAGGAAGCATGAGCTACACGCAGAAAGTTCTCGAAGAGCTCAAGGCCCGCTATCCCGAGCAGCCTGAGTTCATCCAGGCCGCGACCGAGATCCTCGGCACCATCCAGCCGGCGCTCGACGCCCACCCCGAGTACGAGGAGGCCGCCCTGCTGGAGCGTCTCGTCGAGCCCGAGCGCATCGTTATGTTCCGTGTTCCCTGGGTCGACGACCAGGGCAAGGTTCAGGTCAACCGCGGCTACCGCGTCGAGTTCAACTCTGCCATTGGACCCTACAAGGGCGGCTTGCGCTTTAACCCGACGGTCACCCTGGGCATGCTCAAGTTCCTGGGCCTGGAGCAGATCCTCAAGAACAGCCTGACCACCCTGCCCATGGGCGGCGGCAAGGGCGGCTCCGACTTTGACCCCAAGGGCAAGTCCAACAACGAGATCATGCACTTCTGCCAGTCCTTCATGACCGAGCTCTATCGCCACATTGGCCCCAACACCGACGTTCCCGCCGGCGACCTGGGCGTTGGCGGCCGCGAGGTTGCCTACCTGTTCGGTCAGTACAAGCGCCTGACCAACGAGTGGACCGGCGTCCTCACCGGCAAGGGCCTCTCCTTTGGCGGCTCGCTCGCCCGTACCGAGGCCACCGGTTACGGTTTGGTCTACTTTGTGGACGAGTACCTCAAGAGCCGCGGCGACTCCTTCGAAGGCAAGAACGTCGTCGTTCACGGCTCCGGCAACGTCGCTATCTACGCCGTCCAGAAGGTCGCTCAGCTCGGCGGCAAGGTGCTGGCCTGCTCCGATACCCACGGCTGGGTCGAGGATCCCGACGGCATCGACTACACCGTGCTCGAGCATGTCTACAACAAGAAGCGCTCCGGCCACGACAAGGGCGTTACGCTCGCTATGTACGTTGACGAGAAGCCCAACGCCGTGTGGCACGAGGGCGACGGCCGTGGCGTTTGGCAGCTGCCCTGCGACATCGCGCTGCCCTGCGCTCGCGAGAACACGCTGCTGCTCGAGGACGCCCAGGCGCTCGTCGCCAACGGCTGCAAGGTGGTCGGCGAGGGCGCGAACATGCCTACGACCATCGAGGCCACGACCTACTTCCAGGAGAACGGCGTCGCCTTTATGCCCGGTAAGGCTGCCAACGCCGGCGGCGTACTTGTGTCCGGCCTGGAGATGAGCCAGAACGCCGAGCACCTGTCCTGGACCTTCGAGGAGGTCGACGGCAAGCTCGAGCAGCTCATGCGCGGCATGTTCCACAACGTGGACGACACCGCCAAGGAGTACGGCCAGGAGGGCAACTTTGTCATGGGCGCCAACATCGCCGGCTTCCTGAAGGTCGCCGACGCCATGCTCGCCCAGGGCGTCTGCTAAATCCAGCTCAACATAGCTCCATACAGCATCAGCTGATGAGCTTAAGGCTCCCGACCATATTGGCCGGGAGCCTTTTTCTATGGTGGTGAGGGTCGTTCGCCCTCGTTTGGTACACTTAGAGGTACTGGACAAGTAAAGAGATGGGGGAGAACGTGCTCAAGTTCGGTACCTACGTCCGTGTTGGAAACGCGGCCGAAGCCTATGAGCTCTTGCAGAAGAACCGCAACAACAAGATTGTGGGCGGCGGCATCTGGATGCGCCTGGGTTCGCGTCGTGTGGCGACGGCGATTGACCTTTCGGCCTGCGGACTCGATCAGATCGAGGAGACCGAGACCGAGTTTCGCATCGGTGCCATGTGCACCCTGCGCCAGCTCGAGCGCCATGCCGAGCTCAACGCGCTTGTCAACAATGTCTTCGAGTTCGCCGTTCACGATATCGTGGGCGTGCAGCTGCGCAATACCGCCACGGTGGGCGGCAGCATCTATGGCCGCTTTGGCTTCTCGGACGTTCTCTCCGCCTTCCTCGCGCTCGACTCTTACGTTGAGCTGACGGGTGCCGGCCGTGTGCCGCTCGCCGAGTTCGTGGACATGGGCTATGTGCGCGACGTGATCGAGCACGTCGTGGTCGTCAAGCACGATTACCGCGCGAGCTACGAGGCCGTGCGCAAGGCTGCGACCGACTTCCCCTCGCTCAACGTCACCGCCGCCTGGTGGGACAACACCTGGCACGTCACCGTGGGCGCCCGCCCGCTGCGCGCGACCTTGCTGCAGGGCGAGGCATGTGGCCTCACCAGCGAGCAGCCTTCCGAGGACGAGCTGCGCGCCCTGGCCGTGTCCGTGCGCTCGCTGAGCTACGGCACCAACCTGTGGGGCTCGGCCGACTACCGCCGCCGCATCTCTGCCCCGCTCGCCATCCAGGCTGTGCGTCGCGCCGCCGGCATCGAGCTTTCGGCCGCGCTTGCCCGCGAGCTCGAGACCGTGCAGATCCCCAAGTTCGCCACGGACGAGTATTCCTGCCGCCGCGTGCCCGGCGTCGATTCTAGCGAGGTGCGCTAATGGCTGCCAAACTCATCGATCTTTCCTTTACGCTCAACGGCCGTAAGGTCAAGGTTCAGATTGCCCCCGACACCATGCTCTTTGCACTGTTGCGCGAGCAGGGTTGTGCGTCGGTGCGCTGCGCCTGCGAGACCACCAACTGCGGCCTGTGCACGGTGTGGCTCGACGGCGACCCGGTGCTGAGCTGCTCGGTTCCCGCCGCGCGCGTTGAGGGCCATACCATCACCACGCTCGAGGGTCTCAAGGTCGAGTCCGAGGCGCTTGCCCGCGCGATGGCTGCCGAAGGCGCCGAGCAGTGCGGTTTTTGCGCCCCCGGCCTTATCATGAACGTGCTGGCGCTTGCCCGCGCCGCCAAGGAGGACCCGAGCCTCGTCGCCACGCGCGAGGAACTCTCGCGCCAGCTCGCCGGCAACCTGTGCCGTTGCAGCGGCTACGAGAGCCAGCTGCGCGCCATCGTCCGCTTCCTCAACGAGTCCGGCGTGCAGGTGGGCTTTGAGATGCCCGAGCTGCCGGTCAACGATACCAGCTGCGACGGCGTCTCCTACAAGCAGATTACCCACAAGCAGCCCAAGAAGGACTCGAAGGCGCTGCTCGAGGGCCGTCCCGTCTACACGGGCGATATGGTGCCCGCCGGCGCCCTGATCGTCAAACTCAAGCGCAGCCCCTATGCCCGCGCCAAGATCCGCTCCATCGATACGTCGCGTGCCCTGAAGGTGCCCGGCGTCGTGGGCGTTTACACTTACGAGGACGTGCCCAAGCGCCGCTTTACCATCGCCGGTCAGAGCTATCCGCAGCCGAGTCCCTACGACCGTCTGATCCTCGAGAACCTCGTGCGCTACCAAAACGAAGAGGTGGCGATCGTCGCTGCCGAGACCGAGGAGGCTGCCGACAAGGCGCTCAAGCTCATCAAGGTCGACTACGAGGTGCTCGAGCCCCTGCTCGACTTTACCCAGGCACTCGATAACGACATCGTGGTCCACCCCGAGGGCGACGTGACCTTTATGTTCCCGCAGGGCGGCGATGTCCCGCGCAACCTGGTGTGCAGCGGTACCAGCGATTTTGGCGACCTTGACGAGGCCTTCGCCCAGAGCGACATCGTCTTTGAGCGCACCTACACCAGCCAGGCCACGCAGACCGCGCCCATGGAGACCTTCCGTGCCTTCGCGACGACTGACGCATTCGGGCGCATCTCGGTGACCACCTCTACGCAGGTGCCCTTCCACGTGCGCCGCATGGTCGCTCAGTCGCTCGATATTCCGCAGTCGCAGGTGCAGGTCATTAAGCCGCGCATCGGCGGCGGCTTTGGCTCCAAGCAGACGGGCTGCTGCGAGATCTTCGTGGCATTCGTTACCCAGCAGACCGGCCGTCCGAGCTACTGCTGCTACACCCGCGAGGAGACCATCACCGCGGGCAACTCGCGCCACCAGATGCAGATGACCGTTAAGCTGGGCGCCATGAACGACGGCACCATCACGGCCATCGACCTGCATACGCTGTCCAACGCCGGTGCGTATGGCGAGCACGCCACCACGACGATCGGGCTTTCGGGCCACAAGAGCCTGCCCATCTACAACCACGTGAAGGCGAGCCGCTTTAGCTGGGACGCCGTCTACACCAATACCAATCGCGGCGGCGCGTATCGTGGCTACGGTGCCACCCAGGGCCAGTTTGCCGTGGAGAGCGCCGTTAACGAGCTCGCCGACATGCTGCACATGGACCCCGCCGACCTGCGCCTTAAAAACATCGTGCGCGAGGGCGAGATCATGCCGCAGTATTACAACGAGAAGCTCAACGCCTGTGCGCTCGACCGCTGCCTGCTGCGCGCGATGGACATGATCGGTTGGCGCGACAAGCCGCTGGCCGTCGACCTGGGCGACCGCGTGCGTGCCCTGGGCTGCGCGCTCACCATGCAGGGCTCGGGCATTTCCAACGTGGATATCGGCGGCATCGACATGCGCCTGGAAGAGGATGGCTTCATTACCATCGGCACCGGCGCCACCGATAACGGCATGGGCGTCGACACGATCCTGGCGCAGATTGCCGCCGAGGAGCTGGGCGTGGAGAGCTCGCTGATCGTGGTGCGCGGCGTGGACACCGACGTGTCGCCGTTCGACGCCGGCTCGTACGCGAGCTCCGGTACCTACGTGACGGGCCTTGCCGCCAAGAACGCCGCGACCGAGCTGCGCCAGAAGATTTGCGCCAAGGCCGCCCAGATGTGGGGCGTTGACGCCGCCGACGTGGTCTTCGACGGCCAGTACGTGCGCCTGTCCGACGAGCGTGCCGCACGCGAGCAGAACCGCTACCTCACGCTGCGCGACTTTGCCAACCTGTGCGTCAAGAACATCGCGGGCGGCGACGCGCTGACCTCGCATGCCTCTGCCTGCCTGCCCGTTTCGCCCCCGCCGTTTATGGCCGGCATTGCCGAGGTCGAGGTCGACAAGGCTACCGGCAAGGTGACCGTGGTGGATTACGCCGCTGCCGTCGATTGCGGCACCGTGATCAACGAGGCGCTCGCGCGCGTCCAGGCCGAGGGCGGCATTGCCCAGGGTATCGGTCACGCGCTCTACGAGATCGTCGAGCACGACGACCGCGGCCGCCTGCGCACCGGCAACTTTATGAGCTACAAGCTGCCCACGCGTCTGGATATCGGCAGCATTCGCGTGGCCTTTGAGCCGAGCTACGAGCCGACGGGCCCGTTTGGCGCCAAGTCGATCGGCGAGGTCGTCATCAACACGCCGCTCGCCGCCGTGGCCTCGGCCGTGGCGCACGCCACCGGCCATCAGGTTCGCTCACTGCCCATCACGCCCGAGAAGGCCCTGCTGGGGGAGTAGCGGGTCGGCGAACAAGTCGTAATTGGCGGGGCGGGGCAACTCGCCCCGCCTTTCGCACTCGTGGTGAGGTCGTGAGCCTGTAAAACGTATGCGTGCGCTTGCCGTTCGTATCTGCTATCATTCCTAGTCTGTGCGCTCATGCGGGCGTGGCGGAATTGGTAGACGCGCCAGATTTAGGTTCTGGTGGGATTCCCGTGAAGGTTCGAGTCCTTTCGCCCGCACCAACGCATCTGCGTCGGCTTCGGCCGTCGCGACTCTTTGTTGCATAAAGGTACCAGCACCTCAGATAAGCTGGGCAGTATGAGGAGGAACGTGTTGAACATCACCGCTTCTGACGTCAAGGACGCCAAGCTCACCGCTACGGTCACCATCCCGGCCGCCGACGTCGACGCCGCGATCAAGAAGGCCTACAAGGACACCGCCAAGAAGTACCGCTTCCCGGGCTTCCGTGCCGGTAAGGCTCCCCGTCCGGTCATCGACTCTGCTCTTGGCGCCGAGGCTACCCTCGCTCAGGCCACCAACGACCTGATCGCCGCCAACGAGCCCGCCGTCCTCAACGAGCTGGACATCGTCCCCACCAAGAACGGTGACTACAAGGAGCTCGACCTCGCCAAGGATCACGAGGACTACACCTACACCGTCGAGTTCTCCCTGCGTCCTGCCGCTGAGCTCTCCTCCTTCGACGCTGTCGAGATCGAGATGCCCCCTGCGGAGGTCACCGAGTCCGAGATCAACAACCAGGTCGAGATGCTTCTCAACTACCGTGCCACCTTCGAGGACGTCGAGGGTCGCGCCGTCGAGGCCGAGGACTACGTCACCGTCGACCTTAAGGCCGTCGAGAACGCCGATAACTTCGCCGCCGAGGGCCGTATGCTCATCGCCGGTAGCGACAGCAACCCCGCCGAGTTCAACGAGGCTCTGATCGGCGCCAACGTTGACGACGTCAAGTCCGTCACCTGGACCGACGAGGCCGAGGAGGGCGAGGAGGCCGAGACCCACACCGTCGAGGTCACCGTCAAGGGCATCAAGGTCCGCAACACCCCCGAGCTCACCGACGAGCTCGTCAAGTCCGACTTTGGCTTCGACAGCATCGACGCTATGCGCGACGCCATCAAGATCGAGATCGAGCAGGACAAGGCTTCCCGCCTCCCGGCCGAGAAGGAGAACCGTTGCGTCTCCGCTCTCGCCGAGCGCCTGCAGCTCGACGAGATGGATGCCGACTACGAGCAGTCCGTCTTTGAGGAGCTTGGCCAGAACTTCCTGTCCAACCTCGCTGCCCGCGGCATGACGCTGGACACCTGGCTGCCCGCTTCCGGCCTGACCATGGAGCAGTTCATCGGCGACCTGCACAAGCAGGCCAACGACGTTGCCCGTGAGTCCCTGGCGCTCGACGCCCTCGCCCGTGAGCTCAAGATTGAGGTCACCGAGGACGACATCAATGCCGAGTTCGAGAAGGCCGGCGTCAAGGACGTCGAGGCTTCCAAGGCCGAGTTCATCGCCGATGGCCGCATGCCTGCCGTCCGTGAGTCTATCCGTCGCTCCAAGGCCGTCGACCACCTGGTCGAGAACGCCAAGGTGACCGAGGTCGACGAGACCGCCAAGGACGCCGAGTAATTCTCGCCACCTTGCCTGCGAGCGCATGCGTGCGCCTGTGATGGGGTAAAGTTATACACCGGTTATCCGGTTGCTTCGTACGGTGCCAGCCAATGCATAGCATGCGGGCACCGTACGTTTATCTAGAACCAATTTGGTCCGCAAGAGAGAAATGGAGATGCGTATGATCGCTAAGTTCGATTCCGCCCTCGTGCCATACGTTATCGAGCAGACGCCGCGCGGCGAGCGCAGCTACGATATCTATTCGCGCCTGCTCAACGACCGCATCATCTTCTTGGGCGAGGAGATCAACTCCGTCAGCGCCAACCTGGTCGTTGCCCAGCTGCTGCATCTTGAGAGCCAGGATGCCGAGAAGGATATCTCGCTCTACATCAATTCGCCCGGCGGCGAGGTTTACTCCGGCCTGGCGATTCTTGACACCATGAACTTTATCAAGCCGCAGGTCTCCACCATCTGCGTCGGTATGGCTGCGTCCATGGCCGCCGTGCTGCTTTCGGCTGGCGCCAAGGGCAAGCGCTTCTGCCTGCCGCACTCCAAGGTCATGATTCACCAGCCCAGCGGCGGTGCCCAGGGCCAGCAGACCGAGATCGAGATCGTTGCCGAGGAGATCAAGAAGACCCGCCGCGAGCTCAATCAGATCCTGTCCGATGCCTCGGGCCAGCCCATCGAGAAGGTCCAGGCCGATACCGAGCGCGACAACTACCTGACCGCTGCCGAGGCCCTCGACTACGGCCTGATCGACCGTATCGTCACCTCGCGCGATCTCGCCGCGAAGGACGCCTAGGATGGCAGGAAACATGCAGGACAACTTTGACGAGAACGGCAACCCCATCCGCTGCTCCTTCTGCGGAAAAGAGCAGGGCCAGGTGCGCCGCCTTGTAAAGGGCCCGACCAACATCTTTATCTGCGACGAGTGCGTCGCCGCCTGCTCCGAGATCTTGGAGGAGTCGCTGGCATCGGACTTTATGGACGCTGCCCGCAGCGGTAAGCTGCCGGGCTTTCTTAACGACCACGGTCAGGCTGCTGGGCAGCCCGCCGTGGACCCCGAGGCCGAGGGCTTTGAGCTCGAGGACGACCGCCAGGTCATCACGCACGTGCCGACGCCGCACGAGATCTATGACGAGCTTTCGGCTTATGTCATGGGTCAGGAGGACGCCAAGCGCGCCATGTCGGTGGCCGTGTACAACCACTATCGCCGCGTGATCGAGGGTGGCGCCGCGGTGTCTGCCTTTGACGGCGGCATGGGCTCGCAGTTCGACGACGATATGGACGAGGTAGAGCTTGCCAAGTCCAACATCCTGCTGCTCGGTCCCACCGGTACCGGCAAGACCTTGTTGGCCCAGACGCTCGCGCGCATCCTCGAGGTGCCGTTTGCCATCGCCGATGCCACCGCGCTCACCGAGGCCGGCTATGTGGGCGAGGACGTGGAGAACATCCTTCTCAAGCTCATCAATGCTGCCGATGGCGACATTGAGCGCGCTCAGGTGGGCATTATCTACGTGGATGAGATTGACAAGATCGCCCGCAAGGCCGAGAACCTCTCCATTACCCGCGATGTCTCGGGCGAGGGCGTTCAGCAGGCGCTGCTTAAGATTCTTGAGGGCACGGTGGCAAGCGTTCCGCCCACCGGCGGCCGCAAGCATCCCCAGCAGGAACTGTTGCAGATCGACACGACCAACATCCTGTTTATCTGCGGCGGTGCCTTTGTGGGTCTGGATAAGATCATCGCCGATCGCGTTGGCAACAAGGGCGTGGGCTTTAACTCCGAGATCGCCGGCCCCACCTCGGTCGACGAGAACGACCTGCTGCGCCAGGTACTCCCGCAGGACCTCAATGCATTCGGCATGATCCCCGAGTTCGTGGGACGTACGCCCGTCGTTACCCAGACGCAGGCGCTCGACGAGGACGACCTGGTGTCGATCCTGACCGAGCCAAAGAATGCCGTGGTGCGCCAGTACCGTAAGATGTTCCAGCTCGAGGACGTCGATCTTGAGTTTGAGGACGCGGCCCTGCACGAGATCGCCCGCATGGCGCTTGCCCGCAAGACCGGCGCCCGCGGCCTGCGCGCCATCTGCGAAGACGTGCTGCAGCAGACGATGTTCGACCTCCCCAGCGAGGAGGGCGTCGCCAAGGT
>UREM01000030.1 GCA_900546775.1 uncultured Collinsella sp. | reverse complement strand
TCCCTGTCCCCACAATTTTCGTCAAGCTTTTGGTTAGATTTTGGTCAGTTGGCGTAAGGGTGGAAGGCCAAAAGATTGTTGGCGAAAAAAGCTCAGAGAAAGTGCTGGTAGGGGAGTTGTTGAGGTTTTCGACAGCTTTTGTCAACAAGAAACTTTGCGGCTATTGCTACGGATTGCGTTGTCGCGGTCATGGCGGTGCGGGATGCTGGGCGTAAGCGTCGAATGCTCCGATTTTGGAGGCCAGCATGGATTTGTTTCTTGAGACTCCGCAGCAACAAGCTGAGCGCATGCTGCGTCAGCAGCAACGACTCATGGAGATGCAAATGCAAGGGGCGGCAGTCCAGCCCTTTGCGCAAAATGTCGTGCCCGCTGCTGTACCTGCAGCTGTGCCCGGGTGTGAATCGGCACCAGAGGCCTATTCCGTACAGCAAGATTCATATGCGCAGGAGCTCGCGTTCGACAAGCGTCGTGCGCGTCGTCGCCGCGTGGGCCAGCGCCTGCGCACCTTGGCGATGATCGTGCTCATCCCGCTGGGGCTTGCGGCCATCTTTCTGGCGTCGTATGCCCTCACGTGCATCCTCAACGGCGCATCGCCCAACGAGGTGCTCCAGCATCTAGCGGCCCTAGGCCAGCGCTTAGGTGACGTCATAACAACCATCCGCGCCGGCTGGGAGAGCTAGCGTTTTAGCGTCCGCGGCTCTAAGAGAAATTTGTCTGCAAGGCAGTGAGTGATCCGTGTGTGTGGCGGGGTAAGATTGATCGCGGTTTTGATTGATGATCGATTGGGTTTGTTGGGCGGAGTTTATGTCTGCAATTGATATTGCACTTATTGTGATTGCTTTGGTGGCGGTGGGGGTCGCTGCGGCCTGTGCCCTGCAGCTCAAGGGCCTTCGTGCCGAGTTGCGGGAGCGTGGCGACAGTAGCGCGGAAACGCTGGCAGCACTCGAGCAGGCCAACAACGCGCTCGATGCCCTGAACGTCGCGCTGGCCGAAACACGCCGCACGGCCAATGCCATCGCGCAGCAGCAGACGACCGATGCGGCCGTGGAGCAGCAACGTTACCTGGCCATCGCACGCGAGTTCTCGCAAGCTGGTGACCGGATGGATGACCTGCGCCGTGAGACGGCCCAACAGCTCGGCGCCAATCGCGAGGGCATCGAGCATCGCCTGGACAAGGTGCGCGAGACGGTCGATGCTCAGCTGGGCGCCATCCGCAAAGACAACAACGTGCAGCTCGATCAGATGCGCGCGACGGTGGACGAGAAGCTCGCTCGCACGCTCAACGACCGTCTGTCTGCATCGTTTAAGCAGGTGAGCGACCAGCTCGAGGCCGTGTACAAGGGCCTGGGCGACATGCAATCTATCGCCACTGGCGTGGGCGACCTTAAGCGCGTGCTGGGTAACGTCAAGGCGCGCGGCATTTTGGGCGAGGTGCAGCTGGGCGCGATCCTGGCGGATATCCTCACACCCGATCAGTATCTGGAAAACGTTGCCACCAAGCCCGGCGCCTCGGAGCGTGTTGAGTTTGCCGTCAAGCTGCCGGTAGACGAGGGCGACCCCGTACTGCTGCCGATTGACTCCAAATTCCCGGGCGACGCGTACGAGCATCTGCTCGATGCCCAGGAGTCGGGCGACGCGGATGCCGTCGCCGCCGCGCGCAAGACGCTTGACGCTATGGTCAAGCGTGAGGCAAAGGACATCTGCGAAAAGTATCTGAGCGTGCCCGTGACCACCAACTTTGGCATCATGTTCGTTCCGTTTGAGGGGCTGTACGCTGAGGTCGTCAGCCGCCCCGGGCTTATCGAGACCCTGGGCCGCGACTATCATGTCAACGTTGCCGGCCCTAGCACCATGGCGGCCATTCTCAACAGCCTGCAGATGAGTTACCAAACGTTTAAGCTGCAAAAACGCACCGACGATGTACTGCGCGTGCTCTCCGCTGTCAAGGCCGAGCTGCCGCGCTATCAAAAGGCGCTGCGCCGCGCCCAGCAGCAGATCGAGACCGCGGGCAAAACGGTCGAGGGCATCATTACCACGCGCACCAACGTCATGGAGCGCAAGCTCAAGGACATCGACGCGCTGGAAGACGCGCGGGAGGCCGACGAGATCTTGGGACTCACGTCTGCGGAGCTGCTCGCAGACCAAAAAGACGAGGACTAGCTGCATCTGACGGCGGGGCGCCTGCGCAAGCGCGGGACGCGGGCGCTTTTCGCGTTGCACTTGCCTGAAGTGCGCTTTAGTGTGCAACAATGGCGTTTCGCCCTATCAGACGCGAAAGGAAGCCCATGTCTCAGAGAAACACCAGTCCGCTCAAACGCTCCACCGTGCGCCGCACGCTGCAGCGTTTTTGGGACGTCACGCGCACGCAGCCGCTGATCGTCTTTCTCTCGGTGTTCTCGTCGGCGGGCTACATCTTTTTGCTCACGTTTGCCAACACCTACGTGATGGCCCTCATCGTCGACCGCGTCCAAGCGGGTTCCGTGGCGGGCGATCAAGTATTCGAGGTCTTTGGTCCCTACATTCTGGCGCTCGTGCTCGTTAACCTAGTGGGCCAGATCCTCTCCAAGCTGCAGGACTACACCGTCTACAAGCTCGAGATTGCGGGCAACTATCACCTGGCGCGCCTGTGCTTCGACACGCTCTCCAATCAATCCATGACATTCCACACCAGCCGCTTTGGCGGATCGCTCGTGAGCCAGACGAGTCGTTTTATGAGCGGCTATACGGGGCTGGTAGACGTGACGGTGTATTCGCTCATTCCCACCATCACCTCGGTTGTCTGCACGGTGGCGGCGCTCGCTCCGGTGGTGCCGACGTTTACCGTGATCCTGGTGGGCATCATGGTCGTCTACATTGCGTTTGTCTGGCTTATGTACAAGCGCATCATGCCGCTTTCGGCCGCGACGTCCGCCGCGCAGAACAAGCTGTCGGGCGTGCTGTCCGACGCGGTCACGAATATCCTGGCCGTCAAGACCTGTGGGCGCGAGGACTTTGAGCGCGACCTGTTCGATGCCGCCGACCGCGCCGCGCGCGACGCCGAAACGGTTTCGATGCACGCCATGATGCAGCGCAACTTTACGACCTCGGGCCTTATCGTCATCACCATGGCCGTGGTGAGTGTGTTCGTCGCGGGTGGCAACGCGTGGTTTGGCATTTCGGCCGGCGCGCTCGTCATGATCTTTACCTATACGTACAACCTCACCATGCGTCTGAACTACGTAAGCTCCATGATGCAGCGCATCAACCGCGCGCTGGGCGATGCGGCCGAGATGACGCGCGTGCTGGACGAGCCGCGTCTGGTGGCAGACGACGAGAACGCTCCCGAGCTTAAAGTGACCGAAGGTGCGATTGATTTTGAGCACCTGAGCTTTGCATACCGTGACGCCGCGGCGGGCGAGAACGTGTTCGACGACCTGACGCTTCACGTGGCGGCGGGCCAGCGCGTGGGCCTGGTGGGTAAATCGGGCTCGGGCAAGACGACGCTCACCAAGCTGCTGTTGCGCTTGGACGATGTGCAGGGCGGCCGCGTGCTCGTGGACGGCCAAGACGTCTCGCGCTGCACACAGCAGAGCCTGCGCCGCCAGGTTGCCTACGTGCCGCAGGAGGCGCTGCTGTTCCATCGCTCCATTCGCGAGAATATCGCCTACGGCCGCCCCGACGCAACCGACGAGCAGATTCGCGAGGCCGCGCGCCTGGCCAATGCGACCGAGTTTATCGACCGCCTGCCCAACGGCTTTGACACCATGGTGGGCGAGCGCGGCGTCAAGCTTTCGGGCGGCCAACGTCAGCGCGTGGCCATCGCCCGCGCTATCCTGACCGACGCGCCGATCCTGGTGCTCGACGAGGCGACGTCTGCCCTCGACAGCGAGTCCGAGGCGCTGGTGCAGGAGGCGCTCGAGAACCTGATGCGCGGTCGCACCTCCATTGTGGTGGCGCATCGCCTGTCCACCGTGGCGGCGCTCGATCGCATCGTGGTGCTGGCGGACGGCGAGATTGTCGAGGACGGTACGCATGCGCAGCTTGTCGAGGCAGGCGGCGAGTATGCGAGCCTGTGGGGCCGCCAGACCGGCGCATTTTTGGAGGCTTAAGGCCCCCGTACGTGGGACAATCGTTTCCGTGAAGTTATGTTTCTGCCGAGCCGAGGAGTCGTTATGCCACGCGAGACCAATGCCGCCAAACGCGAGCGCGCCGTTGAGGTGTGCGAGCGCCTCAACCGTCGCTATGGCCCGGTTGAGTGCTTTTTGGACCACGAGAATCCCTTTAGGCTGCTCATCGCGGTGCTGCTCTCGGCGCAGACGACCGATGCACAGGTCAACAAGGTGACGCCGCGGCTGTTTGCCCAGTGGCCCACGCCCGAGGCCATGGCGGGGGCGAGCGTGGCCGATGTGGCCGACACCATTAAGTCACTCGGCTTTTATAAGAGCAAGGCCAAGCACGCCGTGGAGGCCGCGCAGATGATCGTTGCCGATTACGGCGGCGAGGTGCCGGCCGACATGAAGGAGCTCGTCAAGCTACCGGGTGTGGGGCGCAAAACGGCGAACATCGTGCTCAACGTGGGGTTTGGCATTGTCGAGGGCATCGCGGTCGATACGCACGTCAACCGCATCGCGCACCGCCTGATGCTGAGCCCCAAGACGCATGCCAAAGAGCCGCTCAAGACCGAGCAAGATCTGCTCAAGATTTTGCCGCACGAGTATTGGGAGTCGGTCAACCACCAGTGGATCACCTTTGGCCGCGAGATCTGCGACGCTCGCAAACCTAAGTGCGACGAGTGCCCGCTGGCAGATTTGTGCCCCAGCGTGCGCGTAGCGGGGTAGGGCGGAACGCATCTTCGTCTGGCGTTTTTTGCGGGGCTGGGTTTGCCCTTGAGCCGGAGTCCTCTCCATGCGCTACCATGACAGACAATGTATTTGACGTACGACCCGCCGAGCTTGCCCCGGCGGGCTTTTGGCGTTGCGATGCCGGAGGAACAGCATGCTCATTCACCGTATAGCCGCGCAGCTCTACACTGCCGAGGCGCTGCAGACCGTCGAGGCCGGACTCGATGCCGGCGAGGACGTGACGCTGGCCGTGTCGCAGTCGGGCCGCACGCTTATGGCGGCCGCCCAGTTTGCGCGCCGTCCGCGCCCGACGGTCTACATTGTGAGTGGCGAGGATGCGGCCGATCGCGCCGCGCGCAGCCTTGCCGCCTACGTGGGCCTGGCGCACGTGTGCCGTTTTCCCGAGCGCAAGGACTATCCGTGGCGCGAGCAGGCGCCCGACGATGCCGTGGTGGCGCAGCGCTGCGAGGCTCTGGGGCGCATCGTGCGCGGGGACAACTGCATCATGGTTGCCTCGGCCCGCGCGCTGCTGCGCTGCGTGCCGCCGGTCGAGAGCCACTACTGGGAGTCCACGACCTTTGCGGTGGGCGAGGAGATTCCTTTTGACGAGGTGCCGCATCGCCTGGTGGGCATGGGCTACACCAATGCCGGCGCCGCTGATGCGCCCGGTCTGTTCCGCATTCACGGCGACACCGTCGAGGTGTTCCCCGCACAAGAGAAAGCGCCCGTGCGCATTGAGTTCTTTGGCGACGAGATTGACCGCATCCGCCGCATGGTGAGCTCAACGGGGCAGACCATCGGCAACGAGGACAGTATCGAGATCTTCCCGTGCCGCGAGCTGGCGCTTACCGACGAGGCGGTCCACAACATGCATGTGGCGCTCTATCGCGCCAGCCAGGACGACAGCAAACTGGCGGCGCTGCTCGAGATGGTGGATGCGCGCATCGTCACGCCCGAGCTCGACCGCTTTTTGCCGGTGATGTACGGCCAGACCGTGAGCCCGCTGACACACGTGAGCGGCAAGGCGCTCGTGGTCCTGTCCGAGCCGCGCTCGCTGTTCGACGACTGTCTGCGCGCCTACGAGGATATCGAGGCGCGTGCCGGCGAGGCAGGGATTGACCGCCTGGATGGTCTGTACGTGCGTGCCCAACAGCTCGATTTTGGTGCCCAGCAGCGCCTGAACTATGTGAGCCTCATCCGTGCCGGTGGTGCGGTGACGGCCGAGCTCAAGATTGAGCAGCCGGCCATTGCGGGCTCGGACAATCGCTTTATGACGCGTATCCAGGAGGTCGTGGGCAAGCGCTATGCCTGCGTGTTTGCCATCCCCGACCGCGGTGCGCGCGAGTCGATGGAGCTCACCTTTGGCGACGAGGGCATAACCTTTGAGGAGTCACTGACGGCCGCGCCCGAAAACGCCGGTGTTATCGGTGACCGTGTACGCGTGGCGGCGGCGGATTCTGCCGACCGTGCCGCCCGCCAGGAGGCCCATGCTTCCATTCGCGAGCGCAAGGCCGACGCGCTTAACGCCCGCTCGCTCGAGGCGGGTGCCGCCCAGGCTGCCGCCGGTGTCGCCGTGCCCACCATCTCGCGCGGACGCGTGACCTTTGTCGATGCCGCTCTGCCGCAGGGCGTGGTGGTGCCCGATGCCAACCTGGCCGTGTTCTCGATCGCCGACCTCAACGCCCGCATGGATGCCAATCGCGCGCGCAGCCGCCGCAAGGTTGACATTACGCAGATCACCTTCCCGTTTAAGCCGGGCGACTACGTGGTGCACGCAACGCATGGCATCGCGCTTTTTAGCGAGATCGCGCGCCAGGAAGTGGGCGGCAAGGAACGCGACTACTTTTTGCTGGAATATGCCGACGGCGACAAGCTCTACGTGCCGCTCGAGCAGGTCGACCGCATCACGCGCTATGTTGGCCCCGACGGCGACAAGCCGCGCCTGACCAGGCTCAACACCGCCGACTGGACACGTGCCACCAACAAGGCGCGCAAGAACGCCAAAAAGCTGGCGTTTGACCTGGTCGATTTGTATACGCGTCGCTCGTCGATTACCGGTATCGCCTGCCCGCCCGATACGCCCGAGCAGATCGAGATGGAGGAGAGCTTCCCCTACGACGAGACGCGCGACCAGCTGGAGGCTATCGCCGACATCAAGGCTGACATGGAGGCGCCCAAGCCCATGGACCGCCTGCTCTGCGGCGACGTGGGCTTCGGCAAGACCGAGGTCGCCCTGCGCGCGGCCTTTAAGTGCGTGGACTCCGGCCGCCAGGTCATGGTGCTCTGCCCCACGACCATTCTGGCCCAGCAGCACTACGAGACGTTCTTTGAACGCTTTGCCCCGTTTGGCCTTGAGGTCGAGGTTCTCAGCCGCTTCCGTACGCCGGCGCAGCAAAAGCGCGCACTCAAGGCGTTTGCCGAGGGCGCGATTGACGTGCTTATCGGCACGCACCGCCTGCTTTCGGCCGATGTGAACCCCAAGAACCTGGGCCTGGTGATCATCGACGAGGAGCAGCGTTTTGGCGTGCAGCACAAGGAGCAGCTCAAAAACCTGCGCGAGCAAATCGACGTGCTCACGCTCTCGGCAACGCCTATTCCGCGAACCATGCAGATGGCCACGAGCGGCGTGCGCGACATGAGCCTGATCACCACGCCGCCGACCGGGCGTCGTCCCGTCATTGTGCACGTGGGGGAGTACGACCCCGACGTGGTGAGTGCGGCGATTCGTCTGGAGGTGGGCCGCGGCGGACAGGTGTATTACGTGTCCAATCGCGTCAAGACTATCGACGACGCCGTGGCGCGCGTGCACGAGGCCGCGCCCGAGGCGCGCGTGGGCGTGGCGCACGGCAAGATGAGCCCGCGCGAGGTCGAGGACGTGATGATCGAGTTCGCGACCAAAAAGATCGACGTGCTCATCGCCACGACCATCGTGGAGAGCGGCATCGACAACGCGACCGCCAACACACTGATCATCGAAGACTCGCAGCGTCTGGGTCTGGCACAGCTTTACCAGCTTAAGGGCCGCGTGGGCCGCTCGGCCACGCAGGCATACGCGTACTTTATGTTCCCCGGCGAGCTGCCACTTACCGAGGAGGCAACGGCACGCCTGACTGCACTTTCCGAGTTCCAGGACCTGGGCAGCGGCATGCGCATCGCCATGCGCGACCTGGAGATCCGCGGCGCCGGCTCGCTTATGGGCGCCGAGCAGCACGGCAACCTGTCGAGCGTGGGCTTTGACCTGTTTACGCAGATGCTGGGCCAGGCCGTGGCAGAGGCACGCGGTGACGACGATGCCGGCGTGGAGGCGACGAGCGTGGGCATTAACCTGCCGGCCGACTACTTCTTGTCCGAGGAGTACCTGCCGGCGGTGGATCAGCGCGTGCTCGTGTACCGTAAGCTCGCAGCGGCCGAGGACCTGGAGAGCATCGATGAGGTGCAGGAAGAGACCGAGGCCGCGCATGGCGAGCTGCCGTTGGCGGGACTCAACCTGTTCAACCGCGCGCGCATCCGTATTCGCGGCGAGCGCCTGGGGCTCGAGAGCGTCACGCTCAGCGGTGGGCGTATCACGTTTTTGGGCGTCGACGTGCCCAAGAAGGTGGCCTTTGAACTAAAGACCCGCTATGGCGCGGTGAACTTTCCCAAGAGCCGCAAGCTGTCGGTGCCCTACAAGGCGGGCGCCGGTGTGGGCAGCGGCCTGGGCCGCGGTCTCGACGCCAACGACGAGGCCGGTCCCGTGGCAGCAGCCCTCATGCTGCTGCAGCAGCTGGGTGCCAGCGATGATGAATAACAGGTAGGTGGCTTGGCGGGACAAGGATTCTTTGCCCCGCCACGTTGCAGGTTGAAAACTTCGCCCGATGGAAAGGAAAGCATGTTCGGGTACATCTACAAGAAAGACGCCGCCGCTATCGCGGTCGTTCTGTGCCTTTGTCTGGGCGTGGGCAGCTTCTTCGATTACCAGATCTCGAGCGCGCTGTTCAACATCGCCAGCATGTACGGCCGCTTTATCGAGGCCGCCGGCGAGCTGCCGTTTGAGCTGACGGCGAGCGTCGCAGGCGTTATGCTCGTACGCGCGGTGCGTCCCGACTCCAGGGGGAGCAAATGGCTCGCCGTGCTGGGCGTTCTGGTCAACGTGGGCCTGGTCGGCTACGAGATCGTTTCGTCCCTGCGGGTTGGCGGCAAACTCATCGTGGTTCAGTTGGTGCTGACGTTTGTGCTGGTCATCGCGGCCAACCTCATCGCCTATCGCCTTACGCGCACGACCGAGCCCGACGATCTCACGCGCTGGGCGTTGATGGTGCTTGCCGTGTGGGTCGCTCAGGCCATTATCCTCAACGTGATCGTCAAGCCGCTGTGGTCGCGCCCGCGCATGCGCGTGATCGAGGTCACGCCGGGGCTCAATTTTCAGCCGTGGTGGGTGATCGGCAACCCCGACAAGTGGGCCTATATCGCCGCCGGCGTGATCAAGGACGGCTTTAAGTCGTTTGCGAGCGGACACACGGCGCACGCGGCGATCGGCCTTATGCTCGCCGGGCTTCCCGCGGCGGCCTTTAAGGAAAAGCCGTCGCGCCGCCGCGTGGTCTTTTGGGTCGCCGCTGTGGTTGCAGCGCTCGTCGCCTTTGGTCGCATCGTGATCGGCGCACACTTTTTGAGTGACGTGAGCTGCGGCTTTGCCTTGGTGCTGGCGCTCGAGTGCCTTGCCGCGCGCATTGCCTATCCGGGCGGCGTACAATAGCCCCATCTGAATCATCGGGCTCGTGCCCGGCTAGAGAGGATTACCATGCTCGCGTTCAACAATGACTATTCTCACGGCGCACATCCGGCAGTGCTGCAGGCGCTCGTCGACACCAATATGGAGCCGCAGCCCGGCTACGGTACCGATGCACACACCGAGCGTGCCAAGCAGCTCATTCGTGAGGCCTGTCAGGTACCCGATGCCGACGTGTTTTTTCTGGTGGGCGGCACACAGGCCAACGCGACGGTGATTGACATGCTGCTTGCGCCCTACGAGGGCGTCGTTGCAGCCGAGACCGGCCACGTTGCCTGCCACGAGGCGGGTGCCATCGAGTTTGGCGGCCACAAGGTGCTTACCATTCCCGGCTACGAGGGCAAGATGCATGCCGAGGATCTCGACAGCTATATCCAGGTGTTTTACGAAAACGAGAGCTACGAGCACACGGTGTTCCCAGGTGCCGTGTACGTGAGCCTATCGACCGAGTACGGCACGCTGTACTCCGCCGCCGAGCTTGCGGCGATTCATGCGGTGTGCCAGAAGCGCCAGATTCCGCTGTTTGTGGATGGGGCCCGTCTGGCCTATGCGCTGGCGGCCGATGAGTGCGACATTACCCTGCCCGAGCTGGCGCAGCTGTGCGACGTGTTCTACATTGGCGGCACCAAGTGCGGCGCGCTTTGCGGCGAGGCCGTGGTGTTTTGCGGCATGCACGCTCCGGCACACCCCATTCCGCGCATTAAGCAGCACGGAGCGCTGCTGGCCAAGGGCCGTCTGACGGGCGTTCAGTTTGAGGCGCTCTTTACCGACGGCCTGTATTTTGAGATCGGTCGCCAGGCGATCGAGACCGCGCAGGCGCTGCGTCGTGTGTTGCACGGGCGCGGTTACCAGTTCTTCTTGGAGACGCCCACCAACCAGCAGTTTGTGATTTTGCCCAACGAGGACATGGCCCGCATTCGCGAGCATGCCTCGATCGAGTATTGGGAAAAGTACGACGAGACCCACACGGTGGTGCGCTTTTGCACCAGCTGGGCCACGACGCAGGAGGACATCGACGCGTTGGCGGCTGTCCTGTAGCCTGATGTAATGACGAGGGGCCGCCTTGCGCTGGGTTTGGCGCAAGGCGGCCTTTGTTTTTGAGGGAGAAGGGTTGTATGACCGAGATGTCCAAGCCGACGATTCGCCTGGCGACGCCCGATGATGCGCCGGCGTTGCTTGCCATTTACGAGCCGTATGTGCGCGAGACGGCGATAACCTGCGAATACGAGGTGCCGAGCGTTGAGGAGTTCGCCGGGCGCATCGAGCGCACGCTCAAGCGCTATCCGTACCTGGTGATGGAGCTGGACGGGCGTCCGGTAGGCTATGCCTATGTGAGTCCGCTTAACAGCCGCGAGGCCTACGACTGGTCGGTCGAGACGTCGATCTACCTGGCGCGCGACGTGCGCCACGGCGGGCTGGGCCGCAAGCTGCACGATGCGCTCAAGCAATGCCTGGTCGCGATGGGCATCACCAACATGTGCGCGCTCATTGCCGTGCCGCACGATAAGGACGACGAGTACCTGACGCACAACAGCCAGGATTTCCATGCCCATATGGGGTATCGCCTGGTGGGTGCCTTCGACCGTTGCGCTCAAAAGTTCGGTCGCTGGTACGACATGTGTTGGATGGAGCTGGTCCTAGCCGAGCGCATACCCAACCAACCCAAGCCAACCTGGTTCCCCGACCTCCCCAAACCTGCCATTTAGGGACAGGTTTATTTTGGCAGGTTTTATCTGGGCAAACGTTGCAAGCCGCTGCGAAGGATGCGGATACCTTCGCGGCGGCTTTTGTTTTGGGTGTGTATGACCAAGGCGATTGACCTGCGGATGCAGCAAAGCTCCAGATAAAACCGACCAAACTAGACCTGTCCCTTTTTGGCAGGTTTTTGGCTGTCTTGTGGCATCAAATCGCCGCAAGAAGCACGGCGTTCGTATGCTATTTTGACCTGAATCGTCCCCTCGGGACGCCTTGCGAGCTAAGTGAGTAGACTTTTTGGCGCAGGGCGAGCACAAAGCGCATCTGCCTTACTAAAACCGCAGGTCACAGAGATGGCTGTTTTGGGTGTGCTCGGCAGATCGCGAAAAGTCTACTCACTTAGGTTTACGGTGCTGGATATTCTGGACAGGAACAGTTGAGCTTGGACGGCGTGCGTTGCCAGGCGATGCTGGCATTTGCGCCATGCTGGTTTGAGATTTTATAAAAACCGCAGGTAAAACGTATATTAGGTGCATTTTGCCTGGTTTGGCGCGCTAGCCGATGGGCTCGGTGTATTTGGCGCGGTCGGTGCGTTGGATGCGCTTGGAGATGTGCAGCGGGCGGCCGTCGGTGTCGTAGACGTAGTCAGTGATAAGGATCAGTGCCTGCCCGCGCTCAACGTTGAGCAAAAACGCCTCGTTTTGCGAGGCGTAGCACACCTCAAAGGTCTTATGCCCCTGTGCCGGCGCGCGATGGAATTCTTGGCGCAGCGTGGCGTAGAGCGAACCGTTGATATCGCGATCGATGAGTGCTTCAAAGCTCGGTGGTAGATAGGTGGTCTCCAGGCACAGTGGCGCATCGTCCAGGTAACGCAGGCGGACAAGTTTGACAAGCTTGCTGCCCACGGTAGCGTCAAAGAACTTGGCCACGCTGCCCATTGCTTTGGCAAAGCCCGAGTCCACCGTGCGCGTGGTGGGCTTCATGCCCCGGCCTTCGACCTGCTTGGTATAGCTCGAAAACACCAGGTTGTTCTCGTGGAGCGCGGGCGTGTCGGCCACAAAGGTGCCACGTCCGCGCTCGGTGCGCACCAGGCCCTCGTCAACTAACACCTTAAGCGCGTGGCGCACGGTGCTGCGCGACAGCCCCGATTCGTCCATGAGCTCCATCTCGGACGGCAGCTTGTCTCCGCGTGCGTAGGTGCCGGCGGCGATGCGGTCACGCAGCGTACCCGCCAGACGCTCGTATTGGGCCAAGTTCTTTTTTGACGAAGTGCTCATGCGAATAACCTGTATCTAACTTATATGCTTACCGAACCAAGCATGTATCCAACATGACAACAAAACCGCTGGTAATAGATTGCCGAAAACTTTACCAGCAAAATTTCTAAGACAAATATAGCATACAACTAGTCGACATAACCAAAACATGTATGTAACTTGTATGCCATCGAGAGCATCAAATGAGAAGAAAGGCCGATGCACGATGACTACTCAGGAACAGGTTAAGGATGTCGTCTCCCAGGTTTTGGCTGACAAGGCAGACAAGGGCGGCATCAAGCGCGTTGTGTGGATCGGCGCCGGCGGATCTAACGGTGGTAACTATCCTGCCCAGTACTTTATGGAGCACGAGGCCACGCAGGTCGTGAGCTCCAGCTACACCAGCAACGAGTTTGTGCACGCCACCCCGGCCTACGTCAACGAGAACACCCTGGCCGTCGTCGTGTCCATGCGCGGCACCAAGGAGACCATCGTCGCCGCTCAGGTTGCCAAGGACCACGGCGCCAGCACCATCGCCATCTATGTTGACGAGTCCGGCCTCACCGAGGTCTGCGACTACAAGATCCAGTACGACAGCTTGGCCGTCGACGAGTCCTGCATGGGCCGCACCAACTCCGCCGTCGTGACCATGATCGCCATGGAGCTCACGCAGCAGACCGAGGGCTATGCCGAGTACGAGACCGCTATGGCCGCATTCGACTTGGTCGACCCCATCTATCGCAAGGCCGTCGAGTACACCCGTCCGCTCGCTGCTAAGTGGGCCGAGCAGAACGCCGACAAGCCTTGCATCAACGTCATGGCCCAGGGCCCGCTCTTTGGTGCCGCCTACGTCTTTAGCATCTGCAACGTGCAGGAGATGCTGCAGATCGACTCCTGCACCATCAACACCTGCGACTTCTTCCACGGCCCCTTCGAGATTCTGGACAAGCGTACCTCGCTGTTCCAGCTCATCAGCGTCGGCCGCAGCCGCTGCAACGACGAGCGCGGCATCCGTTTTGTCAATCAGTACGGTGGCGAGCGCGTCTACCAGCTCGACGCCAAGGAGCTCGGCCTCAACGACATCAAGGACAGCGTGAGCGAGTACTTCAACCACCTGATCTTTGCCCCGATCCTCAACAACGTGTACATGCGCGCGCTCTCTGCCGTCACCCACAAGGACTACATGACGCGCCGCTACATGTGGAAGCTTGATTATTAGTTACGGCGTTTTACCAAACGCCGTAACCGGCCGACGCTGCAAACCCGCCAGAGCGGCAATCTGCCTTTCAACTTCGGCGGCATGACCAGAAGGTCAATGCCGCCTCACTTCAAGGCACCTTGCTCGCTCTGGCGGGTTTTCGCTGACATTGCCAAAACATCGACGATACCGTGGCTGGCGGGACACTCCCTTTGTCTAGAGATTTCCCGTTTGCCGATTTGTGCCTTGAAAAATGTATATAACGACTATAACGTAGTGTGAAACATATTGGAAACAATACCGAGGAGGCTGCGTTGAAGAAAAGCAATCTGGGCTATGTGCTGGTGCTGATCGCCGCGCTTATGTGGGGCAGCATCGGAATCTTTGTAAACGGCATCTCGGCCATGGGCGTTACGTCCCAGAGTATGGCTGCCTTTCGCTTGTTGGTCGGAGCGCTTATCTTGGCGCCGGTCCTGATGTTTATGGGCTGCCGTTCGGGTGAGGGGTCTACCGTGGCTCAGGGTCCGCTGGCCCTGTTCAAGGCAAGCCCTAAAGAGCTTGTTTCCTGCGCGCTTGTCGGTATCGTCGGTTTGGCCGCCGCCAACACTTGCTATTACGAGTGTATGGGCGAGGTGGGCATGTCCACGGCCTCGGTGCTGCTCTATACCTCGCCGGTGTTTGGCGTCGTGCTCGGCCGCGTGCTTTATCGCGAGGACGTGACCCCCAACAAGCTCGTTGCCATCGCTTTTAACATAGGGGGCTGTGTACTTGCAGTAACTAATGGCGACCTTTCCGGTTTCCATTTTTCGGTTTGGGGCGTCACGTCGGGCGTGATTGCAGGCTTTTGTGGGGCGTCGCTCGCGGTGTTTAGCCGGATAGCAACCAAGACGGTCCACCCGCTGGCTGTCACGTTTTGGGGCCTTGTTTTTGGCGGTGCGGTTATGGCGGCTATCGCGGCTCCGTGGCCGGATGTCGCCGCGGCAATGTCGCCACAGCTGCTGCTGCTGTTCCTTGGCTTTGGACTCATCCCCACAGCCGTGGCTTACATCTTATATATGCAGGGTCTGTCCATGGGGCTCGAGACATCGAAAGTTCCCGTCGTAATGTCTTTCGAGACGGTCGTCACCGTACTGGTGGGCATTGGTGTCTATGCCGAGTCCGCCGGCGCGATCAAGGTCCTGGGTATTGTGCTGGTGCTCATGTCCATCCTGATTATGAACACCGACTTCTCCAAGCTGCGCAACAGTGTATTTGTCGGTCATGTCGCTGAGAGCATGACCTTTAAGCCCAACGCGTGGTGGACGGAGAAAACGCAGGACATGGATCTGTTTAAGGAACGCACCGGCATCGCGCTGGAGCCCACCGTGCAGGAAAGCCCCTGGTACTTCGTGCGATAGGGGATTGCGCGCAGGGTCCGACTTGGGGTTATCCCGCCAGTGCCGGCCTGCCCAGCCCCAACGTTTCAAGTACGTTAAACCCGTCAACGGTCGATTTTCACCCGCGAACGGTCTTTATACTAATTAGCAATATCCGCAACGTATAAGACGTTATAATGACCATAACGAAAAGGAGGAGGCAAGATGAATCAGATCATTCTCGCATCTCATGGCGGCCTGGCCGCAGGCGCCAAAGACACGCTCGAGATGGTTCTCGGCGACGTGTCGAACGTCCACGTCGTGTCGCTTGCTCGTGACGACAAGGAGCCCATCACCAACAAGGTGGACGCCATGATCGCCACGTTCAACGCGGACGACACCGTCTATGTGCTGACCGATATGCTCGGCAGCTCGGTCAACAACAGCATGGTCGAGCTTTCCCGCAACGGTGCGGCATTCACGGTGATCAGCGGTTTCAACATTCCGCTGGCACTGACGCTCGCTATGAGCCCCGCCCCCGTCAAGGGTGCCGAGCTCGCGGCCCTCATCAACGAGGCCCGCACCGGTCTGACCAACCCCAACGCACCGGTCGAGGCTGCCGCGGCTCCCGCCAAGAAGGCTAAGGCGCCCCGTCACAGCTCCGGTCCCGCCAAGATCGTCCTCGCACGTCTTGACTACCGTCTGCTGCACGGTCAGGTCGTCTTTACCTGGACCACCAAGGTTCAGGCCGAGCGCATCATCGTCGTCGACAACGCTGCCGCCAACGATGACATCAAGAAGGGCGCTCTCAAGCTTGCCAAGCCCCAGGGCGTGCGCCTGAACGTCTTTACCGTCGAGCGTGCCCTCGCCAAGATGGACAAGCTCAACACCCTCGGCGAGCGCGTCATGTTCGTCTTTGGCAACACGGCCGAGATGCTGCAGTTCTGCCAGGGCTACAAGCTCGACGCCATCAACCTGGGCGCCACCGCCAACCACGACGGTGCCGATCAGATCGGCGGCAAGGACAGCTCCGTCTTCCTCGACGCCACCCAGAAGGCCGACGTCAACCAACTGCTCGACATGGGCATTAAGCTCTATGTCCAGCAGACCCCTACGTATCAGAGCGTCGACATCGACGCCAAGCTGTAATCAACCAGGCTTTTGCCTGACTGAAAGGAGAAGGGTATGAATACGTTCATCAGTGCGGTGCTCGTCGGCCTCGTCGGCGTGTTCTGCATGTGGGACTCCCGCCTGCTCGGTCGTCTTAACTTCGAGCAGCCCCTCGTTGGCGCTACGCTCGTCGGTCTGCTGCTGGGCGATGTGCCCACCGGCCTTGCCGTCGGTGCCGCCGTCGAGCTCGTGTCCATGGGCCTGGTGCAGGTCGGCGCCGCCGTTCCGCCCGATATGGTCCTGGGCGGCATCGTGGCCGCTTCCTTTGCGTGCCTGACCGATGCTTCCGCCGAGACCGCCATGACGATCGCCATCCCGGTCGCCGTCCTGGGTCAGCTCCTCGGCATCGTGTTCCGTTCCATCATCGCCGCCCTCACCCATGTGGCCGATAGCGCGATTGATAACGGCAAGTTCAAGACCGCCTACCGCATGCACATCTGCGCCGGCTCCGGTCTGTACGCCATCATGTACTTCCTGCCGATCTTCCTGGCCGTCTTTGTCGGTACCGACCTGGTCCAAGCCATCGTCAACATGGTTCCCGAGTGGCTGTCCGTTGGTCTGAACGTCTCGACCAAGATCATGACCGCCTACGGTCTGGCCCTGCTGCTCACCATGATGATCAAGAAGGGTATGACCCCGTTCCTGTTCATCGGTTTCCTGCTCGCCGCCTACCTCAACCTGTCCGTCATCGCGGTCGCTCTGATCGGTGTGTGCCTGGCTATCGTCTTCATGGGCTTCAAGTTCAACGGTTCCCATGCTGCTGCCGGTGTCGATTCCGACTATGATCCGCTCGAAGACGACGAAGACTAAGGAGGAACACACTATGGCAACCGCAACCAAGGACGTGTCCCTGAACAAGAAGGTCAGCCAGTTCTTCTGGCGCTCCTGGGCCATCCAGGCCTCTTGGAACTACGAGCGTCAGATGAACATGGGCTTCCTCTACGGCATGGTCCCCACGCTCGACCGCCTCTACCCCGACGAGTCTGACCCCAAGCAGCTCGCTGCTAAGAAAGAGGCTTACCATCGTCACATGGCGTTCTACAACTGCACCCCGCAGACGAGCGCTTTTGTCCTAGGCCTCGCCGCCTCCATGGAGGAGGAGTACGCCAAGGATCCCGAGAACTTCGATCCCGATTCGATCAACGCGGTCAAGACCTCCCTCATGGGTCCGCTTTCCGGCATCGGTGACTCCCTCTTCCAGGGCACCATCCGCGTTATCGCCTTTGGCCTGGGCGTTCAGCTGGCTCAGCAGGGCTCCATCATGGGCCCGATCCTGGCCATGCTCATCTCCATCGTCCCCTCTGTGCTGATCACTTGGTTCGCAGCCAAGATGGGCTATCAGGGCGGCCACGAGTACCTGAGCAAGCTTCAGGGCGGCGACCTCATGGAAAAGCTCATGTATGTCTGCGGCATCGTAGGTCTTATGTCCGTGGGCGGCATGATCGCTACGCTGATCGGCGCCACCACCCCGCTGCAGTTCGCTGAGGGCACCGTCGTTATCCAGGACATCCTGGACGGTATGATGCCCCAGATGATCTCCCTTGGCCTCACTGGCCTTATGTACTGGCTCATCAAGAAGAACGTCAACACCGGTTGGCTTCTCGTGATCGCCATCGTGGGCGGCATCGCCCTCTCCGCGGCCGGCATCCTGGCCTAGTCGCGACCAAGCGCCTAACCGCTTTCCCCCGGGGGCCTGCCTGGCATCCCATACCCCAGGCAGGCTTCCATCCCTAGATGTGTCAAAGGGACAGTTCCTTTGACACATCCTCAACGGGCCGGCGACTCGGTCCAAACCACGGTAACCCTGCGAGCGCCCGGCAATGTGGCGCCGCAAAAAATCGAAAGGAATGTGTCAGATGTACGAGATCGACCTTAACCTCCCTAAGCAGATCGTCGCTGACGTCCTGTCCAACCACGAGATCCACAGCGTCGCCTTCGTCGGCTGCGGTGCTTCCATGTCCGACCTTTACCCTGCCAAGTACTTCCTGGCCAACAACACGGACAAGCTGAACGTTCAGATTTTCACCGCTAACGAGTTCAACTACGACACGCCTTCCTGGGTCAACGAGCACACCTTCGTGATCACCTGCTCCCTCGGTGGCTCCACGCCCGAGACCGTCGAGGCCAACAAGACCGCCAAGAAGCACAACTGCCCGGTCGTCTCCCTCACCAACAAGGCCGGCTCCGCTCTGACCGTCGACGCCGACCACGTCATCGTTCACGGCTTCCATGCCAACTACGCTGCCAAGTGCGAGAAGCCTGGCTACGCCATCGCTCTTGCTCTCGAGATCCTTCAGCAGACCGAGGGCTATGACCACTACGAGGACATGATCACCGGCCTCACCAACGTCTTCGAGCTCTGCGAGAACGCCGCTCAGTCCGCCAAGGGCCTCGCCAAGCAGTTCGCCCAGGACTTCAAGGACGACAAGATGATCTACTTCATGGCCTCTGGTGCCTCCGAGAAGATGGCTTATTCTCACGCCGCCTTCCTGTTCACCGAGATGCAGTGGATCGACGCCGCCGCCTACAACACCGGCGAGTACTTCCACGGCCCGTTCGAGGTTTCCACCGAGGGTAAGCCCTACGTCTTCTTCATGTCCGATGGTGCCACCCGTCCGATGGACGCCCGCGCCCTCACCTTCCTTAAGCGCATGGGCGCCAAGGTCGCTCTGATCGACTCCAAGGACTACGGTCTGGCCGACGCCGTGCCGGCAAGCGTCGTCACCTACTTCAACCCGCTGCTGCACCTCGCCGTTATGCGCGAGTACGGCAACCAGATCGCCGAGGCCCGTCAGCACCCGCTGACCATGCGTCGCTACATGTGGAAGCTTTCCTACTAATCACAAGTAAGTAGACCTTACGGGTTGATTGAGAGGGGATGGGGTTTTGCCCCGTCCCCTTTTTTGCTTTGGGGAGGGCGTGTCTGTCGCGTCGCAAAACACCAGATAAAACCTACCAAAATAAACCTGTCCCTTTTCGGCAGGTGGGAGGAGATGCGTATGATTAAGGCAGTGCTGTTTGACATGGACGGCGTGCTGGTCGATACCGAGTGGTTCTACAACCGCCGTCGCGTGGCGTTTATGGAAGAGAAGGGGTTCCATTTTGACGAGATCCCCGATCTTTCGGGGTCTAACGAGCCTGCCATTTGGAAGTCGCTGGTGCCCGACGATGTTGAGCTGCGCGAGCGCCTGCGCGTGGAGTACAAGCAGGTCTACAGCCCGGACCATCCCGTTCCGTATGCCGAGCTACTCAACGAGCAGACGGAGCCGGTGATGCGTGAGCTGCACAAGCGCGGCATGAAATGTGCCATCGCGAGCTCGTCCTATCGCGAGCTCATTGACGAGCTGGTGGAGATTGCCGGTATCACCGACGTGCTGGACTACACCATCAGCGGTCACGAGTGCAGTGCATTTAAGCCCGACCCCGAGATCTACCTGCGTGCCATGGAGGCGCTGGGCGTTGACCCCGCCGAGTGCCTGGTTATCGAGGACTCGCCGTTGGGCATCGAGGCTGGCAAGCGCTCCGGCGCCCGCGTCCTGGCACTGCGTCCGCATGAGGGCGTCAACCTCGATCAATCGCGAGCCGATGCCGTTATCGATAATCTGACCGACATTCTGGCCGCTTTGTAGCGTCAATCCGCCGCGAGAAGTGCCGATTCGCGCATTTATCGCGGCGGATTGGCTCATTTTGGCTTCAATTTGGATCAGTTTGGCTTCGACTCAGACTAAGTGAGTAGACTTTTTGGCGCATGCCGAGCACAAAGCGTTTCTGCCTTAGTAAAACCGCAGGTCACAGAGGTGGCTGTTATTGGCTGTGCTCGGCAGGTTGCGAAAAGTCTACTCACTTAGAATTTGGGCCTTTGGTTGTGGGGTTACCGGTCCCGTTTTGGTTGTCGAGAGAGGGTGAATTGAAGCGCCCCCGCATGCTCCATGCTACAATCGCGGCCACGCCCCACAACTACATCTGCCTTCGAAAGGAGCCTACGTGGCGAACGCCATCGATCAGCTCACGGACCGCGTGCTCGTGCTCGGCCGCCTTACCATCGTCCGCCGTGCCATCACCGCCGTGGCGGTCACCATTTCTGCCGTTCTCCAGACATTCCTGATCCAGGCGTTCATTCAACCCGCCGACCTGCTTCCGAGCGGTCTTACCGGCGTCGCGGTCCTGCTCGATCGCGTTACCTCGCTGGGTGGCGTTCATATCGACATCTCGCTCGGTATGCTCGCGCTCAACATCCCCGTGGCGCTCCTATGCTGGAGCGGCATTAGCAAGCGCTTCGTCATCTTCTCGATGATGCAGGTTGCGCTCTCGTCGCTGTTCCTTAACATCTTTCACTTTGCGCCGTTTTTGGGCGACAAGATTATGCTCATCATCTTTGGCGGCGTGGTCTCGGGCCTGGGCGCCGCCATCGCGCTTAAGTCCGGCGCATCCACCGGCGGTACCGACTTTATCGCGTTGTGGGTCTCCAACCACACGGGCAAGACCATCTGGGGCGTCATCTTTGGTTTTAACTGCTTTATCCTGGCGATCTTTGGCTTTATGTTTGGCTGGGACAACGCGGCGTACTCCATCGTGTTCCAGTTTATTTCGACCAAGACCATCGACAGCTTCTACCGCCGCTATGACCGCGTAACGCTGCAGATCACGACGCGCAAGGCCGACGAGGTCATGACCGCCTATATCGACCATTTTCAGCACGGCATCAGCTGCGCCGAGGTCGTTGGCGGATACAGCCGCGAAAAGATGTACCTGCTGCACACCGTTGTCTCGACCTATGAGAGCCAGGACATCATCAAGTTGGTGTGCGACATTGATCCCGGCGCCGTGATCAATGTGTTCCACACGCTTAACTTTGTGGGCGGCTGGTGGGGCGGTCATGTCGACGAGCCCATGCCCACGGCCGTACCCGATCCCGACAAGCCCGCGCGCATGGCCAGCAGGCAGGCGCGCCTCAGCGAGCAGGACAGTCTGCAGCAGGACGACGGCAAGTAAGGATTTGCTGTATGTGGTGTATCGTTTTATCAAACTGAGATAACATATAAAAAGACGTTATATACGTATTAGTTATTTCGCTATTTTGATAAGAGTGATCAGATATGCCCGCACCCAAAAATGCACCACTTTACCAGCAGATTTACGACGAAATCAAGGATGCGATCGAGAAAGGTGTTTATGCACCCAAGGAGCGTATCCCGTCCGAGCTTGAGCTTGCCGAGCAGTACGAGGTAAGCCGCATTACGGTGCGTCGCGCCGTTGAGGAGCTGTGCTCCGATGGCTACCTGGTTAAGCAGCAGGGCCGCGGCACCTTTGTCTCCACGCCGCACATCAACCGCCAGTTCCACGCCTCGACGCTGCAGACGTTTACCGCGCTGTGTGCCGACAATGACATGAAGGCGGGTGCACACGTGGTCGATCGCCAGATTGTGCCGGCACGTCAAAACGAGATGGAGTTCTTTGGCCTGCAGAAGGACGCGCTGCTACTGCACATTAAGCGCGTGCGTACGGCCGACGGCGAGCCCATCTTTGAGGAAAACATCTTTGTGCCGTTTGATACATACCGTGAGCTGTTGACGGCCGATCTTGAGGACAAGTCGATTTTTGCCGAGGTCGAGCGTGTTGGCGGAACGCCGATTGTCTCGGTTGGCTACCGTACGGTCGAGGCCGTTCGCGCTAACGCCGAGCAAGCGGCCGAGTTGGGCATTGCTCCGCACGATCCACTGCTCAATCTGCGTGCCGGCTTTATCGGCCCCAATGGCGAGCCGGTCCTGATGGGTAAGCAGTACTACGTGGGTAGCCGTTACGTCATGGTGATGTAAGTTACGCGGTTTTACCAAACCGCGTAACGGGCCGACGCTGCGCGCCGCCCAGGGCGACAATTTGTCATTCAAAAGGCGAGGCATGA
>UREM01000029.1 GCA_900546775.1 uncultured Collinsella sp. | reverse complement strand
CGTCCTGACCCGCGAATGGATGCGGTTCTGGTTTGAAAAATTCCGCAAGGGTGACATGAGAGACATGGAACACCAGCGGCAGATCATTGATACCTTTGTCAACTCGGTCTACGTCTTTGACGACCGGGTCGTGCTCAATTTCAACTTCACGGATGATGCCAAAACGGTCACCCGTGAGGAAGTGTTGGGTTCGAGTGCTATGGACAATGTTCCAGCATGCTGGGATCGAACTCGCTAGCCGGAATCACACGGTACCCGTGGCGCAGCAGCAGGTCGACAAAAACGCCGTTGCCCGCGGTGAGCGTACCGCTAAAGGTGCCATCGTAGACGTGACCCGTACCGCACGAGGGGCTGCGGTCCTGCAAAATGCACGCAACGATCTCGGACGGGCCGCCCGCCTGCTCGCACATATCGAGCGCGCGCTGAGCACCCTGGCGAAACTCGCGATCGACTGAGGTGCCCTCGCAGGTACGGACTTCGCCGTTCACAATCTCGGACGGCTTGCGCGGTGTGGGCAAGCCACCAAAAACCTCGGGGCACACCAAGAGAACCTCGGTCCCCGTTCGCTCGCAGGCCTCGACCAACGCGCGATGGTAATTGTCGAGCCCGTTATATTTGCAGCTCTCTCCCATCAAGCAGGCACTCACCACGATCTTCATACATATCCCTCCCAAACAAAACGCCCCATTTGAGATAGAAACTCAAATGGGGCGTTCGACGTTGTGCAACCAGCCTTACTGCTGCTTTGGCATCAGCGGATTCTCGCGCGTGAGGAGATTCATGAACTCCTCGCCCGTGATCGTCTCCTTCTTGTACAGATAACGAGCCAGCTCATGGAGCTTAAACTTGTTCTCCTTGAGGATCTGCAGGGCGCGGTCATGTGCGTCCTCGATCAGCTTGGCGACGATCGCGTCGACGCGCTCGGCCGTACCGGGGGCACAGGTGAGCGACGTGTCCTGGTTGAGGTAGGCATTCTGAACGGTACCGAGCGCCATCATGCCAAACTCTTCCGACATACCAAAGCGCGTCACCATGTTGCGGGCGAGCTTGGTGGCCTGCTCGATATCATTGGCCGCGCCAGTCGTCATCTCACCAAAGATGAGCTCCTCGGCAGCACGTCCGCCGCAGTAGACGGCGAGCTTGTCGAGCACCTCCTGGCGCGTGGTCAAGAAGCGCTCGTCCTCCTCGACCTGCATGGTGTAGCCCAGAGCACCGCTCGTACGCGGCACGATGGTGATCTTCGTAACCGGCGCAGAACCCTTCTGGCGGGCGGCAACGATGGCATGGCCGATCTCGTGATAGGACACGACCTGTTTCTCGTGGTCGGACAGCACCGTGGACTTACGCTGCTGGCCGGCGATGACGACCTCCACCGACTCCTCAAAGTCATCCTGAGTCGCGCGTTTGCGACCCTCGCGGACGGCGCGCAGGGCGCCCTCGTTGATGATGTTGGCCAGATCGGCACCCGAAGCACCAGGCGTGGCGCGGGCGATCGCGGTCAGATCGATCGGGGGCTGCGTCTTAACGCTCTTGGCGTGCAGCTCGAGGATGTTCTTGCGGCCGGTCAGGTCGGGCAGCTCAACGGGGATGCGGCGGTCAAAGCGGCCGGGGCGCAGCAGGGCCGGATCAAGGCTGTCGGGACGGTTGGTCGCAGCGAGGACGACGATACCCTTGTGGTTATCGAATCCATCCATCTCGGTCAGCAGCTGATTGAGCGTCTGCTCGCGCTCGTCGTTGCCACTAAAGCCGCCGCCATCGCGCTTCTTACCGATGGTATCGATCTCGTCGATAAAGACGATGCACGGGGCCTTTTCCTTGGCCTGCTTAAACAGGTCGCGAACCTTAGCGGCGCCGCGGCCGACAAACATCTCAACAAACTCAGAACCAGAAATACTAAAGAACGGCACGCCCGCCTCGCCGGCCACAGCCTTGGCGAGCAGGGTTTTACCGGTACCCGGAGGGCCGACAAGGAGAGCGCCGCGTGGCAGTTTGGCGCCGATCTCCTCGTAGCGCTGCGGCTTCTCCAGAAAGTCGACGACCTCCTTGAGGGACTCCTTGGCCTCTTCCTGGCCGGCGACATCCTTAAAGGTCACGCCCACGTCCTTGGAGGCGATCACGCGCGCGCCGGACTTGCCCAGTCCACCGCCGCCAAAACCACCGCCGCCAAAGTTCATCGACGGACCGTCATCACCCATGGCCTTCTTCATGCGGCGGTTGAGCCACCAGCCAATCAGGAAGAAAATCGCCATGGGAAGAATGAGGGTGAGCAGGTAGTAGGTCATCAAACCCGAGTTCTTGTCGGGAACGACCGATTCCAGGGACGCACCGGATTCAAGCACGCGATCGGTAAAACCCGCATCATTCGGCACACCGGTCGTCTTGTAGGCGATGTTCTCGTCCTCGCCCTTCTTGGTGTAATAAATCGTGTAATCGTCCGTGTTGTACTCGACCTTGTTGACGCTCTTCTTATCGAGCGCTTTGACAAAGGTCGAGTAATCGGTCTTCGTAATCTGCTGCGTGTGACCGATGTTGGGGAACAGAACGGTCGAGAGCACGAGGTAGACGACGAAGGCGATGAGCACGTAGAGGATCATATTCCGTCTACGTTTGTTGTCATCCATCTCCATCTGCTTGAACTCCATCTACTGGGGTTGATAATGGTTTCTAGAATACCCAACCCGAGCGACGATAAACCGACGCCGGGCACGAAAGGACAGAGATGGCATCACTGGAAGTCGGCAAGGTTCAGATCTACACGGGCGACGGAAAGGGCAAAACCACGGCCGCCTTGGGGCTGGCTTTGCGTGCCACAGGTTATGGTCTCAACGTACTCATGCTGCAGTTTGCCAAGAAGCTGCACTGCGCCGAACACGATGCCGCGCCGCGCCTGGGACTGCGCATTGTGCAGGCCGATCGCGACACGCCCGAGGCTTGCGCCGCGCAGATCATGGAGCTCGCACGCGAGCAGATTAGCCAGGTAGACATGCTGATCTTGGATGAGCTGGGAGAAGCCATGCGCCGAGGCTTTGTAACGCGCGAAGATGTCGAAGCGTTGATCGCAATGAAACCGACCACCACAGAGCTCGTGCTCACCGGCCGCGGCTTGCTGCCCCTCGCCGACCTTGCCGACCTAGTAACCGAAATGCGCCCCGTCAAACACCACTTCGACGAAGGCCTCCTAGCCCGCCAAGGCATCAAATACTAGCCATTGCGGATGTCCCCAATGGCTAGACAGTGGCGCGGCCTAGCCAGTTGCCGCTGTGATGGTAGACGGTGAACATCGTGGCGGTGATTACCCAGGTTACGGGGTAGACCAGCAGCAGATGCTCGAGCGAGGGGTCGAGCGGCATAATCGCGAACACCCACGCCACGCGGAGCACGACCGTGCCGAAAATCGTGAGCATCATAGGCTGGAAGCTCACGCCGGCGCCACGGATGGAACCGGACGCGTTTTCGATAATCGAGAAGATCGCGTAGAACGGCGCGATGAAATGAAGAATCGTCGTGGTGTAGGCCGAAATTGCGGCATCGTCGATAAACAGACGCGAAAGCGGGCCCGAGAATACCAGCAGCACGGCAGACAGGCCACCGATAAGCACAAATGAAAGCACGAGCGACGTGTGGTATCCCTTTCGCATGCGATCGTAATTGCGCGCACCAAAGTTCTGCGCCGAGAACGTAGTAATCGACACACCAAGCGCCTCGGTCACCATCCAGATAATGCCGTCCAGGCGACCGGAAAGACCCCAAGCGGTCGTGACATCGGCTCCAAACGAGTTGACCGACACCTGAATCAAAACGTTGGAGATCGAATACGCCGCAGACTGAACGCCCAGCGGCAAACCGCACGAAAGCATGCTCTTGCAAATGCCGCGATCGATACCGAGTTTGGATAGCGACAACCGCCACGCCCCCGGAGCGCGCATCATGCGGATCACAATCATCGTGGCATTGGTGCAGATAGTCAGCGCCACCGCGATGCCGCAGCCCAGCGCTTCCATGTGCAGCACGGCGACAAAGAGAATGTCGAGCGCCACGTTGACGAAGCAGCCGGAGGCAATAATGACCGCCGGACCGCGCGTGTCGCCCACGGCGCGCAACAACGCCGTCCCCATATTGAGCAGCAGCGCCGCAAACATGGCGGCAAAGTAACAACGGGCATACGCCACACCCTCGGCCAGCAGCTCATGCGGTGTATTCATCAGCACAAGCATCGGCTCGACAAACACCATGCCCAGAATGGAAATGACAATGCCGCCCACCAGCGCGAGCGTCATGGCCGTATGGACCGATCGGCTCAAGCGCTCGTCATCGTGCTGACCAAAAAACTGGCCGGTAATAACGGCACATCCAGCACCAACACCGACGCAAAAACCAATGCAGAGCTCCGTAAGCACCATCGTGGCCTGAATGCCACCCAGCGCGAGCTTGCCACCAAACTGACCGACAATATAGGTACCGATAAGCGTGTATGCCTGCTGAAAGAACGAACTAAAGAAGATAGGGACGCACAGCGACAGCAGCTGCTGCCAAATAACGCCCTGCGTTACATCGATAGCCGTAGATTTCTTAGCCACACGCCCTCCCCACCAGCGTACGTCAAACAACAAAACGGCAATTTAAGACCAAAGCCAATACCAGCTTAGCACCGACCGACGTCGGCCGAAACGCCCCGAACCAGAGCCCGGTGCGAACTATCTGCCTAGTGATACAGACCCGGCTGGTAGTGGTACTCGTTGCTCACATGTGGGCACAGCTGCCAAAAGGCAACAGCACTTGCCGCAGCCACGTTGAGTGAATCGACCCCATGCGCCATCGGAATACGCACGGCGCGGTCGCAGCCGGCAATGGTCTTGGCGCCCAAGCCGGCACCCTCGGTACCCATAAAAATCGCCAAGCGATCAATCTTCTGCAGCACAGGATCGTCCAGCGAAACGGAATCATCCGTCAACGCCATAGCGGCACACGAAAAGCCGGCATCGTGTAGCGCCGCCAGCCCATCATGCGGCCATACGCGCGCTTCGCTGCCAATGCGTGTCCAGGGCACCTGGAACACCGTGCCCATGCTCACGCGGGCCGAACGACGATACAGCGGATCACAACACGTAGGACTGACCAAAATGCCGTCGACGTTGAGCGCGGCCGCCGAGCGGAATATTGCGCCCACATTGGTATGGTCGACAATGCCCTCGAGCACGCACACGCGCACCGGGCGCTCCCCCGCCGCCTCGACGACGCCGCCCAAGAACTCATCAACCGGAATCTGTCGCGGGCGACGAAATGCCGCGAGCGCACCGCGCGTCACGTTAAAACCCGTCAGACGCTCCATAAGCTCCATCGAGGCAACGAACACGGGAACCGGACCCGCGCCCTCGCGTACCGCCAGGCGCTCAAACAGCGGCATCATCTGGTCGAGCCAGCGCTCGCCCAAAAGAAAGCTCACCGGCTCGTATCCGGCGCGAACCGCACGTTCGATGACCTTGGCACTCTCGGCGATAAAAATGCCCTTCTGCGGCTCCAGCACGCAGCGCAGCTCACGCTCGGTCAGTCGCACGTAGGCATCAAGCCGCTCGTCCTCGAGCGAATCGATTCGCAGCACCTCAACGGCATCAGTCATAGCAGCCAGCCCGCACCTTTCTTTACAGCGCATCTATACCAAACGAGGCGACGCTAAGCGCCGCCCCATGCATTCAAACAATCCGATGATACCGTTCACGCCGGACGATTTACGCCTCAACGCGACGATACGTTACGAACTCATAATCGACACCCTCGTCGCCCTCGCCCGAGGCAATCGTGGCAACACCGCCACGCCGCGCAATCTCCCACGCGGGATCGGCATCCAGATCGGGAAAATACGTATCCACGTCATGCACGCAATGGTTATGCGTAACCTCGGCCTCCACGCAATACGGCAAAAACTGTCGATATACCTCGCCGCCGCCAATCACCCACGCAACGGTCTCATCGGCTACCGCGGCGAGCGCTTCGTCGATGCTATGCACCACGTCGACGCCCTCGGGAGCAAAGTCCTCATCGCGCGTGAGCACGATATTGCGGCGGTTCTTAAGCGGACGCCCGCCGGGAAAACTCAGCAGCGTCTTGCGTCCCATAATGACCGGGCAGCCTTTGGTGCGCGCCACAAAATGACGCATGTCGGCGCGATTAGACACGACCATGTCACCCTCGCACCCAATGCCCCAATCGTCACACACGGCGACAATGGCGGAAAGCTTACACGTCATGCGCGTCACCTACACCGCAATGGGGATGTTCTTGACCTGCGGGCCGTGCTCATAGCCCTCGACGATCAGATCATCGGTCGTAAACGCATAGAAGTCATGTACATCGGGGTTAAGCGTTACCTTGGGCGCGGCAAACTGCGGACGCTCGATAAGCTCGCGGACGATATCGACATGACGGTCGTAAATGTGGGCATCGGCGATCACATGCAGCAGCTCGCCGGGAATCATATCGACCGATTGCGCGACCATCATCAGCAAGATGGCGTACTGGCACACATTCCAGTTGTTCGCGGCCAAAATGTCCTGGCTGCGCTGGTTGAGAATCATGTTGAGCGTCGGTTTGTCATCCTGCGGGCGCTGCGTCACGTTATACGTCACGCTGTAGGCGCACGGATACAGGTGCATCTCGGACAGGTCGCTAAACACATAGGTATTCGTCATAATGCGGCGGCTGTACGGCGTGTTCTTAAGGTCGTACAGAACGCGGTCCATCTGGTCGAAATCGCCCTCGGCATAATGGCTCTTCTGCCCAATCTGATACCCGTAGGCCTTGCCGATGGAACCGGTCTCGTCGGCCCACTCATCCCAAATATGGCTGTTGAGGTCATGCACGTTATTGGACTTCTTTTGATAGATCCATAGGATCTCATCCATGGCAGATTTGAGGGCCGTACGACGCAGGGTAAGCGCCGGAAACTCCTCGCGCAGGTCGTAGCGTGCCGTGACACCAAAGTTTTTAATGGTATAGGCAGGGGTGCCGTCCTCCCACACCGGACGGACCTTTTGGCCCTCGGTGGTGGTGCCATGGTCCAGAATATCGCGGCACATGGTTACAAACTGTTGATCAGCTTTGCTCATTGACCCTCCTGTCAGTCGCCTAAAAGCGAGATTCATTGTATCCCAGGCACATGCAGCCCCACAGCCCAAACATATGCCTTCATTTTCTGGCATATGCCAGAAATTCCTTGCGTAAATCTGCGCGTTCGCTATTCTATTATTGACATATGTCAGATAAGGAGCACGTATGGCAGGAAGACGCGAGAAACTGCGCCGCGTCGGGATCATCCCCGAATACCGCGGCTTTACCCCTGACGGCCTAGCCAGCGGAGACGCCATCGACATGACGGTCGACGAACTCGAGGCGCTGCGCCTGTGCGACCTGGAAGGCCTTAACCAAGAGGCAGTCGCAAAGCAGATGGGTATCGCGCGCGCCACGGTGGCGGCTATTTGCAGCCGCGCGCATCGCAAGGTGGCAAACGCGTTGGTCAATGGTCGGGCGCTCATCATCGAAGGCGGCAATATCGCGTACTCCCCCATTACCACGGCAACGGCCGTATGGCCAGCAAAGGAGATCGACACCATGAGGGTGGCAACCACGTACGACAACGGCAACATCTTTATGCACTTTGGCCGCAGCGAGCAGTTCAAGATCTACGACATTCAGGACGGCAAGGTACTCAACGAGCAGGTCGTGGGCACCGGCGGCACCGGCCACGGTGCCCTTGCGGGCCTGCTCGCCAACGGCGGCGTGGACACGCTCATCTGCGGCGGCATCGGCGGCGGCGCTATCAACGCGCTTGCCCAAGCCGGCATCACGGTATACGCAGGTGCCCAGGGCAGCTGCGACGCTTGCGTCGAGGCCCTCATTGCCGGCACGCTCGCGCAGACCGGCGAGGCCACCTGCGACTGCCATGGCCACGGCCACGACCACGAGCACATCCATGAGCACGGCGGATCCTGCGGTTGCCACGGCCATCACGAGAACGAGGGTCACGAGGGCTGCAGCTGCCACTAACAGCAGGCAAACGATGCCATCACGCGTCTGCTCACACAACATATAACGCACCAACGGCGAAGGCCGCCTGGAATACCATCCAGGCGGCCTTCGCCATACACAACTCTACCAGTCGCTACTTTTTATTGCGCATCTGCGCTTCCATATGGCGCAGCAGGTCCATATCGGACTTAGGACCACCTGTTCCCAGGCCGCCCATGCCGCCCAAGCCCATGGCATCCAGACCGGGAATATTGGGCATGCGCATCTTTTTGCCCTTCTTACCCTTTTTGCCCTTCTTGCCACCAGCCTGTGCCTGATTGGCCATCGTGCGCATGCGGCCCATCATCTTGTTCATCTCGCCCCACTGCTTCATAAGGCTGTTGACCTCGGTGGGGGTTACGCCGGCGCCCTTGGCAATGCGGGCGCGGCGCTGGCCGTTGATGATGGAGGGACGCAGGCGCTCCTCCTTGGTCATCGACATGATGATGGCCTCGTTCTTATCGAAGATGCCCTCGTCCAGGTTGCCGCCCATCTGGTTGAGCGCGCGCTGGCCGCCAGGAAGCATACCCAGAATGCCCTTCATGCCGCCCATCTTTTTGACAGCTTTCATCTGGTCGAGCATGTCGTTCATGGTGAAGCCCTCGCGCAGCATACGCTCGGCAGCCTCAAGCTGCTCCGCATCGGCTGCCTCCTGGGCCTTCTCGATAATACCTACGACATCACCCATGCCCAAGATGCGCTTGGCCATGCGGTCCGGGTAAAACGGCTCCAGCGAGTCGGGCTTCTCGCCCATGCTCACGAACTTGATGGGCTTGCCGGTCACCTGACGCACCGAAAGTGCGCCACCGCCACGGGCGTCACCGTCGAGCTTGGAGATGATAACACCGTCAAAGTCAGTGCGCTCGGCGAAGGTCGAGACGACGTTGACGATATCCTGGCCGGTCATGGCATCGACGACCATCAGCACCTGATCGGGCTTGACGGCCTTCTTGATGTCCACGGCCTCCTGCATCATTTGCTCGTCGATCTGCAGACGACCGGCGGTATCGACGATGACCACGTCACGCAGGTGGTCGACGGCCTCCTGGATGGCGCCCTTGGCGATATCGACCGGGTGCTCGCCGTCACCGCGGAAGACCGGCACGCCGATCTCGCCACCGAGCGTGGCAAGCTGGTCGGCAGCAGCGGGACGGTAGACGTCGCACGCGGCGAGCAGCGGCGAGCGGCCCTGCTTCTTGAGCAGGTAGGCAAGCTTTACGGCAGCCGTGGTCTTACCGGAGCCCTGCAGGCCCACGAGCATGATGACATTAGGAATGCGGTTACTAAAAACGAGCTTGCTCTCGGTGGAGCCGAGCATCTCGGTGAGCTCGTCGAGCACGATCTTGACGACGTTTTGCGCCGGCGACAGCGACTCCATGACCTCGGCGGTCATGCAGCGCTCCTTGGTCTTAGCAACGAACTCCTTGACGACCTTAAAGTTAACGTCGGCCTCGAGCAGCGCCATGCGAATGTCGCGCATGGCCGAGGTGATATCGGCCTCGGTCAGCTTACCCTTGCCGCGCAGGCGGTCAAATGTGTCGTTGAGACGATCGCTCAGGGAATCAAACACTGGTTACTCCTTAGTTGGACTCGCCCACCAGGGCGCGGCAGAAATCTTTGGCGTTAAACTCCTGCAGGTCATCGACCTGCTCGCCCACGCCGATGCGAAGGATCGGGAGCTTGAGCTTCTCGGCCACGGCCATGGCAATACCGCCCTTAGCCGTGCCGTCGAGCTTAGTCATGATAATACCGTCCAGGCCCAGCGCCTCGTTAAACTCAAGCGCCTGGTTCAGACCGTTCTGGCCAGTGGCGGCATCGATCACAAGCACGACCGAGACCGGCATGGGACCGGCGGCCATATTTGCGGCGCGCTTACGCGTCACGTTGACCACCTTGGCGAGCTCGCGCATGAGTTCGGGGCTTGTGTGCAGACGACCGGCGGTGTCGATCAGCACCAGGTCGCTGCCGCGCTTATCGGCCTCATCGAGCACGTCGTAGCACACGCTCGCCGGGTCGGAACCGCGATCGCGCTTGATGACGGGGACGCCGGCGCGCTGACCCCACACATCGAGCTGCTCGATGGCGGCGGCGCGGAAGGTATCGGCAGAACCGATCACCACGTTCTTGCCGCGGGCAGCCATGGCGCTCGCAATCTTGCCGACCGTTGTGGTCTTGCCGGCGCCGTTGATGCCCACAAACAGCACGCAGCTCGGCGTATCGGAAAACGGATCACGCTCAACAGGCACAAAATGGCCCTCGAGCTGCTCGGCCAGAGCGCGGCGAAGCTGCGGGGCGGTCTTGAGGTTCTTCTTGGCAGCAGCATCGCGCAGGTCATCGGAGACCTGAATAGCGACCTCGGCACCCATGTCACCCATGACGAGGGTGTCCTCAAGGTCCTCCCAAAAGTCCTCGTCGACCTCGCCGCCAAAGTAGAAAACCTCGTTGAGGGCCTCGCGGCTGCGCTCAAGTCCGCGCGAGAGAGCGTCAAAGAATCCCATTATGCATTCACGACCTTTCCGGTTTCGCGATCGAGTTTTTGCGAGACGACGCGGCTGACGCCGTCGGCTTGCATCGAGACGCCATAGAGAACGTCAGCGTCCTCCATAGTACGGCGCTGATGCGAAATGACCAAGAGCTGTGTATCGGAACGCAGCACATCGAGGGCTCCGATGAGCTTGGACAGGTTGGCGTCATCAAGCGCCGCCTCGACCTCGTCCAGCACATAGAACGGCACCGTGCGCGTGCGGTACACGGCAAAGAGCAGGGCGAGCGCCGTCAGACTCTTCTCGCCACCCGACATGAGCATCATCTTAGTAATGCGCTTGCCGCGCGGCTGCGCCACAACCTCAATGCCCGTCTCGGCAGGATGCTCGGGATCGGTCATCTCAAGATGAGCCTGGCCACCCGGGAACAGCATGGCGAAGATCTCACGGAAGTTCGCATCGACCTTCTCGAAGGTCACCAAGAAGGCTTTACGCATCTTACGGTCGATGGCCACGGTAATCTTGGTGAGCGCCTTGCGCGCGCTCTCCAGATCGGCCAGCTGCTCCTCGATGTAATCGGCGCGGCGCTTGAGCTGCTCGTACTCCTCCATGGCAACCTGGTTCACAGGGCCCAGGTTGTTAATCTGGCGCACGAGCTGGTTGAGCTCGCGCTCGGCGGCGTCGCGGTCGGTGGGAGCAGGAAGCATGAGCGCTTCCTCGAGCACCGTAGTGCCATCGGCGGTAATGGCCTTGATGGCCGCCTCCACCTGCACCTCGAGCTTGCCGCGGGAAACCTTGAACTCGTTTTGCGTCGCCGTGGCGGCATCGACCCGCTCCTTGGCGCGGGAGACCTCGGCCTTGGCGTCTTCGATGGTCTTCTTGAGCGAGGCCGAGTCCGCCTCCTCGAGCGAAGCCTGATCACGCAGACGCGCGGCCCAATCCGATGCGCGATCCAGCAGGGCCGAATAGCGCTCGTGCATGGGGTCGACACGCAGGCGCAGCAGCTCGAGTGAGCGCGAGGCCTGGCGTGTTCCGCGGATACGGCGGTCGATGCCCTCGAGTCGATGCTCCAAGTCGGGCACACGGCCCTTCAGCGAACGCAGACGCTCGCTCGTCTGAGCCAGGCGGACCTTGGCATCGGCGAGCTTGCCGGCTGCCTCGGAATCGTCACGACGCACGCGATCGAGCTCGTCGTTGGCTTCGGCAATCTGGAGACCCAGGTCGCCTGCCTGCGCGCGGGCCTCGTCGCGCGAACGGGTGAGTTCGTCAACGCGCGGGCGCGCAGCGCGAACGGCCTCGGCGGCCTGCTCGCGGCGCTTGGAGATGCGCACGCGCTCGACCTCGGCGTTGTTGGCGCTTTGCTCCAGGCGGCCAATCTCGGAGAGCAGCGAGCGGCGCTCGCCCTCAAGACGGGTGATCTCGCCGGCGGCATCGCCCTCGGCGGCACGCGCCTCCTCAACGGCCGCATTGGCCTCGACGACCTGATCCGACACATGCTCAAACACAGCAGCCAGATCGGGTTCCAGGCCCTCGAGCTCACGGATGCGGCGCTTGCGCTCCAAGGCACCCGAAGCCTCGCCGGCATCGAGCCCCACGCGCACCAGACCACCACAGCTCACGCGGGCGCCATCGGGAGTCACGTAGGTCACACCGTCAACAACAGGGGCAGCCAACGCGGCAGCCAAGTCATCGACCACGTAATAGCCGCCGAGAAGGGCCTCGACAACCGGGCCATAACCGGAGCGCACGGACAGGCGATCGACCAGGCGGGAACCGGCAGCGCCCTTAGCGGCAGCAGAGGCGCTCGCACCGCGCGCCACCAGCAGCGCCTCGCCCGAGGCCTTCTTCTGGTCCAGAGCGGCACGACCGGCACGCTCAAGCGCGGACGTATCGTCGAACAGCAGCGCATCGATATCGCCGGCAAGCAGCTGCTCCACCAGGCCCTCGAGCTCACGAGGGGCCTCGAGCACGTCGCCCAGACGACCCGAGACATCGTCGCCCAGTACACCCACCAGACAGCTCACGAGCGGCGAGCTGTCGGCCATGCGGGCATCGAGTTTCTTTTGGCTAGCAAGCTCCGAGCGCACCTCGGACAGTTTGTTGCGCGCCTCGCTCTCGCGGGCACGCAAGTCCTTAAGGGCTGCACGGGCGACCTCGGTAGCCTCGCGCGCATCAATCTGGGCTTGACGGGCCTGATCGAGTGCACCCTCAAGCTCCTCGGCGCGGTCGCGACGGCTCTCGAGTGAGGCCGTGACTTCCTCGAGCTGGTCATCGATCTGCTCCAGGCGCGAGGCATACATGTTGTCCTCGACCTCGGCGTTGCTCAGCGAGTCCTTCACCTTGGCGAGTTCGAGCGCCGCGTTATCGGCCACACGCTGCACATCGCGTTGCTCACGCGTAAGCTGCGAAATCTGATTGTCGAGCGTCACGCGCCGCTCGTGGAGCTCGGCGGCGGCAGGTCCGGCGGCGTCAACGTCCTCCTGGGCCTGCATGTGCGCGCCGGTCACTTCCTCAAGCTGCGCACGCGCGTCCTCGAGCTCCTCTACCACGCGACGACGCTGATGCTCGGAGCTCGAGATCTGGCCGCGCATGTCGGACAGGCGCGACACCATGTTGTGGCCCTTTTCCTCGAGCAGGCGCATATCGGAGTTAATGCGGCCGACCACGTCTTGCATATGGCGGCGCTGCTCGCCCAGATCGCCCACAAACAGGCCCTTTTCCTCGAGCATGACCTGGAGCTTCTCGAGCTCGCGTTCCTTTTCGCCCAAGCGGTACTGCGCAAGCTCCAGCTCGGCGGCACCTTCCTTGGAGCGGCTCTCCAAGTCGTTCCACTGCGACTGCAGCGAACGCAGCTCGTCGACGGCCAGCATCTGCGTAAGCTCGTTCGCGCGCGAGGACAGCTCTTTATACTTGCGCGCGCGATCGACCTGACGCTCCAGCGGTCGCAGCTGACGGGCAATTTCCTTATTGATGTCGCGGGCACGCGTCAGGTGCTCGTCCATCGATTTAATCTTTCTGAGCGCACGCTCCTTGCGGCGCTTGTGCTTGGAGATGCCGGCGGCCTCCTCGATGAGGGCACGGCGCTCCTCGGGGCGGCTCTGCAAAATGGCATCGAGCTTGCCCTGGCTGATGATGGAATGCGTATCCTTGCCCAAGCCCGAATCGTGCAGGATGTCCTGAATGTCCATCAGGCGGCACGGACTCGAGTTGATGAGGTACTCGCTTTCGCCCGAGCGATACATACGACGGGTGATGGCGACCTCGTCAAAGTCGACGGGCAGCATATGGTCCGAGTTATCGAGCACCAGCGTGACCTCGGCGACACCCACCGGCTTGCGCGCTGACGAGCCCGAGAAGATGACATCCTCCATGGCCTGGCCGCGCAGCTGCTTGGCGCTCTGCTCGCCCAGGACCCACAGAATCGAGTCAGAGATGTTCGATTTTCCCGAGCCGTTGGGACCGACGATGACGGTCAGGCCCGGCTCAAACGTCATATGGGCACGGTCGGCAAACGACTTGAACCCTTTGAGCGTGAGGGACTTGAGATACACGGTTCCTCGCTTAAACAGGCTTCTTGTTGAGAATCACGCCGTTGGTGGTGTAGCCCATGCGGTCAAGTGCCTCAAGTGCAGCGGCTCCCTCGGCTTCCTTCTTTGAGGAGCCGGAGCCGCGACCCTGGCGAATACCATCGATCAACACCACGGCGGTAAAGGTGGGCGCATGCGCCGGGCCCTCGGAGCCAACGAGCTTATACGCCGGGGGTTCGTGACCGTCGGCTTGCACGCACTCCTGCAAGAACGATTTGGGGTTCGCGGGGTGCTCGGCACGCTCGGAGGCCAGGTGCGGTTTGAGCGTACGATGGATAAAGTCCGCCGCAACATCCCAGCCGGCATCCAGGTACAGCGCACCCACGAGCGACTCGTAGACGTTCTCGAGCGCCGAGTGCAGGCCGCGCGCGCCGGTACCGGTCTCGGAGGCACCAAAGATGATGATGTCGTCGATGCCCAGCTCATGCGACACCTCGGATAGCGTAGCGCCCGAGACAAGCGACACCTTCAGGCGCGTGAGCTTGCCCTCGTCAAACTCGGGATAGGACTCAAAGAGCGAACGGGCGACGACGGCGCCCAAAATGGAATCGCCCAAGAACTCAAGGCGCTCATAGCTGGCAGAAACCGGCTGGCCCTCGACTGCCGAGGGATGCGTAAGCGCCGCGCGCAGAAGCACCTTATTATTGAACTCGTGGCCCAGAATTTCCTGGGCACGCGTAAGTCGTTCAGACAAAGCCAAGACCTAGGCCTCCCTGGCGTTTTCAATCGCGTCGACGGCGTCGGCGACAGAGTTGAGCGAGAGCAGAGTCTCGTCATCGATCTCGAGGTTGAACTCGTCCTCGATAGCCGTAACCAGCTGCAGGCGCTCGAGCGAGTTGGCATCGAGATCGTCAAAGGTGGTCTCATCGCTAATTTCGGCAACATCGACGCCCAGAACGTCAGCAGCGACCTCGGCGATCTTGTCGAAGATTTCGGAGCGGTCCATAGCGCTTCCTCTCATAGTGCATGAATACCAAAAGAATGGTACCGCCCGGGCGGTACCAAGACACGGTTCTGATTCTACCCCACGAAGCAGGCCGCGAGGCACATAACAGCGCTCTAACTCGCTCTTATAAAACGATGCCGTCCATGGAGTTGGCGACATTCTCGACCAGCCCGGCGCGCACGGCTTCGGCCGCCGCAAGCGTACCGTTTTTAACAGCTTCGACCGAGGTGGCGCCATGGCCGATCAGAACCACGCCGCGCAGGCCCAAAAGAATCGCGCCGCCCTTGGCGTCGCCAGAGAGCTTGGCCTTTATCTCACGCATCTGCTTTTTAATGAGCAGCGCGGCGATCTTGGTGCCAAGCGAAGACATAAAGACGCCCTTGAGCTCCTGCAACAAAAACTTGGCAGCGCCCTCGGTGGCCTTGAGCGCAATGTTGCCCGACATGCCGTCGGCCACGACGACATCGAAGTGGCCCGAGGTAAGGTCGGTACCCTCGCAGTTGCCCACAAAGCCGGGAACGGCAGCCTTCATGGCCGGGAAGCAGGACTTGGTAAAGTTGGAGCCCTTCTCGTCCTCGGTGCCGTTAGCAAGCAGGCCCACGCGGGGATGCTCGATACCCAAAACGACGCGGGCATAGGCGGCGCCCATCTGGGCAAAGCGCACCATATCGTCCACCTCGACATCGGGGTTGGCGCCCATATCGCACAGCACCGTCAGGCCGCCGGCGCGATTGGGCAGTGCATTGGTCAGACAGGGGCGCACCGGCTGCTTCTTGCCTTCGGCCTGATACCTAAACGGCGTCACATAGGCGGTAGCGGCAGCGGTCATGGCACCGGTCGAACCGGCAGAGAAGAACGCGTCAGCATTGCCCTTCTTGATAGCGCGGCACGACAGCACGATCGAAGACTTGCGTTTGGTCATCACGGCGCGAATGGGATCGTCATCCATGGCGATAACGTCGGGTGCCTCAAGGGCCTCAACACGTGCGTGGGAAGCAGCAAAGGGATTGACGATTTCGGCGGGGCCAGCTGCCAAGACCTCGATATCGGGATCGGCGGCAAGCGCAGCCTCGATACCATCGAGAACAACCTGAGGTTTCTCGTCTCCGCCCACAACGTCTACACAAACGCGAACGTTACTCATATACATACTCCTTATACAAAAATGGCCGACTCATTGAGCCGGCCATTGTGGTTCCATTTGGAACGGCATCGCATCCAGAGTATACCGTTACTCGGTAACGATAACCTCGCGGTCCTTGTAGAAACCGCAGCTGGGGCACACGTGGTGCGGAAGCTTGACAGCGCCGCAACGGGGGCACGTGGACTGAGCCGCAGCCGAGATCTTCATGTTGGCGGAACGACGGGTGTGAGTGCGGATACGACCCTGCTTTTGTTTAGGTACGGGCATAGTGACCTTCCTTATGAACTATCCAGTGTGGCGATTACGCGCAAGTAGCGATACTACCACAGTTTTACTCGTCGAGCTTGAGATTCTTCAATGCTGCAAATGGATTTTCCGTGGCAGCGGCCCATTCTGCCTCTGCCTGGGCGGCGCAATCGCATTGCTCGACGTTGAGATTGCAACCGCAAGTGGGGCACAGGCCGCGGCAATCGGGCTTGCACAGAACGACAAACGGCGTGTCCATGACGACCGCGTCGTTGATGGGCTCACCCAGATCGACGATGCGGTCCTCACCCAGAAGCTCGTAGCCGTCCTCGTAGGCCTCGGGATCCTCGGGCTCCTCGAAGAGGTAGAACTCCTCGATCTCGCCGGCGATATCAAACGAGGCAGGCTCCAGGCAACGGTCGCACTCGCCGGTGGCGTGCGCGCGGACCATGCCCGTGAGCAAGACACCGGTACCGGCATTGGTAAAGACAACGTCGTAGTCGATGCCGTCCTGTAGCTGGTACTCCTTCTCGCCCACCGTGTAGGTGGCAACATCGACCTTGCCGGTCAGCGGATACGAATCACCAGGAAACTCGAGCTGCTCAGAAAGATCGACGGTAACGCTCGGGAACTCAGCCATTACCACTGACCATTCTGTTGGGCGGCACCCTCGTTGAGCTGCTGACGGCAACGGGTAACGGTGCCGGTCAGGCTCTTGAGGTTCTCCTCCAGGTGCGTAAAGACCTGCTCTGCGTAGTCCTCGGCAGCATAACGCGTCTCGCGCTCGTACTGCTGGGCACGATCACGGATGTCGTCGGCCTGCTGCTGCGCTAAGCGGACGATCTCCTGCTCACCGGCAATGGTGAGGGCCTGCTGCTGAGCGTCGGCGATGATGGAATCGGCCTGGGCGGCGGCGGAAGCCATAAGCTCCTCGCGCTCCTTAAGGATACGGCGGGACTTCTGCCACTCCTCGGGATAGCTCATGCGGATCTCGTCGAGGATGTTGAAGAACACGTCGGCGTCGATGACCTTGAACTGAGCGTTCTTGCCGAAAGGCGGCTTGGCTTCCTCGATCAGCCCTTCGAGCTCATCGACCAAGCTGACGATCCTATCGCCAGGAAAATTCTCGCCCGGCATCCGGTCTCCTTTCATAGGTAACATATCATCGTGCTAGTTTACCACATGCCACCAGGCAATAAAAAACGTCACGAAAAGCGGTGTCTGAGCGCTTCGACCACGTTGGGCGGGACAAACGTCGATACATCGCTGCCGAGCGAGGCGATCTGGCGAACGACCGAACTCGAGATATAGCCGTACTGCGGCGCACTCATGACAAAGATGGACTCCAGCTCGTTATCCAAGCGATAGTTGAGATCTGCCTGCTGCAGCTCGTACTCAAAGTCGGTCATGGCGCGCAGGCCCTTGACCACGGCCCCCGCCCCCTGCTCGCGAGCGAAGTCGACCAAGAGGCCGGTAAAGGGCAGGACCTCGACGCCGTCGATATCACCGAGCGCCTCGCGGGCCAGCGCCACGCGCTCATCGAGCATAAACGTGGTACCCACACCGTTTTTACCCTGCGACTCGGCAACAGCGACGATCACACTGGGAAAGATGCGGCGGGCGCGGCGGATGACGTCGATATGGCCAAACGTGATGGGATCGAAGGTGCCCGGGACGATCACGCGGTTGATGGTGTCATTCATGGGCGTCCTCCCAAGGCGCTTCCTCGTTATTTTCGTTCTTGTCAGCAAGGTCGTTCTCGTCCTCGGCCACCCAGCGCAGCAAGTCAACCGAGGTTATGCCGTAGCGCTTCTCTCGCACGGTCTCAAAACCGGTCGGGTGAGCGCCCGCGTCGGCGGCAGCGTGCTCAAACAGCGCATAGGCACCCTGTGCCAGCAAGCCTTGCTGAGCTAGGTTTTGCAGCAGCTCCTCGACCGGCTCGGCGCCAAAGGCATAGGGCGGATCGAGCAGGACCAGATCAAAGGGGCCACCCGGCACACGGCCGCGCGAGGCGCTCGCCAACACATCGCCGGTAACGACGCGCCAACGCGAGCGGTCGCCGCACAGCGACTCGATATTCTTGGTGATCAGACGGGCGGCATTGCGATCGATCTCGAACGTGGTGAGCGAGCGGGCGCCACGCGAGAGCATCTCGATTCCCAGGGCACCGGAGCCGCCAAAGGCATCCAGCACGCGGACCTCGTCCAAATCGAAATCGAACGCCGACATGACCATGGATGCACATGCCTCGCGCACGCGATCGGTCGTAGGACGGGTGACATCGCGTCCACGCGGCTCTTCGATCTTGCGGCCGCGCCATTCACCGCCGATGATTCTCATCCTCCGCTGACCTCCTTAAAGATATGTCGATAACGCATGGCGACCGCGTCGCGCAAGGGGCGCGTCGCCACGGAGTCAAGGTTGCAAGCATACCGCAAGAGCTCGACCGCGTCCAAATGGGCCCATTCGATAAGATCCTCGTCGGCGTCCAGGTCCACAAAGCGCAAGGTAATGCCGCCGTGTTGACGATAACCCAGAATCTCGCCCTCGTGGCGCAGACGCAGGTCCATCTGGGCGAGCGTAAAGCCGTCCGAGGTCTTTTCGAGCGACTGGAGGCGGTCTTGTGCCGCCGAGGCGCCGCCATTGCCCTTGGAGTGCGTCATGACCAGGCAGGTGCCCGACACGCTGCCGCGGCCCACGCGACCGCGCAGCTGGTGCAGGGCCGCCAAGCCAAAGCGCTCACCGTTCTCGATGACCATGACGGTGGCGTTGGGCACGTCGACGCCCACCTCGACCACCGTAGTCGAGACGAGCACGTCGATCTCGCCACGCTTGAAGGCATCGATAACCTGGTCCTTCTCCCCCGCTGGCATGCGGCCGTGAAGGCGCTCGATGGCAAGACCCGGCAACGCCAGACGCAGGCGATCGAGCTCGGTCGCCGTATCGTGCAGCGGCACGGGGACCGTCACGCGGCCCTCGTCGTCGCGGGCGATACCGGGCACGGCCTCCAGATCATCGGCCGAGTCACTCGGCTCCACGAGCGGGCAAATCACGTAGGCCTGCTGACCCTTTTCATGCGCCTCGCGGATGGCGCCATAGGCAAGGTCGCGGCTCGACTCGGTAAGCACGCGTGTCGTCACGCCAGCGCCAGGGACGGGCCGATGGCGGATGATGCTCGTGTCCAGATCGCCGTAGACCGAAAGCGCCAGCGTACGTGGGATGGGCGTTGCCGTCATAACGAGCAGATCGGCACCAGGGCCCTTCGCACGCAGGGCGTTGCGTTGGCCGACGCCAAACCGGTGCTGCTCATCGATGACCACGAGCGACAGATGCTTGAACGCCACGTTATCCGAAAGCACCGCGTGGGTGCCAAAGAGGACATCGAGCTCGCCCGATTCCAGCTGGGCATGGATCCGCTCGCGCTCGGCCGCTGGCGTGGCGCCCGTCAGGAGCGCCCAGGTCATGCCAGCCTGCGAGAGCAAGGGGCCGGTCTTATCGGCATATTGACGCGCCAGCACGCCCGTGGGCGCCATAACGCAGGCCTGCGTGCCGCTATCGGTAGCCACAGCCAGCGCGCAGGCGGCAACGGCGGTCTTACCGGTACCGACATCGCCCAGCAGCAGGCGGTTCATCACGCGCCCGCCATCGCACATATCGCGCAGGATATCTTGGAACGCGGCCTCCTGCTCGTCGCTCAGCGAAAATGGCAGGGTTTGCTTGAGCGCGGCCAGGTGCTCGCCCGCGGCGTGGGCGTAGGGCACCACATCGACCAGGCTGCCGTCGTTGCGCAGGCGCAGCGCCAGCTGCAGGTAAAGGCACTCCTCGTAGGCAAGCCGTGCGCGCGCGATATCGCGCTCAGCCATGCTCGAGGGAAAGTGAATTGATCGAAGCGCACGAGCATTGCTCATCAGGCGACGCTTAACGCGCAAGCGTGCGGGAATCGGGTCGAAGGGATTGCCGACGACCTCGAGCGCGCCACTTACGATGCGGCGCATCCATGCCTGGCTCACGCCGTCACTCACATAATGGACCGGCAAAATGGTGCCCGCAGCACGCCCGTCATCGAGCTTTTCAAAGTGCGGCGAGGCCATCTGCTTAAAACCGTAGGCAAACTCGACCTTGCCCATCACGGCCAGGCGGTCGCCCTGCTTAAGCTGCTGGGCAATCCAAGGCTGACGGAAAAAGGCGACCTGCAGCACGCCCGTCTCGTCAACGAGTGAGACCTCGGTCACCTGCATGCGCGGACGCGGCTTCTTTTGAACGATACGGTCGACCGTGGCGATGATGGTGCACACGGTACCGATGGGCGCCATCTCGATGAACCAGGAGCGCGTAAAATCCAGGTATCGATGAGGGATATGCAGAAGGAGGTCCCCCACCGTCCGAATTCCCAGACGGCGAAGGGCCTCCTCACGTTTACCCGAAACATATTTGAGTCGCGCGATATCCTCGTCGAGCGCATTGCTCTGGGCAAAGCGATCCGAGACGCGCGGCACGGAGCAGAGCTCAGACATGGGCAGATGCCTACTCGATCGAGAAGATCACGGGATAGAGCGGCTGCTCGCCACGATGGGCGTCGATCTCCAGGTCGGGCTGAGCCTCCTCGATAGCGTCGACGATCTCCTGGAAGGCTTCATCGGACAGCTCCTCGCCGGCCAGAATCGTCAGCGCGTCGCCCTCCTCTTCCTCCTGCATACGGTTGATACAATCGAGCGTGACCTGTTTCACATCGGAGCCGACCACATCGATGGAACCGGCAATGATACCCATGACGTCACCGGAGTGAATCGGGGAGCCGTCCGAGGCGCTGGAGTCGCGCACGGCGCGGGTGACCTCGCCATCGCGGACCTCGCTGATGGCGTCGACCATAGCGGCGACGGCGTCCTCGAGATCGGAATCGGGCAGGACCGCGAACAGCGCGGAGAAGGCCTGCGGAACGGTCTTGGTGGGAACGACGGCGACCTTCTTGTCGGTGCAGGCAGAGGCGGCGGCCTCGGCAGCCATGCGGATGTTACCGTTGTTGGGCAGGATGATAACCGAGGTCGCGTTGACCTGGTCGACGGCGCCCAGCAGGTCTGCAGTCGAGGGGTTCATGGTCTGACCACCCGACACGATCACGTCGACGCCGAGGGACTTGAGGATGTCGGCCTCGCCCGAACCGGCGGCAACGGCGACAAAGCCCAGCGCCTTGGCGGGCTCGGCAGCCTTCTCCTGGTCCTCATGAATCTTGGCGGTACGGTCGTGGGCCTCCATCTCCATGTTGTGGATAAAGACCTCGTAGATCTGACCGAGCTGCAGCATGTGCTCGAGCACCAGGTTGGGGGTGTTGGAGTGCACGTGGATCTTGTAGTCGGGGTAGGCGCCCACGAGCAACTCACAGTCACCCATGGAGCCCAGGAACTTGAGGCACTCGTCCTCGTCAAAAGGAGCGTCGGCCTTAAAGAGGAACTCGTTGCAGTAGCGGAACTCCGAGCCCTCCCAGTCGTCGTTGGCCTCGATCTCAACACGACCAAGGGCCGCGTCGCGGGCAGAGCCAGCGGAATCAAACGTGGCAGAGAAATCCTCGACAACGGTGCTGCGGCCAAGCGCAGCGGCAACAAAGTTCTCAAGGAAAATAGCAAAGCCGAAGGCGCCGGAGTCGACCACGCCGTTCTCCTTCAGAACGGGCAGCAGGTCGGGCGTGCGGGCGACGGACTGGTAGGCCTCGACGACGATAGCGTCGAGCGCATCCTCGGCCGAGAACTTCTTCTTTTCGCACTCGTCGGCCTTGGTCGAGACATCGCGCAGCACCGTGAGGATCGTGCCCTCGATGGGCTTACGGACGGCCTGGAAGGCGACCTTGACGGCTCGGCGGAACGCATAGGCAATGTTGGCGGACGTAATGGGCTCGTCGGCAGAGACAAGACCCTCGGCCACGCCGCGCAGGATCTGCGAAGTGATGACGCCGGAGTTGCCGCGGGCGCCCATCAGGGAGCCGTGGGTGATGGCGCCGGCAATGGCCTCCATGTCGGCATCGGCGGGAAGGGCAGAAAGCTCCTTGGTCACCGAGGCGAGCGTGAGCGACATGTTGGTGCCGGTGTCGCCGTCGGGCACGGGAAAGACGTTGAGCTTGTTGATCTCCTCGGCCTTGTCGGAAACGGCAGCCGCAGCGATCGGAAAACAGGTGCGAATGGTCTTTGCAATCATGGGTATTTGAATCTCCGTTTTCGGATGCTAGTTCAGACGGCTCTTGAGCGCGTCGATATGGATGCCGATCTTAAGGCTGGCGGGATCGATCTGGGCGATCTCCTGCAGGGTGAAGGCAACGGAGCTCGAAAGATTGTGGCAGACGGACTTCATGTTGACGCCGTTCTCGAGCACGACGTGAAGATCGACCGTAAGGCCGTTCTCGTCGGCGGAGACAAGCACGCCCTTGCGGAGGCGCTGGCCGGCAAGCAGGCGCACGCTCTCGGCGCCCTGGAGCTGCTCAGCCATACCGACGACGCCATAGCACGTCATCGCGGCATAACCGGCAATATCGGCAATAACGTCGTTCGAGACGCTCAGGCTGCCGTTAATGGTCTCAGACACAAGAATCTCCTTATCTGGTGCTCGCGGCACCATGTCGTGGGAGCAATCATTGCAATATTTTACAACGACCGCGCCATGTTGAGGTGGTGGGTCGCGGGATTACATCCTCGACACGAAATGTTGATATGGCAACGTTCGAGTCAAGTGGTCGCGGCATGAAAAAACCCGCCGCTTAAGCGACGGGTTTTACAACCTGGCTCCCCGGGTAGGACTCGAACCTACAACAGCGCGGTTAACAGCCGCGTGCTCTACCATTGAGCTACCGAGGAATAGGTGCGTGCTCTCAAGCAACGAAGTTTATTATACGGACGAATCAGCTTAGGGCAAGAACTTTTTTGAGAATTTTTCCGACCTAGTCATTGGCCTTGATTATCGACTTTATCCGAACACCTCCCACATTCATCCGTACATGTACGG
>UREM01000028.1 GCA_900546775.1 uncultured Collinsella sp. | reverse complement strand
GAACAGGAGAGCACTTAATGTGCTCTCCGTCGTGAGCAGGACTGTAGAGCAGCAACCTTAATATGTCTCAGGCCCGCCCCCTCCGCCGCACGCTGGGAACGTGCCACGCACTTTACCTGCGTAAACAATGTGAGTGAAATATGAATCTCGATGGATACGCCCGCAGCCGTGTATACTAAACAGCTGTGTGAAACCAGGGGAGTATTCTGGCTGGACAAAATGCCTGCTTAATAGGGTTGTCAGGTAGTCCGGGCGCAATACAAGACTGGGGAGCACGTCGTGTAAGTAGTGGTCCTCTAGGGGCGTACGCTCGGTGGTGTACGCATTGTCCCAAGACCACGCGAGAGTTGGGATCATATCTTGATCAGCATGATTCTCGGCCGCAAGATTGGCATGACCCAGGTTTGGGACGAGGACGATAACGTCGTTCCCGTCACGGTCATCCAGGCTGGCCCCTGCGCTGTCTCGCAGGTTAAAACTCAGGCAACCGACGGCTATGACGCCGTCCAGATCGGTTTCGGCGACATCAAGGCCAAGAACGTGAACAAGCCCATGGCTGGTCACTTCGCCAAGGCTGGCGTCGAGCCTGTCCGCTTCCTTCGTGAGGTCCGCGTCGAGAACGGCGAGGAGCACAAGGTCGGCGAGGTCGTCACCGTCGCTGATTTCGCTGATGTCGAGAAGGTCGACGTCATCGGTACCTCCAAGGGTAAGGGCTTCCAGGGTCGCATCAAGCGCTGGGGTCAGCGCCGCGGTCCTATGACGCATGGTTCTCACTTCCAGCGTCACCCCGGTTCTATCGGTCAGTGCGCCTATCCTGCGCGCGTCCTCAAGGGCGTCAAGATGGCCGGTCACATGGGTAACGAGCGCGTTACCGTCAAGAACCTTTCCGTTGTCCGCATCGATGCCGAGCAGAACCTCATCTTGGTCAAGGGCGCTGTCCCGGGTGCCAAGAATGGTCTCGTCGCCATCCGTATGGCCTAAGGGCCCAGCCCATTTAGCCCAGCGTCATACCAAGGAGAACACTTAAATGGCAAAGTTTGAAGTAAAGAACAGCGAGGGCAAGAAGGTCGCCGAGGCCGAGCTCGCCGCTGAGGTGTACGGCATCGAGCCGAACATCCACGTTATGCACCACATCGTCAAGTGCCAGATGGCCTCTTGGCGTCAGGGCACCCAGTCCGCTAAGGGCCGCTCTGAGGTTTCCGGTGGAGGCAAGAAGCCTTGGCGTCAGAAGGGCACCGGCCGTGCCCGCCAGGGTTCCATCCGTGCTGCCCAGTGGCGTCACGGTGGCGTTGTCTTCGCCCCCAAGCCCCGTTCCTACGCTAAGCGTATGAACAACAAGGAGGTCAAGCTGGCTATGCGCTCTGCGCTGTCCGCCAAGCTGGCCGATGGCGAGCTCGTGCTCGTCGACGACTACGGCTTCGAGAAGCCTTCCACCAAGGCTGCCGTTGCCATGCTCAAGGCTCTTGGCCTTGAGGGCAAGCGTCTGACCATCATCGTTCGCGATGAGGACGTCAACGCCTACCTGTCGTTCCGCAATATTCCCAAGACGTTCATCATCACCGCTGACGAGGCCAACACCTACGATCTCGTCAACAACAACGCTGTGCTGATGCCCGCCGACATCGCCGCTCACTTCGGGGAGGTGCTTGCATAAATGACCGCCCACGAGATCATCATCCGTCCGATCGTGTCCGAGCGTTCCTTCTCCGGCATGGAGCAGAACAAGTACACGTTCGAGGTCGCCAAGGATGCTAACAAGTATCAGATCAAGGACGCTGTCGAGGAGATCTTCGGCGTCAAGGTCGTTCGCGTGAACACCTTGACGGTCAAGCCCAAGACCAAGCGCGTGCGCTATGTCGCCGGCAAGACCCGTTCTTGGAAGAAGGCCATCGTCACGCTGGCCGAGGGCGACACCATCGAGGTCTTTGGCAACCAGGCCTAAGACTCGCTGCTGTTGAGTGAGCTCATGCCTCCCAAATAGGGGAGGCGAGAGCTCAAGGTTCCGGGCGTATAAAATGGACACGCCCGGAACCGTGTATACGTCCGGTGTCATCGCACCCGAGGCAGAACCTCGAATCCCTGTCTGCGATGGCTAACGGATTCCTATTGAAAGGGATTGTAATGGCTGTAAAGCACCTTAAGCCGACCTCCGCTGGTAGGCGTTGGCAGACGATCTCCGATTTCTCTGAGATCACCTGCACCAAGCCCGAGAAGTCCCTTCTCGAGCCCCTGCCCAAGAAGGCCGGTCGTAACAACAACGGCCGCATCACCACCCGCCACCAGGGCGGCGGCGTGAAGCGTCGTTACCGCGTGATCGACTTCAAGCGCAACAAGGACGGCGTGCCCGCCAAGGTTGCCACGATCGAGTACGATCCGAACCGTTCCGCTCGCATCGCTCTGCTGCACTACGCTGACGGTGAGAAGCGCTACATCCTGGCCCCCAAGGGCCTCGAGGTCGGTCAGACCATCATGTCCGGTTCTGACGCCGACATCAAGCCGGGCAACGCTCTGCCCCTCGCCGACATCCCCGTCGGTACGCTCATCCACGCCGTCGAGTTCCAGCCGGGCAAGGGCGCTGCTATCGCCCGTTCCGCCGGTAACTCCTGCCAGCTGATGGGTAAGGAGGGCAAGTACGCTATCGTCCGTATGCCTTCCTCCGAGATGCGCCGCATCCTCGTTACCTGCCGCGCCACCGTCGGTGAGGTCGGCAACGCCGATCACGCCAACATCGTCATCGGCAAGGCCGGCCGTAAGCGTCACATGAACGTGCGCCCGACCGTCCGCGGTACCGTCATGAACCCTGTCGACCACCCGCACGGCGGTGGCGAGGGCAAGAACCACACCTCTGGTCGTCCCTCTGTTACCCCCTGGGGTAAGCCGACGAAGGGCCTTCGTACGCGCAAGAAGAAGAAGGTCTCGAACCAGCACATCATTCGTCGCCGTAAGAAGTAATTTCGGATACCGAGTTTTAGGAGAAAGCACTTATGAGCAGAAGTCTCAAAAAGGGCCCGTTCGTGGAGACTCGCCTTCTCTCGCGTATCACCGCGATGAACGAGGCTGGCAAGAAGGACGTCGTGAAGACCTGGTCCCGCGCGTCCACCATCTTCCCCGAGATGGTTGGTCACACCATCGCCGTCCACGACGGCCGCAAGCATGTGCCCGTGTATGTTACCGAGTCCATGGTTGGTCACAAGCTCGGCGAGTTCGCGCCGACTCGTACGTTCCGTGGCCACAAGGCCAAATAGGGGGTTAACCGTAAATGGCAACTAAGTCTATTGAAACTGAGGCCACCGAGGTTCGCGCCGTCGCTAAGTACGTGCGTGTTTCCCCCAGCAAGGCCCGCCTGGTGGTCGATCTGATCCGCCGCAAGCCTGTCGCTCAGGCCTTCGACATCCTCCACTTCTGCGACCGCGCCGTCGCCGTGGATGTCGAGAAGGTTCTCCGTTCCGCCGTTGCGAACGCCGAGAACAACAACGGTCTGCGTGCCGACAACCTGGTTGTCGCCGCTGCCTATGTTGACGAGGGTCCGACGCTTAAGCGCATCCGTCCCCGCGCCAAGGGTTCCGCTTCTCGCATTCTGAAGCGTACTTCCCACATCACCGTCGTCGTTGCTCCTCGAAAGGAGGCGTAAAGCTGTATGGGTCAGAAAGTCTACCCCACCGGCTTCCGTCTTGGCATCACCGAGAACTGGCGCTCCCGCTGGTTCGCAGAGAAGGATTACGCTAAGACCCTCGGTAACGATCTCGAGATCCGCAAGTACCTCGAGAAGCGTCTTTCCCGCGCAGCTGTCTCCCGCGTCGAGATCGAGCGCGCTGGCGACAAGGTGAAGGTCATCATCCTCACCGCTCGCCCCGGCGTTGTCATCGGTAAGAAGGGTGCCGAGATCGATACCCTCCGCACCGAGCTCGAGAAGGTCGCTGGCGTCTCCAAGGGCCAGCTCTCCGTCGACGTTGTCGAGATCAAGCGCCCCGAGCTCGACGCCAACCTCGTTGCTCAGTCTATCGCCGAGCAGCTCGAGGGCCGCGTTGCCTTCCGTCGCGCTATGCGCAAGGCTGTCCAGTCTGCCCGCAAGGCCGGCGCTAAGGGCATCCGTATCCAGTGCTCCGGTCGTCTCGGCGGTGCCGAGATGGGCCGTCGTGAGTGGTACCGCGAGGGTCGCGTGCCTCTGCACACCCTCCGTGCCAAGATCGACTACGGCACGGCTGTCGCCAGCACCACCATGGGCGCTTGCGGCGTGAAGGTCTGGATCTACCTGGGCGAGAAGCTCCCGGGCCAGCCTGTTCCCAACCCTGCACTCGAGGGCTCTTCCCGTCCTCGTCGTCGTAACTCCGAGAGGAGGGGTCAGTAGTGCTTGCCCCTAAGCGTATTCTTCACCGCAAGGTGCAGCGTGGCTCCATGAAGGGCCAGGCCAAGGGTAATACCGAGCTGCATTTCGGTGAGTTTGGTATCCAGGCTCTCGAGGCCCATTGGATCACCAACCGTCAGATCGAGGCCGCTCGTATTGCCATGACCCGCTACATGAAGCGTGGCGGTCGTGTCTACATCACGATCTTCCCCGATAAGCCCATCACCAAGAAGCCTGCCGAGACTCGCATGGGTTCTGGTAAGGGTAACCCCGAGGAGTGGGTGGCCGTCGTCAAGCCCGGCCGCATCATGTTCGAGGTCAAGGGCGTGCCCGAGGAGGTCGCTCGCGAGGCTCTGCGTCTTGCACAGCACAAGCTTCCCATCAAGACCAAGATTGTTGCTGCTAAGAACGCTGAGCAGCGCATCGAGAAGGAGATGGCTGAGGAGGCCGCTCTCGAGGCCAAGTGGGCTGCTGAGGACGCCGCCGCCGCCAAGGAGGAGAACTAATGAAGCCCGCAGAGATTCGTGAGCTCTCGGACGCTCAGCTCGTTGAGAAGCTGAAGGAAATGCGCGCCGAGCTCTTTAACCTTCGTTTCCAGATGGCCACCAGCCAGCTGGACAACACCGCTCGCGTAAACACCGTGAAGAAGGACATCGCTCGCGTCCTCACGGAGCAGCGCGCCCGCGAGATCGCAGCGGAGAAGTCCGCTGTCGCCGAGTAGGACCTAAGGAGAGAACATGACTGATTCGCGTAACTCGCGTAAGGTCCGTACGGGTGTCGTTACCTCCGTCTCCGGTGCCAAGACCATTGTTGTCACCATCACCGAGCGCAAGCGTCACCCCAAGTACGGCAAGATGATGACCAGCTCCAAGAAGCTGCACGCTCACGACGAGGAGTGCACGGCTGGCGTGGGCGATACCGTCCGCGTTATGGAGACCCGTCCTATGTCCAAGATGAAGCGTTGGCGCCTCATCGAGGTCGTCGAGCGCGCTAAATAAGCAGTCGCTCTTACGACTTGTACGTTTCCGAAGATGTGCGTATGTCTGGCTTGCATACCACGGGCCGTATAAAGGCTGCGCACCTCTCTTCGGTTCTTAGTTCGGAGGAACATCTACCATGATTCAGATGCAAACCATGCTGAACGTCGCCGACAACTCCGGCGCTCGCAAGATTCGCTGCATCAAGGTGCTTGGCGGTTCCAAGCGTCGTTATGCAGGCATCGGCGATGTGTTCATCGGTGCTGTCCAGGAGGCTACCCCTGGCGCCAACGTCAAGAAGAAGGACGTTGTCCGTTGCGTCGTCGTTCGCACCGTTAAGGAGATCCGCCGCAAGGATGGCTCCTACATTCGCTTTGATGAGAACGCCTGCGTTGTCATCAACAACGATGGTTCGCCCGTCGGCACCCGTATCTTCGGGCCCGTCGCTCGCGAGCTTCGTGACAAGAAGTACATGAAGATCGTCTCGCTCGCTCCCGAGACCCTGTAGTTAGGGGAGATATATGTATATCAAGAAGGGCGATAAGGTCCAGGTTCTCTCTGGTAAGGATCGCGGCAAGCAGGGCGTTGTCCTGCGTGCTCTCCCCGCTGAGAACAAGGTCGTTGTCGAGGGCGTTTCGGTCGTCAAGAAGGCCGTCAAGCCCAACGCTGCCAACCAGCAGGGCGGCATCGTTTCGCAGGAGGCTCCCATCGATGCCTCCAACGTCAATCTCGTTTGCCCCGAGTGCGGTAAGGTTACCCGCGTCGGTCACGAGAAGGACGGCAAGAACAAGCTGCGCGTCTGCAAGAAGTGCGGTCACAAGTTCTAAGCTGCCCGCAACATCAAGTTGCTAGCAAAGGCCCGGATGCCACGGCACCCGGGCCTTTTTCTATCCCCACTCGATGACTTCGGTTCTGCCGTCCCGTCATTCCGGTTGCATCCAGTTTTCGGTGCCGTCTCGAATCGAGTGCCGCCAGGTGACACCCTGTCGCGTTTCGTCGGCTTCGGGGACAAAAGTCGGGACAACTCCAAAAACTATTTTCGAACTCAGGGCTTTGAGTTTTTGTTTTTGTCCCAAAGGGCGCGGCGGGATGCCTTTGGAGGCTCGATAGCGCCGAAAACGCCCGTTTTGAAACTTAAATGCCTTTTCGCGTGCAAGCCGCCAGCTGCAATAGGAAGTGAATCAACGCAGGTGGCTTTCAAGCAGTTTGCAAAACTGCAGGTCGCAGGTCTTCATTGCCAGTAGGAGAAATGAGTAGTCTCAGGTGGCTTGCCCATGAGTTGACGAACGGGATTTGAGATTACGCTGACGTCCGGAAACGCTTCGAGCACGGCGTTACGTTTTTGGGGTTTGGGCGTAGCCCCTGCACCCGCGAGCGCGGGCCTTAAGCCCGCCGAGAGGGTGACGCGTCGAAAACGAAGGGGAAAGAGAGAAGGGGCCGTCCCTATCATTCAGGTTGCGACCGAAGAAGACAAGGAGACCCCCTGAGCCTGAATGATGCCCCACAGACCGCGTCCGACCGAGCTCAAGCCGAGCTTTTCCTGACGTCCTCCTTCGCGGAGATGATGGCTGGATTGGCTATGGATTGGCAACACTTATTTGGACGATTCCGGGAGGGACGGCCCCGCCTCCCTGAACTCGACCGGCGACATGAAGCCCAGCGTCGAGTGGATCCTGAAGTTGTTGTACCAGTGCACGTAATCCAAGAGCTTGGCTCGGAGCTCGCGCGTCCCTCCTCGATCCTTCGGAGTGGCCGACGATTTCCCCGTTGCAGAGGTCGACGAGCAGGCAGACGTAGTTCCACGACGCCCCGACGCGCACGCAGGCCAAGTCGCTGCATATATGGGTGTACGGCGCCCTGCCGCCGAAGCCGCGCGCGACGACGTTCGACACGTCGGCCTCGTTGATCGCCCCGGGGTGCACCTTGAACCTTTTCCTGCCGTATGCGCCGGCCAGGCCGTTCTCCCTCATGATGCGGCAGACGCGGCGCCGGCTGACGGTAACGCCCGACCTCCCGGGCGACGCCTTGATCTTGCGCGATCCGTTCCGGCCCTTGCTGGCGGCGTGCGCCGCCGCGGCCGCCGTCGCCCCCGACATTAAGGTCCTCAAGGGCCGCGTCGTCTCCGGCGACCAGTTTGTCTCGCCCGCGGAACAGAAGGAGCGAATCCTCGCGATCTTCGGCGACCTGTGCTGCGAGATGGAGGGCTGCACCATCGCGCAGGCCGCCTATCTCAACGGCGTGCCCCTCGTCGTCGTGCGCGCCATCAGCGACAAGCCCTGCGCCGAGGGCCGGGTCGTCGACTACAACACCTTCGAGAAGAAGGCCGCCTGCGACTGCGCCCGCATCGCCGCGCGCATGGTTAAGCTTTAGGCCCTGCGCGCCGGGGCCCTTCTTTATGTTGGGACCCCGGCGCGCCGGGGCCCTTTCCAAAGCGAAGTGTCGAGCCGAAGTGTTGAGCGTCGGCCCTGAATGTTCAATGGCCGTTGTTTTCTGCCCCTCAAGTGGTGGACTTTTCCTCGGAGCTGTTGATTCCCCCACGCGCCCCCTTCCGTTCTCTGTTCTCCCCTTATACTCCTTGTACGAGGAGGTAAGAAGTCATGGACAAGACCACACAGGACAGCTTGGCAAAGAAACCCGTCGACATGAGGGACAGGATTCTCGAGCATCTCGAGGCCCTCACCTCTGCCGTCTCGCTCGACGACCTTGCCCGTCTGTCCACCTCCGACATCGCCGAGACACTCATCATCTCCAGGAGCCTGGCGAGCCAGTACCTCAACGACCTTGTTCGCGCCGGTCTTGTGGTTAAGGTGGCGGGCAGGCCTGTCCGTTATTTTCATCGCCGCGCGTTCCAGAAGCGTTTTCAGGTAAAGCTCTCTGCAAGCGAGTACGCCTCGCTCGCCGACCTCATCCAGGCGACGGGAATCGCCGATCACCGCGACTTCGCGCGTGCCGTGGGCTTCGACATGAGCCTCAGCTCCGTTGTCGAGCAGTGCAAGGCTGCGGTTCAGTACCCTCCGTTTGGCCTGCCCATCCTCTTGAGCGGCGGCGTGGGTGTCGGTAAGTCTTTCCTTTCTCGCCTTGTGTACGAGTACGGCAAGAACCAGGGCTTGCTGTCCCGCGACTCCTCCTATGTGCGCATCGACTGCGCCGGGGTCCCGGACGCCGCCTCGTTCAACGGGCTTCTTGACGAGTCGATCGCGAATGCGCGCGGGGGTGTGGTCTTTGTCAACGGCATCGAGGCACTCTCTCCCTCTGCGATGGAGCACTGCCTTGCGACGGCTCTCGGGCTCGATGCCTCCCAGGATGCGCCGCGCGCTCGCCTCGTTCTTTCGACGACGCTATCCGCCGATGACCTGAAGGTTTCCTCGGCCTACAGCAAAATGCCCATCTGTGCCCGCGTCCCCTCACTCAAGGAGCGGACCCCCGAGGAGCGCGAGGATCTCATCTTGAGCTTCCTGCGCAGCGAGGGGTGCCGAATCGGTTCTGATGTGAAGATCAGCCGCGGCGCATACCGTTGCCTCGTGAACGCGGACTTTTCCGATAACATCGCCGGCTTGCGCGCCTGCGTGACGAACTGCTGCGCCAAAGCGTTCCTCAATCGCGAGGGCGACTACGTCGTCGTTCGCCCGTATCTTCTTCCCAGCGGGCTCCTCTCCTCCGCGCAGATCGATCAACAGCCCGACGATGGCGTTCTGATCGACGCGTCTCTGGATGCCGCCGAGAGCACAGGGCCGGTCGAGCAGGCGCTCGATGCCCTGTGCTCCCTCGATGAGCGATTCTGCGCCGGGGAGCTCTCTGTCTCCGAGCTTGTCTCGCAAGCTGTCTCCGCTGTGCGCGGCGTTGAGGATCACTTGATCTTCGACCACGGCGTCGCCTCCTCGAGGTCGCGCGCCTTCGAGCGCGTCGTGGGCGCGGTCCTTGCCGACGCAGGCTCTTCTTATGGCATCGAGCTTTCGAGGAAGGTCGCTTTTCTACTGGCCCAGGAGATTTGCCTGCAGTTGTGGCCGGGTATCGGCCTGGCTAAGCGAAAGTCTGCCTGTGCGGAGCAAATCTCCCATCTCCTCGGTGCCGTGACCTCCGAATTGCCGTTTGCCTCGAGTGTCTCCGATCAGGTCGCCGCAGACGTGGAAGGGGCGCTGGGAATCTCGCTCGATCACTTCACGAAGACGCTTCTGACGCTGTGCGTCGCATCGGAGTCTCGCGATGCGAAGGCCCTTCGGACGCTCTGCGTCATCCTGTCCCACGGCTACTCAACGGCGACGAGCATCGCCGACGCGGCGAACCGTATGCTCGGCATGCATGTGTACGAGGCTGTCGACATGCCCTACGACCAGCAGCTGAAGGACATCGTCGGTCCGCTCCAGCGCCTCGTCGACCGCCATTCCTACTGCACCGGGGTCGTGTTCCTCGTCGACATGGGCTCCTTGGAGGAGGCCTATAAGGCCCTCTACAACGTTACCGACTCCACTATCGGCGTGGTGAACAACGTCTCTACCGGTCTTGCGCTCGAGATCGGGGTCGGGCTGCTCGGCGGCAAGTCCATCGCCGAGGTTCTTGGCGATGCGACCGCCGCGTGCGTGACGCACTGCAAGGTGATCGAGCGCGTCAACCGTGAGGACGCCATCGTCTTCTGCTCCGAGTCCGGGGTCGACGCCGCGGAGAGGATACGCCAGCTCGTCTCGCAGAGCCTCCCGCGCACCATAGGCGCGCGCCTGCTCACGAGGCCCTTCAAGCAGCTCGTCGCGAACGGGTCGAACGACGCCGTTTTCTCCGAGCACCGCGTCTGCGCCGTCATCGGCACGGGAGACCCCGGGGTCGCCTCCGTCCCCTTCGTCGCCCTCGAGGACATCATGTCGACGGCGTCCGCCTCTAAGGTTGATGCCGTGTTCGGCAGGTGGCTTGACGCTTCCGAGCTCTCTTCTTTCCACGAGAAGCTGCTCTCGAACATGACGCTGCAGAACGTCATCCGCTCCATCACCATCCTCGACCCGGAGCGGCTATTCCATGAGATCGAGAGCGCCGTGCACGAGCTTCAGCGCAGGACAGGCGAGAAGATCGGCAGCAACGCCATCATTGGGCTCTACGTTCACCTCTGCTGTCTCGTCGAGCGCCTTGTTACCAGAAACCCCATTGAGACCTACGTTGGCCAGGGCCGCTTCGAGGAGGAACGCGCCGATTTCATCGAGTCCTTCAGGCAGAGCTTCTCGAGCATCTCGACGCGCTATCGCGTAGAGGTTCCCGTAAGCGAGATCGCATATGTCTTCGACTACATAAGTGTGAGCGCCGCCCCGGCGCGAGAAGAGCGCCTCGGCTCCTCGGACCTCCTGCTCGACGAGTGACCTTCCCCGCGCCGCCGCAAGCTGACCGCGCGTCCTCAATAATCCGATAACCCCTTGCCCGGCGCGAATCCGGATAGCGCCGAGGCAGTACCGAACGCAAAACTTCATTTGATAGGAGCAAACATGAGTGTTGTTATGGCACGAATCGACAATCGCCTGCTTCACGGCATCATCGTGACGCAGTGGGCCCCGGTGTCGGGCGCGACCCGAGTCATGGTCATCGACGACAAGGTCGCCGGCGACGAGGTCCTGAAGTCCACCATGAGGATGGCGCGCCCCGCGGGCATGGCCGTTTCGATCATCTCCGAGCAGACCGCGCTCAAGAACTTCGCCGCGGGCAAGTACGACCGCGAGAGGGTCTTCGTCATCGCCAAGGAGCCCGAGACGATGCTTCGCCTGGTCGAGTCGGGCGTCGAGCTCCCGTCGCTGGTCGTCGGCGGCTCGCTCGTCAAGGAGGACGGCATCCAGCTCACCCAGCGCGCCTACGCCTCCGCCGAGAACGTCCAGAGCTACAAGGCGCTCATCGCCCGTGGCGTCAAGGTGACGGCCCAGTTCGTGCCCGCCGACAAGCCCGTCTCCGTCGCAGACCTCATCTAAGGGGGAAATATGGTCAACTTCACTATCCTGCAGGTCGTCCTTTTGACCCTGCTGGCCTTCATCAAGCACGTGGACTACTACGGCATCCCGATGATCTTCGTCAATTACGCCGTTTTCTGGGGCCTCATCACCGGAGTCGTCATGGGCGACTGGAAGACCGGCCTTGTCATCGGCGGCACCATTCAGCTCATGCAGCTCGGCGTCGCGGGCTTCGGCGGCTCCTCCATTCCCGACTACGGCACGATGGCCATCATCGCCACCGCCTACGGCGTGACCCTGGGCTCCGACACAGGCCTCGCCATCGGCCTGCCGGTCGGCATGCTCGGCATCCAGCTCGACGTCGTCGCCAAGATCCTCAACGGCTTTGTCGTCGAGAAGTCCCAGAAGTTCTGCAACGAGGGTAAGTTCAATCAGATGAACGCCATCCTGTGGGTCTGCCCCGCGCTCTTCGGCCTGTGCGCCGCCCTGCCCGTCTTTGTCTCCGTGACGCTCGGCCAGCCCGCCGTCAACTGGCTCCTCGAGGTCATGCCCCAGTGGTTCCTCTCCGGCCTCACCCTCGCCGGCAAGATGCTCCCGGCCGTCGGTATCGCCATGCTGCTCCGCTACATGCCAACCGCCAAGTACTTCCAGTACCTGCTCGCCGGCTTCTTCCTCTCGGCCTTCCTGAACGTGCCCATCATCGGCGCCGCCATCGTCGGCGTTGCCCTCGCGATTGCGTTCTACCAGCGTGCCGAGAGGGACACCGAGCTCGCCGCCCACGCTTCCGCAGACGCCTTCATCGGAGAGGATGAGTAACCATGGAAAACGAGAACATCACCGCCGTCGCCGAGGGCAAGCCCTCCGGCTACAAGGTCACCAAGAAGGACCTGCGCAACGCGAACTGGCGCTGGCTCATGAGCGTGTGCACCTTCAACTACCAGACCCAGCAGGGCGCCTCAGTCGCCTACGCCCTCTCGCCGGTCCTGAGGAAGATCTACACGAACGACGAGGACTATAAGCAAGCGCTCAACAACCACTTCCGCTACTACAACACCCAGCCTTGGCTCGCCGCCATCATCCTTGGCGCCTGCGTGGCCATGGAGGAGCGCGACGGCCTAGCGGCGGCGGACGCCGTCCAAGACCTGAAGATCGGCACCATGGGACCGCTCGCCGGCGTCGGCGACTCCCTGCTCATGACCATGATCCCGACCATCATGGGCTCCATCGCCGCCTACATGGCCATCGAGGGCAGCCCCGTGGGAGCCGGCATCTGGTTCGCGCTCATCCTGGCCATCTTCTGGGTCCGCATGCACGCCCTCGAGTTCGGCTACAAGCAGGGCGTGAAGCTCGTCACCGACTTCAGCGAGAAGCTTCCCAACCTCACTGCCGCCGCCTCCGTGCTCGGCCTCACCGTGGTCGGCTGCCTCATCGCCTCGGTCATTGGCGTCACCTGCCCGATTAGCTTCAGCTTCGGCGACGTCGCGATGGAGATTCAGCCGCTGCTCGACAAGATCCTGCCTGCCATGATCCCCGCCGCCATCACGGGAAGCGCGTATTACCTTCTTACCAAGAAGAACGCGAGCATGACGGCCCTCATCCTCGTGGTGATCGTCCTCGCGATGGTCGCCTCCGCCGCCGGCATCCTCGCCTAGCTTCGACCCAAGAGATTGGTGAATCAATGAGAAAGATAGTTGTGGCGAGCCATTCCCTTCTCGCCCAGGGCTTCAAGGACACCCTCGAGTTCCTTACGGGTAAGGGCGACGCCGTCAACGCCGTGTGCGCCTACGTGAACGACAACGGCGAGGGGCTCGACGCGGCGGTCGAGGCGGCTCTTTCGGGCACTGACGAGGTCGTCGTCCTCACCGACGCGTACGGCGGCAGCGTGAACCAGCGCTTTTCCCGCTTCGCCTCCGACCGGATCCACGTGATCGCGGGTGTCAACCTCCCGCTCGCCATGACGGTCGCGCTCGCGCGCCCCGACGAGAAACTCGACTTCGACGCCCTCGTCAACGAGGCGCGCCAGCAGATCATCTACGTGAACGGTGCCAGTTCCGCCGAGTGCGACGACGACGAATAGAGGAGGTCGACGATGAGAGAGTTCCTTAAGGACGTGTGGATGCACGGCGGTGAGGAAAGCCGCGCCATCACCCCCGAGAACATCACGGGCGAGAAGGGCCGCGCCGCCATGTCGGCCAGCCACCTCGGCGTCGGCCGCAAGGGCTCGTGCTGCGTGCCCCTTGAGTCCGGCGAGACCATCACGCTCGCGGACATCGAGGGCCCCGGCATCATCCGCCACATCTGGATGACCGTCCCCGACAAGACCGCCGCCGGCAGCTTCGTCATGCGTGACCTCGTGCTGCGCTTCTACTGGGACGACGAGGAGACCCCCTCGGTCGAGTGCCCTGTCGGCGACTTCTTCTGCAACGGCTTCGGTGAGCGCGCCATCGTCAACTCGATGCCCATCTGCGTGAACCCGACGGGCGGCATGAACTGCTACTTCGAGATGCCCTTCAGGAAGCACGCCAAGGTCACGCTTACGAGCGAGCACCCCGGGTTCATTAAGTACATCTTCTACACGTTCAACTACGCGCTCACCGACGTGCCGGACGACGCCATGTACTTCCACGCCCGCTTTAACCGCGAGCGCAGCACCCGCAGGGGCGTCGACTACACCGTGCTCGACGGCGTGCGCGGCAAGGGCTACTACGTCGGCACCTACATGGCCCTGTGCGCCCTGGAGCGCTATTGGTGGGGCGAGGGCGAGATGAAGTTCTTCCTCGACGGCGACGAGGAGTTCCCCACGGTCACCTCGACGGGAGCCGAGGACTACTTCGGCGGTGCCTGGGCCTTCCTCGACAGGCCGCCCCACGCGCTGCCCGAGGCGCAGTGCTTCAACACGCTGTTCGCCGGCTACCCGTACCGCTCGACGCGCGACGCCACGCGCGACCGCTTCAGCGCGGGCAAGCCGAACCCGAATCCGATGCTCGCGACTAACGACGACGCGCTGCCCAGGCACGGCCTCTACAGGTGGCACCTTCCCGACCCGATCTCGTTCAAGGAGGACCTGCGCGTGACGTTCCAGGACCTCGGCAACGACGACATCAAGCTCTACGAGCGCGAGGACGACATCTCCACCGTCGCCTACTGGTACCAAAGTGAGCCGCACGCCGTGCTCGCCCCGTTTGCCGCAAGGCAGGACCGCGTGCCCAGGTAGGGTCGCCTCGAAACAAGCCAACGTTATGGGCGCCCGCGGTTGACCATGACTGCGGGCGTCCCTTTGTAAGGAGGATCACATGAGCGAAAAGCAAATGAGGCTCGGCGCCCTCGAAGCCGGCGGGACCAAGATGGTCTGTGCCGTGGTGTCCGGCGACGGCGAGGTCCTCGACCGTATGGAGACCCCGACGCTTACGCCCGCCGAGACCGTCCCGCAGATGATCGAGTGGTTCACCGCCCGCGATGTGGACGCGTTGGGCATCGGCGCCTTCGGCCCGACCTGCGTCGACCCCAACGACGAGCGCTACGGCTCCATCCTCCAGACGCCCAAGCTCGCGTGGCGAGGCCATGGTCTTCGCGCCGCGTTCGCCGACGCCCTCGGGATTCCGGTGGCCTACGACACGGACGTGAACGTTGCCTGCCTCGGCGAAGTGGTCTTCGGCTGCTGCAAGGGGCTCGAGGACGCCGTCTACGTGACCATCGGCACCGGCGTGGGCGCGGGCGTCATGTGCGCGGGCAGACTCCTTCACGGCATGCTGCACCCCGAGGCCGGTCACATGCTGGTAAGGACCCGTCCCACCGAGGAGGGACGCTGCGTCTGCCCGAGCCACGCGAGCTGTCTCGAGGGGCTCGCCTCCGGCCCCGCCATCGCCGCGCGCTGGGGAAAGCCCGCGGCCGAGCTCGCGGACAACGATGAGGTGTGGGCGCTCGAGGGGGATTATCTGGGGCAGATGTGCGCGAACCTCGTGCTCATGTACTCGCCTCGCCGCATCGTCCTCGGCGGCGGCGTGATGCACCAGGAGCAGCTCTACGGCATCGTCCGCAAGAAGACCCTCGAATATCTGGGTGGCTACATCCAGACCGCCGAGCTTAAGGACACGGAGAGCTACATCTGCGCCCCGGGCTGCGGCGGCGACCAAGGAATCCTCGGCGCGGCCGAGCTGGCAAGAAGGGCGCTCGCGTAACTTGCGCTCTCTCCGCCATACAACGCGTTAAGAAAAGACGAGCGCTTCTTGCCAATTGAGCGGCAAGAAGTGCTCGTCTTTTGCATTTGTTTTTGGGGCAGGACGCCCCGCCTCCGCTAGAGTCCCTGGACCGCCACACCCACGAGGTTTGGACCGGTGTGGACAAGAAGCGCGGGGCTGATGTCGGAGCGGACGACCTCCACCGCGTTGGCCACGCGCTCGCACAGGGCCTGCTCCATGCGGTCGTAGAGGTCGGCGTGGGCCGAGGTGCGGCTCGCGGCAAAGCGCACCTCGGGGTGCTTCTCGACGCTGGCGGCGATGAGCTTGACCTCGGTGCGATGTGGTACTTGCACAGCCATTTCGTGTGCGCGAGGCTGTTGGCTTTCTGGGCCACAGCAATCACCTTCCCCCTAGTATGATGACCTGAACAATCCTCATGCTAGGGGGAAGGTTTTTGTCGCGTAGCGGAAATTGGCCTCCACCCGCTGAGCGGGTGGCTTTCTATGCCGCGCGTGCCGCGCGGCACGGACTAAAGTCCATGAATAAAAACGAGGAAGGCCACGTCCGGCCTCCCTCGCAAAGGGTCTCTGATTACTCCCACTCATTGGGGACAGACTTAAATGAGTGCTCTTGAAATGCCGGCGCCTGGGGACGTTCTTTTTCTGTCTGCAGTTTGGAACGTTCCTTTTCTGTCGGCAGTTTGGGACGGTCCTTAGAGCTGCAGCGCGCCATGAGCGACGAGGCGAAGCGGATCATCCTGTCTTTTGAGTTCTAAGCATAAGCCCCTGTCTCTGAGCAATGACCGGTTCGCATTTGTGCGTATTTGCGTGCGTGGGATTGCGTGAATATGCGTATAGATGCGCCATTTACGGGATAAAAATGACCGTTTAGCGGTGAGATACGCAAAAACGCGCACAGAAGCGCGTGTTTGTGCGAATATAGAGCTGTCAGAAAGCAAGGCGTTCTATGACACAGGAGGCACATAATGGCAGATTCCAAGCAGGCTCCGCTCGACGCCGCGGCAGCCGCCAAAGCAGCGTTCGCTTCGGTCCAGGACAAGCCGTTCCCCGACGATATTTTTGCGGCTCCCGAGCTCCATTGGGCCGTCATCGGTTGCGGCGTTATCGCCAACCAGATGGCTCAGTCCCTTGCTCTTGCCGGTCGCAAGCTTGCGGGCGTCGCCAACCGTACGCTGTCCAAGGCTCAGGCTTTTGCCGAGCAGTATGGCATCGAGAAGGTCTACGACACGGTTGAGGACCTCTACGCCGATCCTGGCATCGACGCCGTCTACATCACTACCCCGCACAACACTCATATCACCTATCTGCGCGCTGCCCTGGCAGCCGGCAAGCACGTGCTCTGCGAGAAGGCCATTACCCTCAATTCCGCTGAACTCGATGAGGCCCGTGCCATTGCCGCCGAGCACAACGTTGTCCTTATGGACGCTACCACGGTGCTTCATATGCCCTTGTATCAGGAGCTGCGTCGTCGCATGGATGCCGGCGAGTTCGGCCGCATGAACCTCGCTCAGCTCAACTTTGGTAGCTACAAGGAGTACGGCGACCTGACCAACCGTTTCTACAATCGCAACCTTGCCGGCGGTGCCATGCTCGATATTGGCGTGTATGCCCTTTCGGTCATGCGCCTGTTTATGGCCAGCCAGCCAACCGAAGTTGTTTCGCTCGGCAACACCTGCGAGACTGGTGTCGATGTCGCGGGCGGCATTGTCTGCCGAAACGCCGAGCAGCAGCTGGGCGTCGTGAGTCTTACGCTCCACTCCAAGCAGCCCAAGCGCTCGATTATTAGCTTCGATAAGTGCTATATCGAGGTCAACGAATATCCGCGTGCCGATCATGCGACGATCGTGTGGACTGCGGACGGTCATCGCGAGGAGGTCGCCGTGGGCACCGAGGCTTACGCCCTATGCTACGAGATGGCTGACCTCGAGAAGGCCGTCGCCGGCGATGATTCCAAGCGTGAGCTTCTGGATTATGCTTCTGATGTTATGGAGCTGATGACCAAGCTCCGTGCCGATTGGGGAGTCGTCTACCCCGAGGAGGAGTAAGCGATGCTCGCGGAAGATAGACTCAATGCGATCGTCTCGATGGTGCAACAGACTGGCTCAGTAACGGTGCCAGAGCTTGCCGATGCCCTGGGTGTGACGGCTTCTACCATTCGACGCGACCTGCAGACACTTGACCGAGCGCACCGCATCGCCAAGGTGCACGGCGGCGCGACAAGCCTTGAGCGCGCGCACGTGACGCGCGACCTAACGCTTAATGAGCGCAGCGATCTCCATAACGACGACAAGGAACGTATCTGCGCCCGTGCGGCGGCGCTGGTAGAGCCCGAGAGCTTTGTGTACATCGATTCGGGTTCGACGACGCTCAGGCTCATCGAGCATCTTCCGCATCTCGAAGGGGTCACCTATGTGACTGATTCCGTGCTCCATGCTCAGCATCTCGCTTTGCGCGGCATGCGTACCGTGGTGCTGGGCGGCGAGCTCAAACCCGAGACCGAGGCACTCGTTGGCCCCGATGCCTTGGCAACCTTAGATCGCTACAACTTCAACTGTGGCTTTTGGGGCTCTAATGGCATCGCCGCCGAGCAGGGCTTCACGGCGCCCGATATCGAGGAGGCCCAAGTAAAGCGCATCTCGATGCGTCATACGGCCAAACGCTTCGTAATCTCGGACGCCAGCAAATTTGGCATGGTGGCGCCCGTCAAGTTTGCGGACTTCCGCGACGCAACGATTATTACCGCAGGCGAGGTCCCCGCCAAGTACCGGGCAATGGACAACGTCATCACGGTCTAACAGCAGGGGACGGGCTAAGGCCAAAACCACCACAAAGGTGCCTGTCCCCATTGTGGTGGTTAGTAACGAAAACCGAGTAGTTTTCTCAATAGAAAAGCGGCAACGTCCATCACGGGCGTCGCCGCTTTCGTTGTCTGCCGGTTTGTCTAAGTCTGTAACAACTGGACCGTAAAAAGTGGGCTAGGTGTTACAGATCGAGATACTTACGAACCGCGCCGTCCCTTTGTCTCAATCTGTAACATCTGGGACTGATTTTGCCGAGTTACTGTTACAGATTGAGATTATTCCCTTGAGGGGATTCGAATGTCTCGATCTGTAACAGATGGACCGCAAAATGGGCTTTAGCTGTTACAGATCGAGATGTTTGGGAATCCGGCAGAGCCATCGCGGCAAAACCACCACAAAGGTGCCTGTCCCCTTTGTGGTGGTTTAGGGCTCCCAGGGGCAGGGGGCTTCGATGTGGATGTGCTCGCCGGTTACGGGATGCGTAAAGGACACGCTGTGGGCATGGAGCATCAGGCCGTAGGGACGCGGCGTTCCGTACAGGTCATCGCCCACCAGGGGATGGCGCTCGCTGGCCAGATGTACGCGGATCTGGTGCTTGCGGCCGGTGAGCAACTCGACATCGATATACGAGCGCGTGGGCAGGCCACGACGGCTCTTAAGACGTTTGAGCACCTTCACGCGCGTTTGAGACGGCTTGCCGCTGGCGCCGACGCGCATCTTGCGGCTGTCGTGACGGTCGCGGGCGATGGGCTTGTCGATGAGCTTTTCGTTCCAGTCGATCTTGCCCTCGGCGAGCGCCAGGTAGTGCTTTTCGAACGCGTGGTCGATGATCATCTGGTCAAAGGCGGGCTGCGTCTGCTTGTCGAGTGAGAACAGCACCACGCCGGTGGTGTCACGGTCCAAGCGGTTGAGCGGCTGCATATCGGTCGCGGCAAAGCCGTCGCCCATCGCCAGCAGCAGGTCGCTGGCGTAGTCGGTGAGCGTGCGCTCGCCGGTGCCGTCGCCGTGGACGATCATGCCGGCGGGCTTGTCGATGGCCATGAGCCAGGCGTCGCAATAGAGGACTTGAGGTTCTTCGTTCACGTGTAAGCCTTTCGGTTAGCTAATTCCCACAAACATGCAGCCCGAGGTGGCGCCGCGCAGGCGGGCGGCCGGCTTGCGGCCGGCTTGAGCCGCCTCGACAGCGCGACGGACGCGAGCGACGGCACGGCCAATCTCATCGGCCTCGAGCAAGGTTCCGTCGACCATAAGACGGCGCACGTCGGCATCGAGCAGCTGCGGAACTTGCGGCGTGAGGTCGATGGGGTAGGCGTCGTACAAGCGTGAGCGGCCGTGGATGTCGGTACGCACCGGCATGACCTTTCCGTCGATATTCTTGAGCGAGAGCTTGCGGGCACGCAGGCGGCAGTTGGCGCAATCGTGGATGCAGCCGTTGGCAACCTGCAGAATGCAATGCTCGCTTGTCATGACGCGCGGGCGGCCAAAGACGGTGATGCCCAGAGCCGCGGGCGCGGCGGCGCCGAGCGAGACAATCTCGTCGAGCGTGATCTCGGGCGAGAGCCAAAACGCGCCGGCTCCGCGTTCGGCGAGTGCCTCCATGCAGGGCGTGTTGTGCACCGGCAGGCAAGAGCGAATCTCGGCCGTGGCGCCAACCTGGGCGGCCAGGGCAAGCTCAGAGATGTTGCCAATAGCGACCGTGGCGCCAGCAACAACCCATGGGTCAACGCGGACGTGGTCAACGGCGCGGCAGACCTCATCGAGCACGGGTACGATGCCCTGCTCAAACGTATCGGCGGGGGAGAGCTTGGCCGCATCGAGCGCGTCGGTGGTCATGTAGATGCGCGTTGCACCCTCCGCGCGAGCGGCCTCGGCGGCCTCGAGCGAGGTGACGGTAGCGCAGATCTGCGGCTCATCGCGGTAGTGCTCGGGCGCGGGGCGGGAATCATTGGTGACAGTCGCCGGTAGCTCGAGCGTGCGGGCGCGCTCCTCATACGGTGCCAGAATGGCCTCTTCCAGCGCCTTGCAAGCGGCGGTGCGTACCTTGTGCACAGCGGAGAAGCCCATGCCGCAGCCCTCATCGAGCGTCACATCAAAGCTCGCTGCCTCAAAGGGCGAGGAGCCCATGCGGCCCACATGCTCAACCAGATCGGATGCCTCGACGGCGCGGGTCTTGGCGGCCTCGACGGTGAAGCCCGTGGCGGTGGCGGTGAGCGCGGGGTTGTCACAGCAGGTGAGTGTGACGGTAAACGGCTCGCCCAGGCGCGCCACGACGGACACGTCAACAGCTCGGCGGCGCAGCACATCGCGCTTGAGCGCGGCGCCGGCGGCGTCGATGGCACGCTGACTGCGAATCACGCGGACGCGGCAGCCCTCGGGCATGCTGCGGGGCACGCGACATTCGATGATGTCACCGGCGGCGGCATCATCGGCGGCAATGGTGGTCAGGAACTGGTCAAACTCGTTATCGTGGCGAAGCTCCAGCAGGTCGCCCTTGCCCACGGGCTCAAACAGCTCAATGCGGGCGATGGCGGCGCGGCGACGGCGGTCGTCGGGTTTGAGGCCGCACACATCGCGGTTGGCCGGGCGGCTGCCCAGCACCGTGCCCACGATCTGGCCGCGGTTGTTGGAACGCTCATAGCTCATCATCTCGTCGCCCGAGGTGCCGTCCTGATAGGCGTGCGTAAAGTCGCGGTTGAAGCAGCGCTTGAGCTGGCGCTGACGGGCGGCCTCCTCATCCTTATCTACGGCGACCCCGGCAAGCATGTCATCAATCTGATGACGATACACGTCGACGATGGAATACACGTAATCGGGGGCCTTCATACGGCCCTCGAGCTTGAGCGATGCGGCGCCGGCGTCATACAGACGGCGAACAAGCTGCGACGTGTTGGTGTCGCGCGGGCACAGCGCGCGCTCGCGACCGGCAGGGGAGAGCGAGCGACCGTTCTCGTCGATCAGCTCGTAGGGCAAGCGGCAGGGCTGGGCGCACATGCCACGGTTGGCCGATCGTCCCGCCATGGCAAAGCTCGAAAGCAGACACAGGCCAGAGTAGCAAAAGCAGATGGCGCCATGGCTAAAGACCTCAAGGTCCACATCGGGCGCGGCATCGTGGATGGCGGCAATCTCGTCGATGGAAAGCTCGCGCGAGAGGGTCACGCGGTCGGCGCCCTGCTCGCGGCACCAAAGGGTTCCGCGGTCGTCGTGGATGTTCGCCTGGGTCGAGATATGCGTCTCGATGCCGGGCATGGTGCGCTTGACCTCAAAGAACAGGCCCCAGTCCTGGATAATGAAGGCGTCGGCGCCCAGCGTGGAGCAGCGATGGATGAGCTGCAACGCATCGCTCATCTCGGACTGCTTGATGACGATGTTGACCGTGACGTAGACGCGCGAGCCGGCCAGGTGCGCGGCGCGGCAGGCCTGCTCAAAGGCCTCGTCGGTAAAGTTGGTGGCCTTGCGGCGTGCGTTGAAGCTGCCCATGCCGCAGTAGATGGCGTCTGCCCCGGCGGCGAGTGCGGCGGCAAAGGGCTCGGGCCCTCCGGCGGGCGCCAAAAGCTCGGGTCTGCGGTTGGTGGTTCGACTGGCGGTTGCGGTCATATCCTGCCTTTCAAAATGCTCAGATACTCAAAAGTATAGTGGTGCCGTCGCGGCAGGCGATGCCCGCGTTCCAAGCGGGATAAAGTCTTCAGCAGCTTGGACTGGCTGCTCCACATGAGAACCGTTCAGCGGTCCGGGGAAACCGTTGGGCGATAAAATATTCTCGCAACGTGATAATAATCTTGCATCGCGCGGAAACCTTGAGTACTATCCCAATCAAGCGCGGTGTTCAGACCGAACTGTGCCTCCCGGTGTGAACGCCGCGCTCCCGTTCCCTTTTACTTGTAAGGAGATAAACATGAGCAAGACCGTCGTGTCTTCCGATAATGCACCCGCAGCCATCGGCCCGTATTCCCCCGGCATCCAGACCGGCAACATGGTGTTCCTGTCCGGCCAGCTGGGCATCGACCCCGCAACCGGCAAGATGCCCGAGGGCGTCGAGGCCCAGGCTAAGCAGTCCCTTGCTAACGTCGAGGCCCTGCTGACCGCTGCCGGCGCCACCTTTGCCGATGTCGTCAAGACCACAGTCTACCTGGCTGACATTGCCGACTTCGCTGCCGTAAACGAGATCTACGCCTCCAAGTTCGAGGCCCCGTTCCCCGCGCGCAGCGCTTTCCAGGTTGCCGCTCTTCCGGCTGGCGGTCTGGTCGAGATCGAGGTTGTCGCCGCTCTCTAAGGCGTTGGCCACAACTAAACATGACATGCAAAAAGACCCTGCAGCGCGTGCGAGCTGCAGGGTCTTTTGTCAAGTGACGAATCGCTTGTGGAGCCGCGCTCCATTTTGCTCGTTAGCCCTCCTTGCGGACTTTTTGCAGGTAGCGGTACACGCTGGGCTCCGAGATGCCCAACGCGGTGGCAGCGCAGGCCACGGCGCCCTTGAGCATGAACACCCCGTTGCCGTTGAGGTGGCGAATGACGTCCACGCGGTCGCTCTGACCAAGCGACGCTACATCCAGCCCGCGCGCGCTCAGCAACTCGGCAATGCTGCGATCGATGAGCTCCTGGGTGGACTCCGAAAGGCTTTCGACCTCGATAGGGGCGGGCTCCGTGCGCGTCGGCGCTGCGTCGAAGCACGCCATGAGTTGCTGCGCCATGGCGTTGATGGAGCGTACGGTCGAGAGGTCGGTGTTGACGCAGAGCATACCGACGATTTCGCCATCCTCGCGGATAAAGAACGTCGCGGACTCCAGCGTCTTGCCTCCGGCGCCGCGGCCCTCGTAGCCCGTAATAAACGGCAGGTCGCGATACTTGGGGTCGTGCATGATCTTGAGCGCCAGATCGGTGGCGGGACCGCCGACCTTGCGGCCACTCACGATGCCGTTGCGAATATCGACGATGGCGTGGTCGGGATCCGAGAAATCGTGCAGCACGATTTCGCTGTTCTTACCGAGTATCTGCTCCAGGAAATTGACCATCGGCAAAAAGCGGCGTACGGTCTCGTTCACGGGCAACTCCTTTGGGTGAAATCGGAAATGTTCATAACAATTTTTTCTCATGGTAACACGCTGCTCATCATCTCGTATATCCGCAGGTACATGACGTAATGCAGACGAACGGTATGATTTTGGCGGTAAACGGTTGACCAAAAGAAAAGTTAGATGTTATTTTGACCAGACACTTTCCTGACCTGCGGAAATGCATTATCTCAGCTGAAGAATAGTCTGATAACAAAAAATTATTATTGAGAATGAGAATCATCTTTAATACGATATGCAACGAAGGCACAACCTCAACCCCGCACTGCGTCACAATAGAGCGTTAGATGCGAAAACAACTATTTCGAGGATTGGTGGTCAAATGACCCAGGAGACGGTTACGAACGGCACTGAAGCCCTGTTCACTCGTGAAGGCATGCCTCCCGTTAAGGAAATGATCCCGTGTGCCCTTCAGCACGTACTGGCATCGTTTGCCGGCATCATCACCCCGGCTGTCATCATGGCCGGCGTCTACGGCTTTAATAGCCAGCAGAGCACCGACATCATCCAGGTCGCGCTCATTCTTTCGGCGATCGACACGGCCCTTCAGGCCTTTGCCCCCTTCCGTCGCATCGGCGGCGGCCTGCCCATCGTCATGGGCGTTTCGTTCGCGTTCCTCCCGGCCCTGCAGGCCATGGGCGCCTCGGGCTTTAGCTTTGGCGCGCTGTTGGGCGGCGAGATTGTCGGCGGTGCCGTCGCGGTCCTCTTTGGTCTGGCCTACAGCAAGATTAAGTGGCTGTTCCCACCCGTCGTGACCGGTACGGTCATCTTCTCCATCGGCGTTTCGCTGTATCCCACGGCCGTCAAGTATATGGCCGGCGGTATGGGTACGCCACTGTGGGGCACCCCGCAGGCCTGGTGCGTCGCTCTTATCACCTTCGCCGTGGTCTTTGCGCTCGCCAACTTTGGCAAGGGCACGCTCAAGCTGGGATCCGTGTTCTTTGGCATGATCGTCGGCATGATCGTCTCCATCCCCTTTGGCATGATCGACTTCTCCAGCGTCGCCACCGCTCAGGTCTTCGCCCTTCCCAAGCTCATGCCCTATGCGCTCGAGTTTGATCCCGAGGTCTGCATTACCCTCGCTGTCGTGTTCCCCATGGTTGCCATCCAGGTTATCGGCGACGTCTCCGCCGCCTGCCTGGGCTCCATCGACCGTATGCCCACCGAGCGCGAGCTCTCCGGCGCTATCGTGTCCCAGGGCCTCACCTCTATGGTCGGCGGCCTGCTGGGCGGTCTTCCCACCAGCGCCCTTGGCCAGAACGTGGGCATCATCTGCTCCAACAAGGTCGTCAACAAGTGGGTCTTTGTGATCATCGCGGCCGTCTTTGCCATCGCCGGTCTGTTCCCGCAGCTCTCTGCCGTCCTTTCCGCTATCCCGCAGCCCGTCATCGGCGGCGCGACCGTCGGCGTCTTTGGCACCATCACCATGAACGGCGTGCGCATGTTCACCCGCGAGGGCCTCACGCAGCGCACTACCACCATCGTCGGTACCTCCGTCGTCTTTGGCCTGGGTATCTGGATGGCCAGCGGTTGCCTTGCCGGCGAGGGTATGCCCGCCTGGGTATCCACCGTCATCGGCTCCAATGCCGTAACCCCCACCGCCATTATGGCCATTGTCCTTAACCTGATCCTTCCGCAGACGCCGGTCGTGGCTCAGCACATCGATGCTGCCAAGGACGCTGCCGTGGATCTGGTCTTGCCCGAGAGCAAGAAGTAACCAATTCGGTGCTATTCGTCGGCGGACGCAT
>UREM01000027.1 GCA_900546775.1 uncultured Collinsella sp. | reverse complement strand
GAACAGGAGAGCACTTAATGTGCTCTCCGTCGTGAGCAGGACTGTAGAGCAGCAAACTTAACCCCTGCCCCGGCACCCGGCGGGCAAGCCCTCCCTTGTACTCTATCAAGGTAAAGTGTATGATTCTGGACGTTAGATGACTCACTTTACTTAACTAAAGTGCCATCAAGGGGGAATACCATGAATACCGATATGTCTCGTCGTCAGTTTGTTGGTCTAGCCGGCTCACTCGCTACGGTTCTAGGCCTTGGCCTGGTTGGTTGTGGCGGCGGTGCCGATAAGGGCTCTGCTGCCGGATCTACTGCGGCAAAGGACGTGAAGGGCGCTGCGGAGTCCAAGAAGCTCGTGGTGGGCTTTGATAAGTCCTATCCTCCGTACGGCTTTGTGGGCGATGACGGCGAGTACACGGGCTTTGACCTTGACCTTGCCAAGGCCGTTGCCGATAAGCAGGGCTGGGAGGTCAAATACGAGGCCATCGACTGGGACGCCAAGGATACGCTGCTTAACTCAGGCGCCATCAACTGCATCTGGAACGGCTTTACCATGGAGGGCCGCGAGGACGACTACACGTTCTCCGAGCCGTATATGCTCAACGAGCAGGTGTTGGTGGTCAAGAAGGACGCGGGTATCAAGAGCTGGGACGATCTTGCCGGCAAGACCGTGATTACCCAGACTGATTCCGCTGCGCAGGATGTGCTCGAGGGCGACCAGAAGGATCTGGCCGCGACGTTTGCCACGCTCGATACCATCGGTGAGTACAACACGGCGTTTATGCAGCTCGAGAGTGGTGCGGTCGATGCCGTTGCCTGTGACCTCTCGATCGCTCAGTATCAGCTGGCCGCCAAGCCCGATGCCTATACGCAGCTTGATGAGCCGCTGTCCAGCGAACACTACGCCGTCGGCTTTAAGAAGGGCGACAGCAAGTCGGCCGACGCCGTGACCGAGTCGCTCAAGGCGCTCTATGAGGACGGTACGGTCAAGGACCTGTGCGATAAGTATTCAAGCTATGGTCTTTCCTTCGACAACTGGGTGCTCAAATAGCGGCTTTCCCAGGCACCCGATTTTGCCGTTCAAACCGTCGCTTGCGTACATTTAGTACGCGGCGCTCCTCTTTCACGGCAAACTCGGGCACCTGGAAAACCCGCTTTAGCATTGGGTTCGCTGTTCCGTTACTGTGAAAGAGAGCTTGGGTTGTCTATTCAGGTCATGATGCAGATGCTTGGCCAGGGATTCTTGGTCAGCTTGCAGCTGTTTGTGCTGACGTTGCTCGGGTCGATTCCGCTGGGAATTCCCGTGGCGTTTATGCGCATGAGCAAAATTGCGCCGCTTCGCTGGATCGCGCGCATCTATATTTCGGTCATGCGCGGCACGCCGCTCATGCTACAGATGTTTGCCATCTACTTCGCCCCGTACTACGTGTTCGGCATCTCGCTCACGCCCGATTCCAAGTGGACGGCGTGCGTTGTGGCGTTCATCATCAACTACGCCGGCTACTTTGCCGAGATCTATCGCTCGGGCCTGCAGTCGATTCCGCGTGGTCAATATGAGGCCGCCGAGGTGCTGGGCTACTCGCGTCTGCAGACATTTTTGTACATCGTGATGCCGCAAGTTGCCAAACGCATTTTGCCGGCGATGGGCAACGAGATCATCACGCTGGTCAAGGACACATCGCTGGCGTTTGCCATCGGCGTGGGGGAGATGTTCTCGACGGCCAAGGCGCTGGTTGCCTCGCAAGTGAGTATGGTGCCGTTTGCGATCGCGGCACTGATTTACTGGGTCTTTAACTTTGTGGTCGAGATGCTGCTGGGCGCCGCCGAAAAGAAGCTGGACTATTATCATGACTAACTCAGTGATGAAAATCGAAAGCGCGCGTAAGGCGTTTGGCGGCAATGAGGTGCTCAAGGATATCTCACTCGAAGTCAAGCGCGGTGAGGTCGTGGCGATTATCGGGCCTTCGGGTGGCGGTAAGTCCACGCTGCTGCGCTGCGCTACGCTGCTCGAGACACTCGACGGTGGCTCGCTTTCGTTTGGCGACCTTGCGGTTGCGACGGATGTGGGATCGGGCGCGGTCTATGCGAAGGGAGATGTTCCCAAGCAGGCGCGCTCGCGATTCGGCCTGGTGTTCCAAAATTACAACCTGTTCCCGCACTATACCGTGATGAAAAACATCATCGACGCGCCGATCCGCGTGCTTAAGCGCCCGCGCGAGCAGGCGGAAGCTCGTGCGTATGAATTGATTGCTCAGATGGGGCTTATGGGCAACGAGAATAAGGTTCCGTGTGAGCTTTCGGGCGGTCAGCAGCAGCGCGTGAGTATTGCCCGCGCCCTAGCGCTCGACCCGGAGATCCTGTTCTTTGACGAGCCGACCTCGGCGCTCGATCCCGAGCTGACGGCCGAGGTGCTGCGTGTCATTAAGGACCTCGCTGCGCAGAACATGACGATGGTGATCGTGACCCACGCAATGCAGTTTGCGCGCGATGTTGCCGACCGCGTGGTCTTTATGGATGGCGGCCGCATTGTCGAGGAGGGGCCTGCCGATCAGGTCATCGATCATCCGCGCGAGCAACGTACCCGTGAGTTCTTGAGCCGTATCGAGGGATAGGCTCAGGTATTTACTCAACTATTAATTGAGGCGAAGCCGCCGCAGGTCTTACGGTCTGTGGCGGCTTTTGTTTGCATCGACGGGGTTCAATAATCGCCTCACAAGCTTGTCTCTTCCTCTCGCCGCCTGTATTCATACGTGCGCCGAAAGGTATGCATGGACAGCCGCCCGTGAGGGTAGGGTGGTGGCATAGGACATTTGGAGGGTGAGTCGGCTCGGCTGCCGACCATGCTGCTCCCGGGATGGCACCGACCGCGAACTCTCCCCGTTGGCGTCGCGCATTGCGCGCGGCCCTGCAAGGAGGTCATCATGGGTGCTCCCAAGACCGGTAACGTAAGGAACGTGGTGCTCGTAGGCCAAGGCGGGGTGGGCAAGACTTCACTCGCCGAAGCCATGCTCCACCTTTCCGGCAAGACCGCCCGCCTGGGCGGCCACGACGGCACCAAGCCTACGCTCGACTATGACCCCGAAGAGGTCAAGCGTGCATTTTCCATCTCGACGACCATCGCGCCGATCGACTGGAAGGGCGCGCGCATCAATGTGCTCGATGCCCCGTGCTACCCCGATTTTATCGGCGACGCCTTTGCCGCGATGAGCGTCTGCGAGACGGCTCTGTTTGTGGTCGACGCCGAGGCCGGCCCGCAGCCTACGACGGTTAAGCTCTGGTATGCCGCCGAGGACCTGCGCCTGGCGCGTGCGGTGTTCGTAAACCGCCTGTCGCGCTCCGAGGCCAGCTTTGCGACCACAATGGACCTGCTGCAGGAGCGCTTTGGTACGCGCCTGGGCGCCGTGACTCTTCCCTGGGGCGAGGGCGAGGACTTTGACGGCATCATCGACCTGGTGCGCATGAAGGCGCGCCACTGCAACGGCGCCGAGGCCGTTGAGTCGGAGATTCCCGAGGAGTATCGTGCCCAGGCCGAGGAGGCCCATGACCATCTGTGCGAGCTGGTGGCCGAGGCCGACGACGAACTGATGATGAAGTACTTGGAAGGCGAGGAGACGCTGACGCAGGAGGAGCTTGAAGGCCTGCTGTCGAAGGCGATTGCCGAGCGCATCTTTGTGCCGGTCTTTGCGGGCGATTGCATTAAGGAGCAGGGCGTCAACTCGCTGATGGACGACATCGCGACGTACTTCCCGGCGCCGACCGACTACGGCGAGATGCCGCTCATCGACGGCGATTCGCTTAAGATCTCGAGTGACGATGACCGTCCGGTGGCGTTTGTGTTTAAGACGCTGGCCGATCCGCAGCAGGGTCGCATCAGCTTTATCAAGGTGCTGACGGGTACGCTTGAGCCCGGCCTTGAGCTGGTCAACGCGCGTACCCGCAAGAGCGATCGTCTGGCTCACCTGTATGTGATGTGCGGCCGCGATATGACCGAGGTTGGCCATGCCTATGCCGGCGACATCATCGTGGCGCCCAAGCTGGCTGCCGAGACGGGCGATACGCTCTCGATTACCGGCAAGGTCGAGGCTGCGGCGTTTAAGTTCCCCAACTCGCAGTACCGCATCGCCATTGAGGCCGAGAACCGCGGTGACGAGGAGAAGCTCTACACGTTTATCGAGAAGGCGTGCAAGGCCGATCCGACCATGAGCATCGACCGCGACGAAGAGACCGGCCAGACCATTATCTCCGCCGTTGGTGAGGCGCAGGTTTCGGTGCTGCTCAACCGTCTGGAGGACCGCACCAAGGTCGTGGCCAAGAGCGTGCCGATCCGCATCCCGTATCGCGAGACCATCCGCCGCACGGCAAGTGCCCAGGGTCGTCATAAGAAGCAGACCGGTGGCGCCGGCCAGTATGGTGACTGCTGGCTGCGTGTGGAGCCGATGATTGCCGCCGACGGCACGAGCGATGGCTATGAGTTTGTGGACGAGGTCGTAGGTGGCCGTATTCCGCGCTCGCTGATCCCCGCTGTGGACAAGGGTGTCCAGGAGACCATGAAGGACGGTATTATTGCCGGCTATCCGCTCACGGGCATTCGCGTGGCTGTGTACGACGGCTCGTATCACAGCGTCGACTCCAACGAGATGGCGTTTCGCGCGGCGGCTCGCATCGGCCTGCGCAAGGCATGTGCCGATGCCGACCCAGTGGTGCTGGAGCCCATCGAGGAAATCACGGTGACTATTCCCGAGAGCTACGCCGGCGCCGTGATGGGCGACATCTCGGCCTCGCGCGGTCGCGTGACGGGTATGGAGACCGATGAGCGCGGCGACACCGTGGTCATTGCCCAGGCGCCGCTGGCCGAGCTGACGGATTACTCGACGCGCCTGCGCTCTATCACGCGCGGCACGGGCGACTTTACCATGAAGCCCGCTGGCTACGAGCAGGTGCCTTATGACGTTCAGGCCAAGCTGGTCGAGCGATATGAGGAGGGCCGCGCCAAATAACGTGTGGTTTTGTCTGCAATGTAGGTGCTGACGAAAAGGCCGCCCTGGGCAACCGGGGCGGCCTTATTTGATCCTTTGGGGACGGAGGAAAACGGATCAATTTAGCTTTTGGGGCAGCTTGGTCGGCCCTAGTCCCCCGAGGCCTGATTGCGGCCGATGGCGTAGTCGATCTGCACGTGCGGCTGCAGGTTGTAGCAATATGCGTGGAAGCAGAGGGCCTTGCCGTGGTCCTCGACCGATTGCGCCTCGAGGCGCACGCCGCGGCAGACAAGTTCCTCCTCGTTGTACATGGGCGTGACGCGATAGAGAACATGGTTGCCCGTTTCGCGGATGTAGTCGAGAATCTGCTCCTCAAACGGTAGCATGCCCGTCTCGTTGAGATAGCGCGTGCCGGTGAGGAGATTCTTGCGGTTGGCGTTTTCGCCGCAGAGCGACCAGGCGATGAGGTGGCAGCGGTTGTAGAGGCTCTGGCCCGGAATAAAGTCGTAGCGCTGCTGATGCCATCCGGCGGGATGGATGCGCGAGATATCGCCGCGCTTGCCTTGACCGAGCGATTCGGGGCCCACGCAGGCGAGCGCTTTGCGAGTGCGGCCCAGGCTGTCGAGCTTGGAGAACTTCTTAAAGCAGCCCTCTTCGGTGGCGCGATCGTATTCATCGAGTGTGAATGACGGCGTGCCGAGCGGGTGCGTGCTGTCGGCGCGAAGGGCAACGTAGGGGTTGCCGGCATAGTCGGGAATGCTGCTGAGATAAACACCGCGGGCGCGGTTGAGATCGGGGTTTTCGACTTCGTCGATGGGGGTGGTGGAGCTGTCCTCGGCAACGTTGTCGTTGGTGTTGGTCGTGGCGGATTCGGAGCCATCGCCGGAGTCCTCGGAGCTCGCTGTTCCCGATTCGAGTCGGGCGACCAAGTCCGCTTCGTCGTCGGTGCGGTTGGGGCTCTCGTTTTGCTTCTCGGCTAGAGCCGCCGCCCGCTCATCGCTTTGCGGCGAGAGCAGTTTGGGCGCCCCGTCGAGCGATCCCGTAAACAGCGCAAACCCCAGCACCACGGCGGTGCCGATGGAAAGTACTTGCTTGTAGGCGGACTTGCGCGACATTGAGGCTCCTGGAGGGACGGTTGGGAATCTACCAGTCTAGCAGGAGCCGGCAGGGGCCGTTCTATCGAACAAATACTTAAGATTTGGGACAAACACTACTGATTAATTTGTCTCGCGGTCTAGATCGAGGTGGAGTCGAGCCAGTTGAGCTTGCACTCGAGAATGCGCTGCTCGCCGGGTTCGCTGCTGCCGTCAAGTAGGGCGAGCAGCATCTCGGCTGCTTCGCGACCTTCCTGGTCGACGGGCTCGATGATGGTGGAGACGGTCGGCGTGGTGAGGTTGGTCCAGTCTTCGCAGTTGAGTCCCAAAAGACCTATTTGCTGCGGAAGTAGATGGGCCATGGGTTGGAGGGCCTTGTAGACACGGGGAAGTGCCCATTGGTTTTGTACGAAGATGAGTGTGCGCTTGGCGGGGTTGAACTTGTATTTAAAGTATTCGGTGAGCTCGTTGATTGACGGCTTGTTGTGATCGATGGGGATGGCTTTGTAGAGCTGCCCATTCGCGGCTAATGCCTCGGCATATCCCTGAAAACGTTCCATGCGGGTGCGCATTTCGGTCATATTGGCGGCAATGGAGAAAAAGTCCTCGTAGCCGGCATCGAGAAGCGCCTGCGTGGCGTTGTACACGCCGTCGTAGAGGTTGGTTTTGATCCAGCTGGTGCCTGGGCTGTAGATGGCCGCGTCAAAAAAGACGACGGGCTTGCCGGCGCGCTTGATACGGTCGTGGACGGCCTTGAAATTTGCCGTGGGCTGGATGATAAAACCATCGACGCCCAGCGAGAGCATCTTGTCGACGTACATGAGCTCGGTCTCGGGGTTAAAGTTGCTCGTGCAAACGACCGTCTGGTAGCCCGCGGGGAGCATGACCTGTTCCATGCCGTTGAGGACGAGGCCCGCCCACTTGTTGGTGTTATCCAAAATGATGATGGCGATGACGTGGGTCTGCTTGCCGGTGAGCGTTTGCGCTTGGGCGTTGGGAACGTATCCGAGTTCCTTGATGACGCGCGCAATCTTTGTCTGCGTCTTTTCGCTAAGCTTTTCTCGTTTGTCGTTGAGGTAATACGAGACGCTTGCCGTCGAGGTTCCCGCCTCTCGAGCGACGTCTGCAATCGTAACGCGCTGTTTTGCCACAGCGACTCCTTCCGACAGATGAGCATTTTCAACATGATGACTTTGAGTCTTGGTGAGGGATGCGCTTCGGTGAGCGGCTTTCTCCTTTCATATGAGTATGCAACAAATGCGGTATACGGGTGGGGTCGAAATTTGTGACCGGCATGCGTATCTGCCGTCTACCGAGAAAATCAAATACTTCTTGACTTTTGAAATCGAGGGTAAAATCGCAGGATTCAGTTTTGGTTAAACGCATAACTAAATAGCGTAACCAACGCTCTGACCTGCGCGTTTACCGAAATAAGCTGGCATTAAGAAAATTGAGCACCTATATTGGTCTTGTCGAAAAGACAGCAAGTCCAAACGGCAGGGGATGCTCCGGAGGCCTCCGCAAACGGTGTCTTGCGCACGCAACTCTATGAAAAGAGGGAAGCAATGAAGATCGTAGGCGTTGCCGCCTGTACCGTGGGTATCGCCCACACGTATATGGCCCAGAAGGCGATTCAGGATGAATGCGCCGCCCGTGGCATCGAGTGCAAGGTCGAGGCTCAGGGTGGCCTGGGTATCGAGAATGAGCTCACGCAGGAAGACGTGGACTCCGCCGACCTGGTCCTGGAGTCCGTCGACGTGGGTGTCGAGAACGAGGACCGTTTTGAGCAGAAGATGGCCGAGGGCAAGTTCCTCAAGGTCGGTACTTCCGATGTAATCGCCGATCCGGTCAAGATCATCGACCAGGCTGTTGAGATTATCAAGGCGACGGGTGGCGCCGTTGACGCGCCCAAGGCCGAGGCCAAGGCAGAGAAGAAGGCCGTCTCCGCTGCCCCGCAGGCCCCGACACCGGCGTCCAAGCAGTCTATCTTTGCCGATCCTGGCAAGACGCTGCTCAATGCATTCAATACCGGCGTTTCCTATTTTATCCCCATTGTCGTTATCGGTGGCGTGTTCCTCGCCTTCTCGTTGGCATCCGGTACTGCCGGTGCTAGCGGTATGGAGGTAACCAACCCGTTGATGGTGAGCCTTAATACCATCGGCATGGCCGGTATTTCCATGATGATTCCGGTGCTTGCGGCATACATCGCCTACTCGATGGCCGGCAAGCCCGCGCTCGCCCCCGGTTTTGTCCTGGGTTACTTGGTCAACAACGCCGTCGTCACCCCGAGCGGCAACAGCGTTTCGACTGGCTTCTTGGGCGCCATGATCATGGCAGTTATCTGCGGTTACTTTGTCCGCTGGATGAAGACCTGGAAGGTCAACAACACCATCCAGACCATCATGCCGATCCTGATCATCCCGATTCTGACCTCGCTCGTCCTGGGCATGGCCTACATCTACATCCTGGCCACGCCGCTTGGCTTTGTGATGGATTGGCTCACCAGCGTGCTCGGTAGCCTGCAGGGCGGCTCCGCCGTCGTCTTGGGCCTGGTCATTGGCGTTATGACCGCCTTCGATATGGGTGGCCCCATCAATAAGACCGCTTCGACCTTTACTATGGCCATCATGGCCTCCGGCATCTATGGCCCCAACGGTATGTTCCGCGTCGCCGTCGCCATTCCCCCGATTGCCTGCGGTCTTGCAGCGCTCATTGCCAAGAACAAGTTCGATGACGCCGATCGCCAGATGGGTATCTCCGCACTGTTCATGGGCTGCATCGGCATCACCGAGGGCGCTATCCCCTTCGCGGTCAAGGATCTCGGCCACACCCTTCCCGGCATCTGCATCGGCTCTGCCGTGGGCGCTGCTCTCGCCGCCTTCCAGGGTATCGACTGCTACGTCCCGCACGGTGGCTTTATCGTCGCCCTTGCTACCAACAACGTCGCGCTGTTCTGCCTGGACATCGTGATTGGCTCTGTGGTTGCCGCTGCAATCCTGATTGCCATGAAGCCCACGCTCGATAAGCAGGCCAAGTAAACCTTTAAGGACTCCGGTTGTGCGGAGGGATGGATTTGACTCCGCACAACCGCCCCTACACAACAAAAACCATCCGCACTGATAGGGCCCACATCTGGGTCCCAGGGAACTTTTGTCAAAAATCCTCTGGAGAAGGAGAACAAAATGTCCAACCTCACCATCCGCCAGGCCGTTCAGGGCATGCTCAAGCTGCAGGACAGCGGCGATCACGCAACCATGGTCGGCATTGGCCCCATGAGCCCCAACCTGATTCAGGCCGTGTTCGAGCTTGCCAAGGACGAGGATTTCCCGCCCATGTTTATCGCTAGCCGCAACCAGGTCGATATGGACGAGATGGGCGCCGGCTACGTCAACGGTTGGGACCAGACGCGCTTTGCCGCCGACATTAAGAAGGTTGCCGACGAGGTGGGCTATACCGGTCCGTACTACCTGTGCCGCGATCACGGCGGTCCGTGGCAGCGCGACGAGGAGCGTAACGCCCACCTGCCCGAGGACGAGGCCATGGAGCTCGCCCGCAAGTCCTTTGTCGCCGACATGGAGGCAGGCTTTGACCTGCTGATGGTCGACCCCACCAAGGACCCCTATCAGATCGGCAAGGTTATTCCGCTCGACGTGGTGCTTCGCCGCACGATCGATCTTATCGACTATCTTGAGCAGTACCGTCGCGAGCATAACCTGCCCGAGGTTGCCTATGAGGTCGGTACCGAGGAGACCAATGGCGGCCTGACCTCCACCGACAAGTACGAGGAGTTCATTTCTCAGCTGCAGCCCGAGCTCGAGAAGCGCGGCTGCCCCATGCCCACCTTTATCGTCGGCCAGACCGGTACGCTCACCCGTTGGACCGAGCAGGTCGGTCATTACAACTTTAAGAATGCCCGCGAGCTCGCCGACATGGCCAAGCGCTACGGCGTGGGCCTGAAGGAGCACAACGCCGACTACCTGGATGACGCGACGCTGCTCGAGCACATCCCGGCTCACGTGACGGCCTCCAATGTTGCCCCTCAGTACGGCACCGAGGAGACCCGCGCTTACCTCAAGCTCTGCGCTACTGAGCAGATTCTGGTCGACAACGGCCTGTGCGACGATCCCTCCGACCTGTATCACACGCTGCTGGTCAAGGCTATCAAGACCGAGCGTTGGCGCAAGTGGATGACCGGCGACGATGTCAACCTGCAGGTTGACGATATTCTGGCCGACGACGAGCTCAGCCTGAAGATTCTGGATGTCTCCGGCCACTACGCCTTTAACGATCCCGAGGTCAAGGAGCAGGTCGAGAAACTCTATCGCAACCTCGCTGCCCAGGACATCGACGGCAAGCGCTTTGTGATCGAGCACATCAAGCGCCCGATCAAGCAGTATGTCGTCGGTCTTAACCTCAAGGGCGTCACGAGCCGCATCGAGAAGGCTCTCGAGGACTAAGTAGCTTTTCCTGCACGACGCCGGGCCTGGGGCATGTCCCAGCTGCAGGCCCGGCACATAGGACAAAGGGACATCCCCTTTGTCCTATTTTTTGAGTTTTGGATTCCTCCGAAGGAGTTTGCACCATGAAGTTCTTTATCGATACCGCCAACCTTGACGAGATCGCCGAGGCCAAGAGCTGGGGCTGCCTGGCCGGTGTTACCACCAATCCGTCCCTGTACGCCAAGACCGGCGGTAAGCTCGCCGACTTTGAGCCCCATATGCTCAAGATTGCCGAGCTCTGCGAGGGTCTGCCCGTGTCTGCCGAGTCTACCGCCACCACGGCCGAGGGCATGATCGAGGAGGGCAAGCGCCTTGCTGCCCTCGCCCCCAACATTGTGGTCAAGCTCCCCGTCTGCGAGGCCGGCCTCGCCGCCTGCCGCGCGCTGGCCGACGCGGGCGTGCGTGTCAACATGACGCTCGTCTTCTCGCCGACGCAGGCCCTTATGGCCGCCAACGCCGGTGCCCGCTACATCAGCCCGTTTGTCGGCCGCTTTGACGACATCGCCGAGGACGGCATCTCGCAGCTCGACAATGTCGTGACCTGCATCAAGAACTATGACTGGACCGGCAAGAACGTCGACGACACCGTCGAGATCATCACCGCTTCGGTCCGCACGCCCAACCACGTGACCCAGGCGGCTCTTCTTGGTGCCGACATCGCGACCGTGCCCATGGCCGCTCTCAAGAAGTGCCTGCATCACCCGCTGACCGACCAGGGCCTCGCCTCTTTTGAGGCTGACTGGCAGAAGGTCGTCGAGGCACAGTAACGATGGTTCTGCCGGCCCAGCATTTGTTATGCCGGGCCGGCGTGCTCAAGAGAGGAAACTCCATGACCGATCAGGAACTGGCCAAGATTGCCAATGAGGTTCGCCGCGGTATTGTCACGGGTGTCCACGCCGCCAAGTCGGGGCATCCGGGCGGATCGCTTGGCGCCGCCGACATTATGACCTACCTCTACTTTGAGGAAATGGATGTCGACCCGGCGAATCCGAGCCGCGCCGAGCGCGATCGCTTTGTGCTCTCCAAGGGACATTGCGCTCCGGCACTCTATGCCGTGCTCGCCGAACGCGGATTCTTTCCCAAGGAGGAGCTCGAGACGCTCCGTCATATCGGCAGCCGCCTGCAGGGCCATCCCAATATGAATGACACGCCGGGCGTCGACATGTCTACCGGATCGCTCGGCCAGGGTATCTCCGCCGCGGTTGGAATGGCACTCGCCGCAAAGCACTGGGGTGACAGCTACCGCGTCTACACGCTGTTGGGCGACGGCGAGTGCGAGGAGGGCCAGGTGTGGGAGGCGGCCATGTTCGCCGGCAACCACGACCTGGATAACCTCGTCGCTATCGTCGATCATAATGGCCTGCAAATTGACGGCAGTATCGACGAAGTTAACTCGGCTATGCCACTTGCCGACAAGTTCCGCGCTTTTAAGTGGCATGTGATCGAGCTCGCCGACGGTAACGACATGGCGCAGATTGCCGCCGCCTTTGCCGAGGCTCGCAAAGTGAGCGCCTCGCCTGTGGCCATTATCGCCGAGACGGTGAAGGGCAAGGGCGTCTCCTTTATGGAAAACCAGGTGGGCTGGCACGGCAAGGCACCCAACGATGAACAGTTTGAGCAGGCCATGGCCGAGCTCGCAGCAGCAGGGGAGGAGCTCTAATGGCAGACGTCAAGAAAGTCGCCACGCGCGTTAGCTATGGCGAGGCACTTGTCGAGCTGGGCAATGAGCGCGATGACTTTGTGGTTCTCGATGCCGACCTGGCCGCCGCAACGCAGACCGCAAAGTTTAAGGCTGCGCACCCCGAGCGCTTCTACGATGCCGGCATTGCCGAGAGCAACTTGATGGGGCTTGCCGCCGGCATCGCGACCACGGGTCACGTCGCCTTTGCGAGCACTTTTGCCATGTTCGCCGCCGGCCGCGCGTACGAGCAAGTGCGTAATTCCATCGGCTATCCGCACCTCAACGTCAAAATCGGCGCTACGCACGCGGGCATCTCGGTCGGTGAAGACGGCGCCACGCATCAGTGCTGCGAGGACATCGCGCTCATGCGCACGATTCCGGGTATGACGGTGATCGTCCCCGCCGATGACATCGAGGCTCGCGCTTGCGTACGCGCCGCGTATGAATTTGAGGGGCCAGTTTACATGCGCTTCGGCCGTCTGGCAACACCGGTCATCAACGATCACGAGGACTATGAGTTCAAGATTGGTCGCGGCGTGGTCGTGCGCGAGGGGTCCGATGTGACCATCATCGCTTGTGGCCTTATGGTCGCCGAGGCGCTTGAGGCTGCCGAGACGCTCGCTGCCGATGGCATCGATGCCGAGGTCATCAACATGCACACGATCAAGCCGCTCGATGAGCGCCTGGTGGTTGCCGGCGCCAAGAAGACTGGTCGCGTGGTCACCGCCGAGGAGCATTCGATTGTCGGCGGTCTTGGCGAGGCCGTGGCCTCGGTGCTCGCGGAACAGCATCCGGTGCCGATGCGACGCGTCGGCGTGCGCGATGTATATGGCGAGTCCGGCCCTGCGGTCGATTTGCTGCACAAGTACGGTTTGGACGCCGACGGCATCGAAGCCGCGGTCAGGTCCGTGTTGTAAGGAAGGCTTTTCATGGGGTTTGTATCTGCCAACCAAGTGACGATTGGCTACGCCGCCGCCTCGCGCGAGGACGCGCTGCATTATCTGTCCGAGCAGGCTGTTGAGCTTGGTTTTGCCGATGACGCATCTGCTGTAGAGGCGGCTTTTATTGCTCGCGAAAACGAGGCCGAGACTGGCCTCGTCGCCGGTTTTGCCGTTCCGCATGCCAAGAGCGATGCGATCCATACGCCGGGCGTGGCCGTGCTTAAACTGGCCGAGCCCGTTGAATGGCCGAGTTTCGATGGGGTGCCCGTCGATGTTGCGCTCGCGCTGTACGTGCCTGCCGGCGAGGCTGGAACCACGCACCTGCGTCTGCTCTCCAAGGCTGCCGTGATGCTGATGGATGCCGCCTTCCGTGACAAGGTGCGCGCGAGCACCGATCCCGTTGAGATTGCGGAGCTCATCAATAGCGGACTCGAAGACTAGAACGGTCATCCCGTTCAATCAATCGATCCTTCTCCAAGGAAAAGGGCCGCGACGCCATATAGGTGTCGCGGCCCTGTTTGCGTTTCCCCAGATAAAACCTGCCAAAATAAACCTGTCCCTTTTTGGCAGGTTACGTCATAAGGCTTCTGTCTATGTAACGAAAGTACAATATGATATATACGTTATATACAAGGTTGTGACGTGCAGTAGATTTGCGACAACGCAAGCCGGCGAAGGGGGCCGATATGATCAAGGCTGTCATTTTTGACATGGACGGAACGCTGGTCGATACCGAGCGTTTGGACATGAGGGCATGGAAGGTGGGCGCTGCCGAGCTGGGGATCGCGATTGATGATGCGTTGATCCATCAGTTTATCGGCCGTTCGAATGCCGATGTTAAGGACATCCTTGAGGCGCATTACGGCAAGGGCGAAACCGCCGACGCGATTTTTGCCCGCAACATTGAGCTACACAGCGAGATGGCCAAGACCGACCTGGAACTTAAGGCCGGCGCCGCCGAGTGCCTCGACGAGCTGCTGGCTGCGGGCTATCACGTGGGCCTTGCGACGTCGTCGCGCTGCGTTGCGGCCGAGCGCAACCTTAAATCGGTCGGCCTCTTTGACAAGTTTGAAACGGTGACCTTCGGCGAGGATGTCGCATATGGCAAGCCCGACCCCGCGATTTACCTGCTCGCTTGCGAGCGCGCGGGCTTTACTCCCGAGGAATGCGCCGTGGTCGAGGATTCGCGCAACGGCTGCGTCTCGGGTATCACGGCCGGCTGCCATGTCTTTGCCGTTCCCGATATCGTGCCGCTGCCGCAGGACGTGGCGGACGGCTGCGAGACGGTACTCGATACGTTGTTCGATCTGGGGGCGGCGGTCAAGGCCGTGAGCTAAAGGTATGCGCCGAAGCCGATGGCGGTGGCTTCGGCGTAGTTGCTTACCGGGGTACTGCGCGCTCGGCGATCTGGGCGCCGATGCCGTAGCTGTCGGCTGCGGTGTTCCATTCATTAGAGGGGTCGCGCTCGTCTCTCTAAATGTCTCTCTAAAGATAAAGTCGGTTAGAGAGACAGCCTTAGGTAATCTAGCAGCGAATTCGTTATATCTCTCTAAAGGTCTCTCTAAAACAAAGTGCTTATCTCTCTAAAGTTAGAGAGATAAATCTGTTGGTTTAGAGAGACGGAATGCCAATGCTGCCGGATAAAGGACTCATTGAAGTAATGGGTTCATCGACGAGCTGTAACCGCCGCTATCGGAAAAAGTAGGTGCGGCCGAGACGCCTCTCAAGTGCCTCTCGAAGTTAGAGGGGTGCTAGAGAGGCAGTTGTCTTGCGACATTTTCCCAGATAAAACCTGCCAAAATAAACCTGTCCCTTTTTGGCAGGTCTGCGGGTCAATGCCCATCAAACGAAGTTGCGGTGGAATAGTTCCTGTTTGGGCCCGATAGGCCGCAAAACAGGAACTATTCCACCGCAACTTATTTAGGATGCGCTATTGATTCATGTTGCCGTGGATGTAGGGGGTGACCTCGGGGGAGATGTGGCCGCAGCCTAGGTTGCGCAGGGCAGATTCGATGGCGGCGGGAAGCGGGGCCTTGCCCTCGTCGTTGACCGCGGTGCTGCTGAGGGCGGCGATCTTGGCGATGTCTGCCGGCGCGGCCTCGATATGCATGCAGCCGCCAACGAGGCGTGCGCGGACCTGGGCCAGGCCAAGGTTGTGCAGGTAGTCCTCGCAGGCGCGAATCACATCGACCTTCTCGCGCGTGAGCTCCTCGCCCGTGGGGACACGCGTGGCCAGGCAGGCTCCTGCTGGCAGGTTCCAGACGGGGTATCCCCAGGCGCGCAGCAGCTCGCGCTCTTCGTCCTTGGTAAAGCCGACCTCCATGAGCGGCGATCGCACGCCGAGCTCCTGGGCGGCGCGCATGCCGGGGCGGTAGTCGCCGCGGTCGCTTGCGTTACTGCCGTCGATAACGGTGGGAAAGCCCAGCGACCTGGCGTGATTGACGATGGCGGTAAAGCCGGCGCGCTTGCAGTGGTAGCAGCGGTCGGCGTCGTTGCAGGCTACCTGGGGGAGCTGCAGCTGATCGACCGAGAGGTTGAGCACGGGGAGCTTGAAATGCGGCCCCTCATCGGCCTGCCCGTCAACCGCCCACTCAAACGAAGCCTGCTCGGGCGTGCCGATGAGCGGCGTGGTGAGGTGAACGAGAAGGGTGCTGGTGGGCATGATGCGGGCGCAGATCGCGGCCAAAAAGCTGCTGTCGACGCCACCGGAAAAGCCGATGGCGACGCGTCCGTATGCCAAAAGCAGCTGCTCGAGCGCTGTGAGTTTGTCCTGAAGCCCCTCTGCAGGTGCGGTGGTGTCTGAAAGCATGAATCGATCCTTGCCGTTGAGTACTCGGTCGAAAACTATAATCCTACCGAGCCGCTTGTCATAAGACTTCTATCTATGTAACGAAAGTGCAATATGCTATATACGTTATATACAAGTTTACAGGTGCGGTAAAGTTGTGGGAGTACAGCAGCGCGAAGCGATGGGGGACCGATATGATCAATGCCGTTATTTTCGACATGGACGGAACGCTGGTCGATACCGAGCGTTTGGGGATTAAGGCCTGGAAGGCAGGCGCCGCTGAGCTGGGGCTCGCGATTGATGAAGCGCTGATCCATCAGTTTATCGGCCGCACGCTGCCCGATGTTATGGACCTCCTTGATAAGCATTATGGCAGCCATGAAACCACCGAGGCGATCTATCGTCGTCACAAGGAGATTCGCGACGAGATGGTCAAGACCGAACTGGAGCTTAAGGCCGGCGCCGCCGAGTGCCTCGACGAGCTGCTGACCGCGGGCTATCACGTGGGTCTTGCGACGTCGTCGCGCCATGTTACCGCCGAGCGCAACCTTAAGACGGTCGGCCTCTTTGATAAGTTTGAGACGGTGACCTGCGGCGAGGACGTCGTACACGGCAAGCCCGACCCTGAGATGTACCTGCTCGCCTGCGAGCGCGCGGGCTTTGCTTCCGAGGAGTGCGCCGTGGTCGAGGATTCCCGCAACGGCTGCGTCTCGGGCATCACGGCCGGCTGCCACGTCTTTGCCGTCCCCGATATCGTGCCGCTGCCGCAGGACGTGGTGGATGGCTGCGAGGCCGTGCTCGATACGCTGTTCGATCTGCCGGCGGCGGTCAAGGCCGTGCGCTAGCGTTTGCACGCGAGTCGCCATGCCCCGCGCCCGATCCCGCAGGACGGTGACGGCAACGGCGCCTGCGTGGAGGCGCTGACGCAGTCAGCCCCTCTTATCACGCCAAGATTGCTGTTTTGGCCGATAAGAGGGGCATTGTGCTTTAAGCGACTGGGGCTGCGGCCTTGGTAAGGAGCTGGCGGAGGGTTATGACGTTACAAGTTACTCCAGGAGCCAGTCGATCACGTTGCGCTTGCGGACTCCTTCGTAGTTCGCGTCCGCAAACAGCGTGTCGAGCGTAAGAAGCGTCTTGGGGTAGTTGTCTCGGACTTTCTTAAAGGGGGCCAACTCTCGATTGAGGGTAGTTTCGTCGAGCGTTGTGGCTGAAACCTGAAAATAGGCTGTCTCGTCTGACTTTAGGGCAACAAAATCGATTTCCCCGCCGTCGATATTGCCCACGTAGACGTCGTATCCACGGCGTAGGAGCTCGAGATAAACAACATTTTCGAGGATATGACCGATATCGCTGCTTTGGGTTTTGACGAGAGCACCTCTAAGTCCAAGGTCAACGGCGTAGTATTTGCCGTTTGTTGAAAGAAGCTGCCGACCGCGCACGTTATAGCGCGGAGCAAAGTACAGCACAAGGCTGTCTGTTAAGCCTTTGAGGTATTTGGCTACGGTTTTCTGGTCGGTTTTGTTGCCGTTGGACGAGAGCGTGTCGGAGATTTTTTTAATCGAGATCCGGTTTCCAATGCTATGGAGTAGGAACTTGGTGATATCGCGCAGGGTCGGGACGTCCGAGACCTTCAGGCGTTCGATAACGTCGCGTATGACGATGGTATCGTAGAGGCTCATAAGATAATCGCGCGCCTGGGGTCCCTGAATACCCGTCTCGGCGATAAAGGGAAAAGAGCCCCGGGTGATGTACTCGTCAAACAACTGCGCGGGAGCCTTTCCGTCATTGGTTTTTGCCGAGCAAAACTCTTTAAAGGATAGGGGCAGCATCTTGAGCTCTACGTAGCGGCCGGAGAGCAAAGTTGCCAGCTCGCTCGAGAGCAGATAAGCGTTGGAACCGGTTATGTAGAGGTCGACATTGTCCTTGATAAAAAGACTGTCGACGGCTTTTTCGAAATGCTCGACGTGCTGTATCTCGTCCAGAAAAACGTAGTTCATCTTATCGGGGACGAGTCTGGCGGAAATGTAGTCGTAGAGCGCTCTATACGACGTAAGCGACTCGAACTCCAGGTCTTCAAAGTTGAGGGATATAACCTGGTCGCCTGTGATTCCATGATCGCGCAGGTAGCTACGGTAGATTTCGAATAGCTTTGATTTGCCGGACCTTCGCACGCCCGAAACGACCTTGATGACGTGCGAGTCTTTCCACGAAATGAGCCAGTCGAGGTACTGTTTGCGATCAATCAGATTCATGAAACCCCTTTCTTGGCGAGAAAAAACTGGAGCAAAATCAATACTTATAGGAAATATCTAAAAATATGGAATTGAGTCTATTTTAACAAAAAAGTTAATGAAAAATGGATTACATTCCGTAAATATCCGTAGCCGCAGGTCCGGCTAAACGGGGAGGGCACATGGGGCCAGTAAAAAACGCCGCAGCGGGCCTGTTTCCGTTGCGGCGTTTTTTTGTCACAAGTAGGCGCCTAGGTTGATGTCGGTTGTTGGGACCATGGGTTGGCCCGTCGGGTGCGGCTTGGCATTTTGGGTGCTTACGCGCTCGAGCAAGAAGGGACGCACGAGCTCCTGACGGTTAATGTCCTCGCTGGCCGTGACCGTGGTGACGGTGCGCGCGGCGGAGCCGATGCGGACTCGTTTGGTCTTGGCGGCAGGTTTATCCTCGATTTGCTCTATGAGCAATTGAACGCCCTTGCGGCCAATCTCGTAGCCCGGGGGCGCTACCGTAGTGAGCGGGACCGATCCGCTCCATGCAAGGGGGTTGCCGTCGCAGCCGGCCACGCGGACCTGCTCAGGGACGGAGATGCCTTTGTCGGTCAGCGCTGCGATAACGCCCGAGGCCAATACGTCGGTCAGGCCGATGACAAAATCGGGGCGCTTGTCATCAGGGCGCTCGGCAAGCTGGGCACCGATGCTGTAGCCGTCGGCAGCGGTATTCCATTCGCCGGCGTCGATGACTTCGATCTTGATATCGGGATGCAGGGCGAGGGCCTTGTGGATGCCAAGTACGCGCAAGGTGAGCTGCATAAATGCCGCTCTGCCCACAACGGTGATATGGCGTGCGCCACGGGCAACGGCGAGCTCGGCGATAATGCGGCCTTGTGCCTCGTTGTCGGCAGCCACGTAATAACCGGGCTCGGAGCAGTGGATGTCCAGATGGACGATCGGCACGGGCATCTTGGCCATGGCGGGGTGCCAGTCGGGGGACGCCATGGGCTGAACCATGACGCCGGACATCTGCGTGCCCATAAAATAGCGCAGGTAATGATCCTCGAGAATGTCGTCGTTATCGGCATTGGCGATGAGCAAGTCATAGCCGTGCTTGCGTGCCTCGTTGTGGGCACCGCTGGCAATCTGGAGCGAAAAGCCGTGGTCGAGACGGGGGAGGACAAGGCCAAAGGACTTAGTGGTGCCGCCGGCCAGCTGGCGAGCGCTTTGGTTGGGCAGGTAGCCAAGGCGATTGATGGTCTCGTTGATGAGCTTGAGGGTCTCGGGGCGCAGCTTTTCGGGGTGGTTGAGCGCGTTGGATACCGTGCCCAGCGAGACCCCCGCCTCGCGCGCGACGTCGCTGATTTTTACCTTTGCCATAGCGGCCCCTTTGATGCGTTTCAAGTACAAGGCAGATTGTAGCATCGCCCACCCCTAGGGTGTCAAAACCTGCCAATTAGGGACAGGTTTATTTTGGTAGGTTTTATCTGGGCAAACGCTGGAGCCCAAACCACCACAAAGGTGCCTGTCCCCATCGTGGTGGTTTGGGCATGTGTGCATCGAGTGGTATCTAAGTTGAGATACCACTTCTGGTATATCAGCTTGCGCTTGCGTGAGTACAATACTCGAACGTTATACGTCTCAGCGCCCCCTGTGCGTGGACGTCTTGCAGTCACGCGAACGAAGGGATTTATCCTATGTGCGGAATTGTCGGCTACACCGGCTCTGATATTGCAAAGAACATACTGGTCACAGGCCTTAAGCGCATGGAGTATCGCGGCTATGACTCCTCGGGCGTTGCGCTCGAGGTGGGCGAGGGCGCCGCGGCACACCTCGACGTCATCCGCCGCGTGGGCAAGGTTGCGGGCCTGGAGAGCGAGCTTTCCAACATCGACAGCGACGCTACCTGCGGTATCGGTCACACCCGTTGGGCCACCCACGGCAAGCCCTCCGTCGTTAACGCTCACCCCCACACCAGCTGCGACGGTCGTATCGCCATCGTCCACAACGGCATCATCGAGAACTTCGCCGAGCTGCGCGAAGAGCTGGAGGGCCGCGGCCACCACTTTAAGAGCGAGACCGATACCGAGGTCTTCGCGCATCTGATCGAAGAGGCTTATGCTGAGACGCACGACCTGATGGCCTCCGTGCGCGAGGCTTGCACCCACGTGGTCGGTGCCTATGGTCTGGCCGCCGTGTGCGCTGACGAGCCCGGCGTGATCGCCGTGGCCCGCAAGGATTCCCCGATCGTAGTCGGCGTGGGCGAAACCGGCTCCTATGTTGCTTCCGATGTCATCGCGCTCATCGACGCCACCCGCGATGTCGTGGTGCTCGAAGACGGTCAGTTTGCCAAGCTCACGCCCGCGGGCGTCGAGTACACCGACGAGGCCGGCAACGTTATCGAGCCCAAGGTCACCCACATCGACTGGGACCTAGACATGGCCGAAAAGGGTGGCTACCCCGACTTTATGCTCAAGGAGATCCACGAGCAGCCTCGCGTTGTGCGCGACACGCTGGTCGGTCGTATGACGCCGGCCGGCGAGCTCGACATCGACGAGCTGGGCCTTTCGCTCGAGGAGCTCAACGACATCGACCGCGTCTACGTGATCGCCTGCGGCACCAGCTACCACGCCGGACTCATCGCCAAGAACCTTATCGAGGGTTGGGCTCGCATCCCCACCGAGGTTGAGGCGGCCAGCGAGTTCCGTTACCGCAATCCCATCATTACGCCGACGACGCTCGTCGTTGCCGTGTCCCAGTCGGGCGAGACGGCCGATACCCTTGCCGCCATTCGCGACGCGCGCATCAAGGGCGCCAAGGTCTTCGGCATCACCAACGTGGTGGGCAGCCCGGTGGCGCGTGAGAGCGACGGCGTCATCTACACCAAGGCCAACAAGGAGATCGCGGTCGCCTCGACCAAGAGCTTTATCGGTCAGGTCGTGAGCCTTACGCTGCTGGCTCTGCTGCTGGCGCAGGTTAAGTACCGTCTGACCACCAAGCAGGCGCGCATGCTGTTCCGCGAGCTTTCCGATACGGCCGAGCAGATCCAGTGGATTTTGGATACCCAGACCGAGGCCGTTCATGAGGCCGCCCTGCTGTGCAAGGACGCGCAGTCGGCGCTGTTCGTGGGCCGTGGCATGGGTGCCGCTATTTCCTACGAGGGCGCACTCAAGCTCAAGGAGGTCAGCTACCTGCATGCCGAGGCCTACGCCGCTGGCGAGATGAAGCACGGCCCCATTGCCCTGATCGACCCGGGCTTCCCTGTCATCGCTGTGGCCACCAAGAGTGCCACCTACGACAAGACCGTGTCGAACCTCATGGAGTGCAAGGCGCGTGGCGCCAAGGTCATCGTCGTTGCCACCGAGGGTGACGAGGAGATCAACAAGATTGCCGATTGCATCATCCGCGTGCCGGCCGTCCGCGACGTGTTCAGCCCCATCACCGCGAGCGTCCCGCTGCAGCTGCTCGCCCGCGAGGTCGCCATCCTGCGCGGTTGCGACGTTGACCAACCTCGTAACCTGGCGAAAAGCGTTACTGTCGAGTAGTTGGTTCCGCCGTTCTAACGACCAAGGCCCGGCTCCGCGTCATCAGACGGAGCCGGGCCTTTTTGTACGGAGAAACCAGCACAAAGGTGCCTGTCCCCTTTGTGGTGGTTTTGGCAGGTTAGCGGAGCTTACTGGTCTCGAAGTACTCGGGGAACTGGTCCAGAACCTCGGTTTGGTTGCGGAACATCATGTGCAGGTGCTTGCTGACCAAAAAGCTCGCTTCGATGGGGTCGCGACCGGCGATAGCGCGGCGAATCTGCTTGTGCTCGTTCACGATGTCCTGATTGTCGAGAACCTGCGTGGCGGCGCGCAGCCAGCGGAAGCGCTCCAGGTCGGCATTGGTCTCTTCGAGCCACGACCACACGGTGCTGCGACATGCGATGCTAAAAATCATGTGATGCATGAGGTTGTCGCTCAAAAAGAAGCCGATGCGATCCTCTTCGGCCATGGCCTTTTCCTGCAGCACGATGGCGCGGTCGAGCTGCTCGATGCCGGCCGACGTGGCGCGCGCACAGCACTCCACAATCACCTGCTTTTCCAGGTGCTCGCGGATGTAACAGGCACTCTCGGCAAGGGTGAGGTTGATGGGTGAGACGTAGGTGCCGCTCTGGGGCACGGTGCGCACCAGGCCTTCCTGCGCCAAGCGAACCAAAGCCTCGCGCACGGGCGTGCGCCCCATATCCAGGTCGTCGCAAAGTTGCTTGACGCCCAGCTTTTCGCCCGGCTTGTAGTCCAGGTAGACGATTTTGCGTCGAATGGTGTGGTAGGACTGGTCCTGTAGGCTCGTTTCCTGCTCGCCGACGTGCATCGATTCTTCCATAGCGCCTCGCAACTGTTCTATCAAACTCATATGTCAGTTGTTAATTATGCCGCGAATCAGCTTTCCGCGGTGGGTAATTCGGCTGTTGCCCAAGAACTATTGCGGCATCTTAGTCTTTGTTTACGCAAGGCTGCGCTCAATGTTGCCGTATCATAAGCCGTCGCAAACGTGAAAGAGAAAGAAGGAATCCCATATGCAACTGGCGAATATCGTACGCGAGCGCTGGAAGGGTGTCTTGTTCTGCCTGATCATCGCCATTCCCGCAACACTGCTCGGCAAACAGATTGAGGTGGTCGGTGGGCCGGTATTCGCCATCCTCTTCGGCATGGTTCTGGCGCTCGTCTTTCCCAAGAATCGCCGCGAACAGCTCGCCGTCGGTGTCACCTATACGTCTAAAAAAGTCTTGCAGTACGCGGTTATCCTGCTTGGCTTTGGCATGAACCTCTCCCAGATTCTGTCCAAGGGCGCCCAGTCGCTACCGATTATCGTGGCGACAATCTCGACCTCGCTTGTCATCGCCTTTGTGCTCTGCCGCGTTATGAACGTGCCGAGCAAGATCGCGACGCTTGTGGGCGTGGGCTCGTCAATTTGCGGCGGTTCTGCCATCGCCGCGACCGCGCCCGTCATCGATGCCGACGATCGCGAGATTGCCCAGGCCATTTCGGTCATCTTCCTGTTTAACGTTATCGCGGCGCTCGTGTTTCCGACGCTCGGCGGCATGCTCGGGCTGACCAACGAGGGCTTTGGTCTGTTTGCCGGCACCGCCATCAACGACACTTCGTCCGTAACGGCTGCGGCGAGCGCTTGGGACAGCATGCATCCCGGTGCCAATGTGCTCGAGAGCGCCACGGTGGTCAAGCTCACCAGGACGCTGGCCATTATTCCCATTACGTTGGTTCTCGCATGCTGGCAGATGCATCTGGCGCGCAAGGCCGGCGGCGACGCCAAAAGCACGTTCTCGCTTAAACGCGCGTTTCCCATGTTTGTGCTGTTCTTTGTGCTGGCGAGCGTAATCACCACGGTGCTTCAGCTTCCCGCGTCCATTACGGCGCCCATCAAGGAGCTTTCGAAGTTCTTTATCGTGATGGCCATGGCGGCTATTGGCTTTAATACCGATATCGTCGAGCTGGTCAAAAAGGGCGGTAAGCCCATCGCATTGGGCTTTTGCTGCTGGATTGGCATTGCGTGCATGAGTTTGGGAATGCAGCACGTGCTGGGAATCTGGTAGAGAAGTAGCTTATTTGCGTGCTGCATGCTGGTGAGCGCATTCTCACGGTGGAGCGATAGGAGCTCTTGCGGGTATGGCTTGTCCGCAGGTTTATAGGTCCCGAAGAGCTCTTATCGCCCCGCCAGGATGGCGATGCGGGGCAACTCATATACTCGCAGGACGGCGGCCTCTGCCCTATAGTGTTTGGTGAGCAATATCGTTCAATTTTGAAACACTCGCCCGCGCGGCCGTCGGTGGCGGCGTGGCGTCGAGGACGGGACGCAATATGAACAGTGACGCCAAGCTACAAATCTTGATCGAGGCCTTGGCTGCTGCCGGGGCCTCGGCGTTGGCAATCGATGGGCATGGACACGTGGCGATTTCGACCATGGATGATGTCGCGCTCGAGCAAGATGTCGCGGCATTTGTCGCCGAGCGCCTGGGGCGCGTGGGCAACGGCACGCGCCTGGTGATGGGGCATGCGGGAGGGCGCTTGAGCCTCACGGTGCGTCCGGTCGCCAAGGAAGACGGCGCGCTTTGGGTGGTCGTGATCCGCGAGGTGCGCGGTGTGGCGGCACACGCGGGCATTGAGTGGCTTAACGCAGATGAGGTCGAGGCGCGCTACGAGGCAAGCGCGTACGGCATTGTCGAGGGTGCCGCTGCGGTCTCTGGCCCCGTCTGCGAAAGCTATGCCCGCGGCGTGCCCCTCATGTTGGAGGGCGAGCTGGGTGCCGGCCAGGCAGAGATTGCAAAACGCCTCTATCTGGATGGGCCTTATGCTGACGAACCCTTTGTGTCCGTGGCACTTGACGAGCTCACAGATCGCGGCTGGCGCCATCTGCTCAAAAGCTCGGAATCGCCGCTGTTCCAGGCAGGGCTGACCCTTTGTATTGGCGGCTGGCATGCACTTTCGCCGCAGCGTCTGCGCGAGCTTGTCTCTACGATGACCGACACGGCGCTGGCCGCGCGTTGCCATGTGGTTCTGACGGCAAACGATATGCCGGGCGGTGGCGAAAGCGAACAGGCCGCTTTTGTAACCGAGCGCTTGGCGTGCGCAGTGAGTGTGGCGCCTGCGATTGCCGAGCAGGGTGGCGCATCGAAAAAGGTCGCGCAGTATTTGTCGTATCTGTCAGATGTCTTTGGAACTGCCGCTCCGAGTATGTCTGAGGAGGCTGCCTCGACACTCAACGGCTATCGCTGGCCACGTAACTATCTGCAGCTTCGCGAGGTCTCGGAACGACTCTATATATTAGTAGGGCCGGGTGTGGCGGAGCGCACGGTGGCGGAGGAGGTGCTCGCCCAGGAAGACGTCATCAAAACCGCAACCTTTGGCACTCCGACGCTCGACAGCGACCTGTATATCCTGCGTCCACTGACCGATACCGAACGCGACATCGCGCGGCTGGTCGTAGGCTACCTTCAGGGCAACCGGACCCGCGCTGCCGAGGTGCTGGGAATAAGCCGCACGACCCTGTGGCGCTTGCTGAAGGACGACGACCGCTGAGCGAGGCGCTCGTGACCGCATGCAGCGCGTGTGCTACAGTCCAAAGCGGTAATGTTTCGATTGCGTTACGGCGTGCGGGGGTGTATGACGGAGACTTCAAAACCAAATCGGGCTCGAAAGCCCACGGCGCCGGTCAACCGCCGCACGACTTCGCGGACGTGGGGCAAAAGCGCCTCAGGCTTCGATGGCTCGTTCAAACGCACTAGATATGGCTATCCTTCGGCAAGCGCTCGCTTGGCCATGCAGGCCGAATCGTCGCTGTGGGGCCGTAAGCGTGTGGTGGGGTCAAAGCTCAAGCACGACGGAACGCTCGGCTACATTAGCCGTGGCGCTGCTCGCCGTAGCGGCCTCAATCCCGCAGGCTGGCATCGTTATGTGCCGATCGTGGTCATTGCCGCGATAATCGCCATCGCGCTCGCGGCACTTGGTTACGCCGGCGGCGGGGCCGACCTGAGTGCGATGTTCGGGTCTGCTGAGCTCGCGCATGCCGGCACGGAGCTTGTCGAGGGCGCTCAGGCCCAGACGGGCGTGGCGCCTCAGCGTGGTATCGTTGCGGCGGCCTCCACCATCGCCGATGCGCAAAAGGACGAGGACGAACAAGGCAGCGAAGCCGAAACGACCCAGACGAACGAAATGACGACAACCCCATCGGCAAGATAAGTTGCGAGTGGGGTGGCTAATTTGGGACGGGCTTTTTAGCTGCCCAAGTGTCGAATGCCAACAACGGTTCATTCGATGTCAGTCGCCAACAGCGAGCGAGCCGCATTTGTGCCAAGGTGACGTGAAATGAGAGGGCGCTGACCTTTTGGTCGCGCCCTCGAAATTGAACGTCAGATTGGCGTGAATGCGGGTCGCGCAGCGTCAGCGGGGCCGTCGTTCGTTAGAACGGCGGAACTAATTACCTGACGTACACGATGTTGTCGCGGCGAGGCTTGGCCTCGGGAAGCACGTCTTCGGCATAGCCCAGAATGCAGTTGCCCACACCGCGCAGGCTTCCGTCGGCGGGCAGACCCCACTTGGCCAGCAGTTCCAATCCCTCGGGTGAGTCAAAGACCTCGTGTGCTCGGTGGATCCAACACGAATCGACGCCCAGCGCATAGGCAGCGTTGAGCAGGTTGCCCATGGCGAGCGAGCCGTCTTCCAGGTGCGTGGGCACGCTGCGGTCGACGAGCACCACCACAACGGTCTTGGCTCCGTAGAGGGGATCTCCCTCGCTACCCATAACCTGGGCGTTGAGCTGCGAGAGGCGCTCGACGGTTGCGGGGTCGGTGACGGCGACGAACGTGACCGGCTGGCGTCCCATGCCGCTCGGCGCATACTGACCGGCTTCGATAATGCGTGCGAGCTTCTCGGCCTCGACAGGGCGATCGCTGTATTTGCGGCAGCTGCGGCGATGGATGAGCGCCTCGATGGTCTCCATGTGTCCTCCTGACGTTGGTTGCGATGCCTCGTTCTTACCCGCCGAACCAAAACCGTAATCGCGCCGTCGGCCCCAAAAAATGCAAGCTACCAAGTGGAAAAGTTGGTTTGCATAAAACTTCAGCCAGAATGTGACAAACCGGTGGGATGATTAAACGTTTTATCCCGTCTACCCTGCGGTTTTTACCATTTGCCTAAATGATGCGCGCATAAGCCCTGATAAAGGTTTTACTAAAGGAGTACCAACGTTTATCAACGCGCCATGGTGGCGCCGGGCCAGGAGGTAACATCATGTTCCAGGCTGGAGATGTCGTCGAGACCGACTTCGAAGGATTTCTGAAGCTGTTGCGTTCCAAGACGCGCGCTTTCGTGTCGATCAACGATCACGAGTACTACATTACGCACACCGATGGCTATTGGCGTGTTCAGGATTGCGAGGCCCTCAACGATAAGGGCCATTTTACTGACTGCTCCGAGCTGGTCAATACGGTCTGCGAGGTCGTCGAGCTGCCTTGGATCTGCGGCAAGAGCCTGCACGACAGCTTCTCGGGCGCCACGGTCTACGAGGCCGTCGCTGCTTAACAGCCAACAATCGATATTCTCTCGCAACCGTCGGCGCCGCCCCGCGCCGGCAGTCTTTTTTGTCGATATGTTATATAGGTCGCACGTCTTGGTTGATTTCCGATCTCAGCCGAACACATTGAGCGAATAGGCCGTTCCCGCAGCTAGCCGAACGCCCCCGAGGTCCCATTCGGGCCCCCGGGTCGGCATTTTCCCAGTTGAAGGAACGGTGGAGATGTGTTTCGATGGGTCCGGTGGC
>UREM01000026.1 GCA_900546775.1 uncultured Collinsella sp. | reverse complement strand
TCCGTACATGTACGGATGAATGTGGGAGGTGTTCGGATAAAGTCGATAATCAAGGTCGGCCGGTGAGACCCAAACCCCGCCATGCTTCTTATGTGCAGTAAAGCTAATGCTGCTAAAATACAAAGCGCTCATGTAGTTTAAACGCACGACGATAAGGAGCACCAGTGGGTAACCACTTCCGTACCTCCGGTGCGGGCGATGATGCCCCCAAGACGCAGACGGGCGTCCAGGGCAGTCGTTTCGCCACTCCGGATTCAGAGGGCCAGCCTGTTGCTCAGGCCCCCGCTCAGCCGGCAGATCAGGCACAGCCGGCATCCGATCCCTTTGCCTACAATCCCACCAGCGATGTCGCGCTTTCCGGCACGGCGGGTTTTGAGCCCGTTCAGGCCGTGACCGCTCGCGTGGAGCAGCCTCAGGCTGGCGCCGCCACGCCGCAGCCTACCATGGCCGGCATTCCCGACCCCATGGCCCCTGCGACGCCGGTTCCTCAGCCTGCGCAGTCCGGTCTCTTTGCCGCTATTCCCGATCCCACGCAGCCTGCTGCCCCGGTGGTCGAGAGCGATCAGGCAGCCGAGGTCGCAAGCCTCGATAACGCGCTCAACAACCCCGATTTTACGTCGGTGTTTGCGCCCATCGATCCGCAAGCCAGCCGCAAGAAGATGGCCAAGCAGGCCGGTGTCGAGCCCGTCATCCTTATGGAGCATGTCACCAAGATCTATCCGGCACAGCCCAACAAGCCTGCACTCGACGACATCAACATCGAGATCTATCCGGGCGAGTTCGTCTTCCTGGTCGGTCATTCCGGCTCGGGTAAGACCACGCTGCTGTCGACGCTCAACCGCGACGTCAAGCCGACGAGCGGCCGCATCTTGGTTGCCGGTCAGGACCTCATGAAGATCAAGAACCGCAAGGTTCCGTTCCTGCGCCGCCAGATTGGCGCCGTGTTCCAGGACTTTAAGCTTCTGCCGCAAAAGACCGCCTACGAAAACGTGGCGTTTGCCCTGCAGTGCATCGGCAAGCCCAAGGGCGTCATTCGCAGCCAGGTGCCGGAGGTGCTGCGTCTGGTCGGTCTGGCCGATCAGATGGACTCGCTGCCCGACCAGCTTTCCGGTGGCGAGCAGCAGCGCGTCGCCGTCGCCCGCGCTATGGTCAACCGTCCGCCGCTGCTGATCTGCGACGAGCCCACGGGTAACCTCGACCCGGCGATCTCGCTGGGCATCATGAAGCTGCTCGAGCGTATTAACCGCACCGGCACCACCGTGATCGTCGCCACGCACGACCGCGAGATGGTCGATAGCATGCACCGTCGCGTGATCGCCCTCGAGGGCGGCCACGTTATCCGCGACCAGGAGAGGGGAGGTTACGGCAACTATGGCACCAACTAACGTGGGCTACTCCTTCAAAGAGGCAATCAGTCACTTCTTCCGTAACTGGACTACCTCGCTCGGCGCCGTCATCACGATCTTCCTTTCGCTGTTTATCATCGGCCTGTTCATCATGGGCTCCGCGATGCTGAACTCCGTGATCGGCACCGTCGAGGATCAGGTTGTCATCAACGCGTTCATTAGCGATGACGCCGATCAGGCCGATGTTCAGGCTTTTGAGGCCGAGCTTAAGACGTGGAATAACGTCAAGTCCGTGACCTATAAGGACAAGGACGACGCGCTGGCCGAGTATACGAGCAAGATGTCGGGCAACGCCGACGCCACCATGAGCGCGCTCGATGGCCAGAACCCGCTGCCGGCTTCGTTTGCAATTGAGATGGACGATCCGTCCAAGGTCGAGAGCACGGTCCAGAAGCTCAAGAAGAACGCCGACTTCCAGAAGATCGCGGATGACGGCGACGTCAACGCGAGCGTGCTGTACGGCCAAGAGGAAGTGAGCCGCCTGTTCCAGGTGACCAACTACATCCGCATCGCCGCCGTGGTGCTCGTTGGCCTTTTGACCTTTATCGCATTCATCTTCATCAACAACACGATTCGCCTGTCCATCACGGCGCGTCGTCGTGAGATTGCGATTATGCGTCTGGTCGGCGCCAGCAACGGCTTCATTCGCGGCCCGTTTATCACCGAGGGCGTACTGCAGGCCATTTTGGGCTCGCTGCTTTCCATCGGCGTTCTGGAGCTGCTGCGCAATCTGATGATTCCGCGTTTGCAGGAGAGCATCGGCTGGATGTCGTTTGCCCTGCCGATGCAGTACTACCTGGTGACCTATGCTGCGCTGATTCTGGTCGGTGTGATTATCGGTCTCTTTGGTTCTGCCATAGCCATGCGCCGCTACCTGCGCGTGTAGGCATGCCTGGAATTCATCCCTTCCAACGGGTCGTCTCTTATGGGGCGGCCCGTTTTTTGATCTCTAGGGGACGGCAGGAAAGCGAATCATTTGGGTAGACTCTTTGGAGTTCGTCATCGATAGCAAGGAGGCGCCATGGGGCGCAATAACAAGCATAAGCGCGGTGCTCGCAATAAGCGTGGGCCGGTGCGCAGCGAACGCCGTCCGAGCCTGACCGGGCGCGTGCAGCTCCATGAGCATGGCGCCTATGTCATAACCGAGAGCGGCGACTACAAGGTTATGGGCCGCGGTAAGCGCGAGATCATGGATGGCGATACCGTTGCCGTGAGCATTAAGAACAGCCCGCACGGTGAGCGGCGCGCCGTGATCGAAGGCGTGGTTGAGCGCGCAGCCATAAGCGTGGTGGGTACGTACCAGACCGCTGGTCCGCTCGGTGTGATCGAGCCGCTCGATTCGCGCCTGAAGGCCGACTTCTTCATTCTGCCCGAGGATACCTCGGCGGATCGTCTGGGCGTCCACCCGGGTGATGCCGTTGTCGCGCGCATTTTGACCTACCCGACGCGCCTGGAATCGGGCACCGTGACGATCGAACGCCGCATTGGCGGAGATGACGCGCCCGATTTGGGCGTTCAATACGTGATGGCGCGTTACGGCTATACCGATAGCTATCCCGAGGCCGCGCTGGACGAGGCCGAGGGGCTTTCGCTCGATGTGTCCGCGGCGCTTAAGGACCCGCTCCGCCGCGATCTGCGCGACCGCTTTGTTATCACGATCGACCCGGTCGACGCGCGCGACTTTGACGATGCCATTTCGCTTGAGCGCACGCCCGAGGGTGGCTACAAGCTGGGTGTGCATATCGCTGACGTTTCTCACTATGTGGCTTGGGACGGGCATATCGATCTTGAGGCTCGCCATCGTACGACATCGGTGTATCTGGCCGATCGCGTGCTTCCCATGCTGCCCGAACGCCTGTCCTGTGACCTGTGTTCGCTTCGCCCTGACGAGGACCGTCTTGCGTTTACCGTTGACATTGAACTCGATGCGCAGGGTCGCGTGCGGCATTACGATCCGTACCCCAGCGTGATTCGCTCGCGTGTGCGTATGGACTATGACGGCGCCGAGGCGCTGCTGGTGCGTGCCGGCGCGGTGGAGTATGGGGTGCTGGAGGGTGCGGCCGAGGATGTTGCGGCTGCTGAGGCCTCGCGCGAGGAGGCGCTTGAGCGCGGTCTTGCGTGCGAGGAAACTGCTCGCGGCTATAACGTCGACCTCGGCGATTTTCTTGTCGCCGCCAACGAACTCGCCGAACTTCGCCGTCGTATTCGTCGTGCCCGCGGCTCAGTCGATTTTGACACGGCCGAGATTCGCGCTCTATTGGATGAGGACGGAGTACCCGTGCAGATTGTGGCGCGCGAGCGTTCGTGTGCCACGTCGCTTATCGAGGAAGCCATGCTACTCGCCAACGAGTGCGTTGCAGAGTGGCTGGCAGACCGTGATATCGAGGCCTGCTATCGCGTGCATGAGGATCCGAGCCCCGATAGCCTGCACGGTGCCGCCGTTGCGCTGGCGCAGCTGGGCATCATCGACGATCGCCGTGCTGCCGGTATCGCCCTGGGGAGTCCCGATGAGCTACAGGCTGCAGTTGATGCTGCCGCCGGTACGGCCAACGCACCGCTCGTCAACACGCTGCTTCTGCGCAGCATGCAGCGCGCACTGTACAAGCCGCGCAACGAGGGCCACTTTGCGCTCGCCGCGCCGTGCTACTGTCACTTTACGAGTCCCATCCGTCGCTACCCCGATCTGGTGGTGCACCGCGTGCTCAAACTGCAGTTGGCCTATGAGCAGCTCGGCGGCAAGGACGCCCTGGTCCGTACACCGCGGCTGATCGGCAAGGGGCGCGAGTCGCTGCCGCGCATTCTGCCGCAGATCTGCCGCGCATGCAGCGATGCCGAGCGCGCGGCAGATGCCGCTAGCCATGCGACGCAAAAGATCAAGATTGCCCAGTACTATGAGGATCGCCTGGGCGAGCGCTATGCCGGAACGGTCTCATGGGTCAGCAGCATGGGCCTCTTTGTGCGCTTGGACCTGACGCAAGTCGAAGGCTTGGTTTCGATCAAGAGTCTGGGCAACGAGTGGTTCGAGTTCGACGAGGATGCGCTTACGCTGACGGGCGCCGACACGGGGACTCGCTATGAACTGGGCCAGCGCGTGATTATCGAGGTTTCGCGCGTCAATACCACGCGTGGGCACTTGGACTTTAAGCTTATCCATTAGCCAAATCTCGACTCATGGCGGGAGAGCGGAGGGCGGTCTTTCGGGGCCGCCCTCCGCATTTGGATCATAGCTACCTTGCCGTCCGCTCGGCCGCCCGCTTACCTGCTATTCGAGAGGTAAAACCTACCAAAATAAACCTGTCCCTTTTTGGCAGGTTTACAAGAAAGCGGGGATGAGATGGCGACGGTGTATGGTTATGCGCGGGTGAGTTCGCGCGATCAGAATCTGAATCGGCAGCTGGATGCGCTGGGCGCCTATGGCGTGGGCTCGGCGAATATTTATGCCGACCATGCGAGCGGCAAGGACTTCGATCGCCCGCGCTATCGCGAGCTGCTGCACATCCTGGGAGACGGGGACGTGCTGGTGGTGCTTTCTATCGACCGGCTTGGCCGTAATTACTCCGAGATTCTTGAGGAATGGCGACGCATTACCAAGGAGCTCGGGGTTGCCATTGTGGTGTTGGACATGCCATTGCTTGACACGCGCGCCAGGGCCAGCGGCGCGCCGGATGTGACCAATACCCTGATTGCCGATATTGTGCTACAACTGCTGAGCTACGTGGCGCAGGTGGAGCGCGAGAATATTCATCGGCGCCAAGCGGAGGGGATTGCAGCGGCGCGGGCGCGAGGGGTCCGTTTCGGTCGACCTCGCAAGCCGTGCCCTCCTCAGTTTGAGCTGGTACGCGATAGCTATGAGGCAGGCGATATTACCCGCAGCCAGGCAGCAAAGTGCCTGGGCGTGTGCGTGGGGACGTTCGATCGCTGGATGCGCGAGGCGGGGTAGAGGTTTGCGGCACGTCCGATTGGCGCCCACGCGAGGCGGTATCGGTAACAGCCCTGTTACCGATAATGCGACCTCGTTGAAATATTTTGTGTCGCGCGTATTTCCGAGCGGTCGGATTTGAGGGGCGAGCGGTAGAACGCTCGCCCTTTGTGCGCCACGATGCGGCACAATGTACCGTAAAAGCTGTTTATATCCGGTACGAATCGTTCGTTGGTCTTTAATTCTTCTCAAGGGAGGTGTTTGAGATGGCAAACGGATTGCTTTTGCGGCTTCGCGAGCGTGAGCTCAGCGCGAGCCCGGCGGAACGCAATGTCATCGCATATGTAAGCGCTCATCCGCACGAGGTGGTCGGGCTGTCCGTCCGCGGTCTTGCCGATGCCACGTTCTCCTCGCCCTCGAGCATTTTGCGCTTTTGCAAGCGCTTGGGTTTTGCGGGCTACAAGGAGTTCCAGCGCGAACTGATTGCCGAGCTGGCGCTCTTGGGTGACAAGAAAGACGTTGCCCTCGAGGACATCTCCATGGATGACAGCGTCGAACGTATCGTGGGGAAGGTGATGAAAAGCAACGTGCGCACGATCGAAGCGACGGCGCGAACGCTCGATTACACCGTCTTGGAGCGATGCGCGGCCTATCTTAAGCGGGCACGCGCAGTCAATCTGTTCGGTATCGGTGCCTCTCGTTTGGTCGCGCACGATCTGGCACAAAAGCTCATGCGTGTCGACAAAGAGTGCCATCTGTACGACGACTGGCATGATCAGCTCTTGTGTGCCAAGAACATGCATGAGGGCGATATGGCAATCGCCTTTAGCTACTCGGGCTTGACGCAAGAGGTGCTGGACTGCACCGCCGAGGCCCAACGTCACAACTGTCCCGTTGTGGCCGTTACCAAAGTAGATGGATCATCCAAGCTTGCCACCGTGGCCGATGCCGTGCTCGGCGTCGCTGCGAGTGAACCCTTGGTCCGCAGCGGTGCCATGGCTTCGCGTATGGCCCAGCTTATGGTTGTCGATGCCCTGTACGCTGCTTACGTTGCCAGCGACTACGAACGGGCGACGCATGTCATTAAGCAAAACTACATCGAGAAACAGGAAAGATGAGGTGAATGAAATGCTCGATTTAACAAAATTCACGACCGAACAGCGTAATCAAAGTTCAATGGACCTCGATACGATGACATCGCTGCAAATCGTCACGACGATGAATGATGAGGATCTTCGTGCCGTCCAGTCGGTCACGAAGGTGTTGCCCCAGGTTGCCACAGCAATCGACTGGGCTGCTGAGGCACTCGAGCGCGGCGGGCGCGTCTTTTACATGGGCGCAGGCACCAGCGGTCGTCTGGGTGTACTCGACGCTTCGGAGTGTCCGCCCACGTTTGGCGTGTCACCCGATCTGATTGTCGGGCTCATTGCCGGAGGCGAGACGGCGTTTATCAAGGCTGTCGAAGGTGCCGAAGACAGCGAGGAGCTTGGCGCGAGCGACCTGCGGGAGCGTGGACTCTCGGAGAAGGATCTTGTCGTTGGCCTGGCGGCAAGCGGTCGTACTCCCTATGTGGTGGGCGGCCTTATGTACGCCAAGGCAACTGGGTGCAAGACCATTGCAATTGCCTGCAACCAAGGGTCGAAGATCGGGGAGAGCGCAGATCTTGCCATTGAGCCCGTGCCAGGTCCCGAGGTGCTGACCGGCTCAACGAGGCTCAAGGCGGGAACGGTTCAAAAGCTCATTCTCAACATGATTTCGACCGGTGCCATGGTCAAGATCGGCAAGGTATACCAAAACCTGATGGTCGATGTGCAGCAGACGAACGAGAAGTTGGTGGTGCGCGGCCAGAACATCGTGATGGAGGCGACCGGCTGCACGCGCGAGCGCGCTATTCAGGCGCTTGCAGATGCCGGCGGCCACGTAAAAACCGCTATTGTCTCGGTACTGCTGGACTGCGATGCCGAGCAGGCTGCGGTAGCTCTTGAGCGAGCGCGAGGCCATGTCCGTGCTGCGGTGAGTGGCCATGAGAAGAGCAATGCCGATGCCCAATAGGTGTGCGGCGTGAGCTGATATGACATCCAGACGAGATACCCAATACAAGGAGGAGTTATGACGAACAAAGAGCTGGCTCAAAAGCTGCTGGACCTTTTGGGCGGTAAAGACAACGTGCTCGCAAACGCGGCGTGCATGACGCGCCTGCGCGTGACCGTCAAAGACACGGGCAACGTCGACACGGAGGGCATTAAGGCACTCGACGGCGTGATGGGCCTGGTCGAGGACGACACGATGCAGATCGTGCTGGGTCCGGGCAAGGTGAATAAGGTGCTCGAGGAGTGCTCCAAGCTCACCGGCCTTGCGAAAGGCGTTGCCGACGAGAGCGTGGTTGACGCTGCGGCCACAAACAAGGCCGCGCAGAAGGCCAAATACGAGTCTAAGCCGGTTCAGGCCTTCCTCAAGAAGATTTCCAATGTCTTCGTCGCCCTGCTTCCCGGCATCATTGCGGCTGGTCTCATCAACGGTATCTGCAACGTCATTAACGTCTCGACGGCAGGCGCGCTTGCAGGCGAGTGGTGGTACCAGGGCATTCGTTCCATGGGCTGGGCCTTGTTTGCCTATCTGCCCATCTTGGTGGGCTATAACGCGGCACGTGAGTTTGGTGGCTCCGCTGCGCTGGGCGGCATCGCCGGCATGATGTGTATCGCCAACAGTGCTATGCCCCTGCTTGCGCCTGGTGCGGCTGATCCTGCCACTGCCATTCTGCTGCCGCTCACCAATGCGCAGTACAACCCCGCAGCGGGCGGCATGATCGCGGCTCTTATCGCTGGCGCATTTTTTGCCTGGATGGAGCGTCAGATTCGCAAGGTTATGCCCAACGCACTCGACACGTTCTTGTCCCCGCTGCTGGTGCTCATCATCGGCGCCTTTGCTCTGATGCTCGTCATCCAGCCGGTTGGCGCATGGCTGACGACTGCCATCTTTAGCGTTTTGACCTTTATCTTCGAGAAGCTGGGCGTCCTGGGCGGCTATATCCTGTCGGCAGGCTTCTTGCCGCTGGTTTCCGTCGGCCTGCATCAGGCGCTCACGCCGATCCACGCTATGCTCAACGATCCCGACGGCGCTACCAAGGGCATCAATTACTTGCTCCCCATCCTTATGATGGCTGGCGGCGGCCAGGTCGGTGCCGGTTTGGCGCTGTACTTTAAGACCAAGAACGCCAAGCTCAAGAAGTACGTCGCAGAGTCCATTCCCGTTGGCATCCTGGGTGTGGGCGAGCCTCTGATGTATGCCGTTACGCTGCCGCTCGTTCGTCCGTTTGTAACGGCCTGCCTGGGTGCCGGATTTGGCGGCGCGCTCGCGGCGCTGCTTCACATCGGCACGGTTTCTCAGGGCGTTTCCGGTCTGTTTGGCCTGCTGATCGTCGTTCCTGGCCAGCAGCTCGGCTACGTTGCCGCTATGCTGCTTGCCTATGCCGCCGGCTTTGTCCTGACGTGGTTCTTTGGCGTCGACGAGCAGAAGATCAATGAGTTCTTTGGCGAGTAGTTTGATATCGCGAGCCGTGTTGCTCGGGGTTCGCGGCGCGCGGCAGATTTCTTGATGCTATGGTTGTGCCGGCGGGGCTAACTGCTCCGCCGGCCTTTTTTAAAGGAGCGTTGTAGCGTGAAAACGGGTATTTCGATTTATCTTTCCAGCCCTCTGCAGGATATTGAGCGGACGATTGAGCGTGGTGCCGCGGCGGGTGCGCGCTACGCGTTCACCTCACTGCATATTCCCGAGGATGGGGGAGCGGCGTATACCGATAAGGTCCGTCATGTGCTGTCGCTGCTTTCCGCCCGCGGCATTGCGCTCATTGCCGATGTGGGGCCGCGCACGTGCGATTTGCTCGGGCTTGAGCGCATCGAGGACCTGCGCGATCTGGGGTTGGAATACCTTCGTTTGGACTATGGCTTTAGCGCCCGGCGGGTCGCGGAGCTGTCCGGTGTATTTCGCATTGTGGTCAATGCATCGACGGTGAGTTCTGATGAAATCGCATCGTGGCGTGAGGCCGGTGCCGATGTGACTCGTTTTGCCGCCTGTCACAATTTTTACCCCAAGCCTTATACCGGTTTAGCTCTGGAGGACATTGCTCGGGTGAATCTTCGTCTTGCGGCGCTTGGATTCGAAATCATGGCTTTTGTGCCGGGTGATGCCAACGTTCGCGGGCCGGTATTCGAGGGACTGCCGACGGTCGAGGCACAGCGCGGTCGCGCGTCAAAGGTTGCCCTCAACATGCTTGAGCTCGCACATGGCGCCGATTGCGACATTGTGTTGGTCGGCGACCCCGATCTTTCCGATGCGGGCTGGGCGCAGTTTGCTCAAGTTTCCGCCGGATACGTGGACCTGCAATGCGAGCTTGAGTCTGGTTATGCCTATGTACGTGGGCAGATTCATCACGACCGGCCCGACTCGAGTGTCCTCATCTTTAGGTCTCAGGAGTCACGTACGACGCATAAGCCGGATTCCGTGCCGACGGATGCCGGAGCCGGCCTGCCGCGAAAGGCGGGGTCGATCGCTGTGAGCAATAGCGGATATGGGCGCTACGAAGGCGAGCTTGAGATTGCGCGGGTCGATCTTCCCGGTGACGAGCGCATGAACGTTGCGGGCCATATCACGCCCGAGGCAATGGAGCTGCTGCCGTTCATCAAACGCGGATTCGGGGTACGGTTCGTTTAGCGTGTGACCCGTGGGCTACAATTGGCCCATCATACGAAGGCGCCTCGTGTGGCGTGTGCCTGCGTTGGCCGATCTATATTCGGAGGATTCCCATGACCGTACTGTTTGTTGAATATCCCAAGTGCTCGACCTGTAAGAAGGCCAAGGCATGGCTGGACGAACACGGGGTAGAGTATATCGACCGCGATATCGTTTTGGACAATCCCACGGCTGATGAGCTTGCGACCTGGATTGCTCGTTCGGGACTGCCGGTGCGGCGCTTCTTTAATTCGTCGGGCATGAAATATCGAGAGCTGGGCCTGAAGGCGCGTCTAGATGCGGGCATGACGGATCGGGAGTGCTACGAGCTGCTGGCGACCGACGGCATGCTGGTCAAGCGTCCGCTGTTGGTGGGCGACGACTTTGCGATTCCCGGCTTTAGGGAAGCAGCTTGGACCGAGGCGCTGCTGTAGCGGCTGCGGAAAGTGCGACCCGTTTTGAGTGCTCAGGGTGGGACGTGTTTTCCATCGGCGGGCTCGCTCGGCTCAATCCTCGAGCTGTGCCCATTCGTGCGGATCGTAGACCTTTACGTGCTTGTTGGGCTTGCCGCTCCAGTACTCCTCGTCCATAAAGGGCAGATATGCCTGAACACCGGGGCAGATAAAGGGAATCCGCTGCTGTTGCAGTCGCTCGCGCTGTCGCTGCTCCAGGTGCGCCTCGGATATGACAGTCGGCATACCGGACAGCTCGACGAGGCTTGACTGGATTCGCTTAAGGTCGGGGAGTCCCGCGTGCCATGACATCCGCATGATCAAAAAGGATGCACGGCGGTATTTTGCCTGCATCACCGTGATGGCGGGGCGCAGAGTGGGATGGATTTTGTCCCGTTCGGGCCAAAGGTCAGCAGTGATCTCGAGGCCCAGGGTCTCCCATAGGTAATCAAGCTCTTCGTCCATGGCGCCTCGATATCTACGTGATCATTGATACTTCGATTGTGTTGCCTGGTGCTATCGTTTTCGCGGTAGAATCTGCCAACGGTTGACGGCTACCGCTCGCGGCGTTTTGTCCTTCGTGTGCAGCGGTCGACTTCACAGGTCCTTCACGTGTTGGCCGTATTTGACTGAATTTCAAAAAAGTCAAAATTGGGGCTTGCGTCACGGCCGAACTTCCCGTATATTTCTTTCTTGCGCAAAGGCACAGCCGAGCGCAGCGATGCAGTCATTGGGATGTCGTCTAATGGCAGGACAGCGGATTCTGGTTCCGTCAATGGGGGTTCGACTCCCTCCATCCCAGCCATTGCATTTGCTACATATGGCCCGTTCGTCTAGCGGTTTAGGACGCCGCCCTCTCAAGGCGGAGATCACCAGTTCGAATCTGGTACGGGCTACCAAAATTGAACGCCCGGGCCTCGTAAGAGACCCGGGTTTTGTGTATTGACCGATATTTAAGGCGCGCGTTGAGTCTGCCGCCCGGACCGAGGAGTTGTCATGGACCTGCCTATCAGCTTGGAAGACATCACGTATGCCGAGAACTATCTGGCGCAGGGCGACCTGGCTACGGCGACGCCGCTGCTGGAGCGTCTGGTGGAGCTTGCCGAGGAGTATATCGACGCTGAATGCAAGACGGAGGAGAAGCGCCAGTACTTTAGCTTCGACAGCAAGTTTGAGCGTCTGGCCTACCGCCGCGTGGAAAAGGATCCGCGCGAGCTGGTTCAGGTCGAGGTGCCCTTTGATCGCCTGTATTCCGACATGGCGTATGCCTACATTCGCCAGCAGGATTATGTGAGTGCTCGGAATGTCCTGATGCAGGCCGTGCGTTGGGATCCCATGAACTGCAACTATCGCTTGGACTTGGCCGAGCTGTTCCGCGCGCTCGAGGACAAGCAGGAGTGGGCATCGCTCTCGTTCTCGGTGCTGGAGCGCGCGAGCGACGGTAAGTGCGCCGCACGCGCCTACACCAACTTGGGTCAGTACTTCTTGGAGCCCGAGGCCGAGAACATTTCGGCTGCCGTGGGCTGCGCGCGTCTGGCGCTGCGCCTGGCGCCCAATGATGCGCATACGACGCGCCTGCTCAACAAGATCCATACCACCTATCCGGATGCCGCGGACGAGAGTGACGACCATGTGATGGGTGAGCTCGCCCTGCAGGGCGTGCCGACCTCGCCTTCGGCCGAGATCGCCATCTGCCTGATCATGTGCGCGACCGATGCTGCAAGCGACGGCGACAAGCAGGAGGCGACGCGCCTGACGGTCCGTGCCCGCGACCTGGTGGGCGAGGAGGCATGCGCGGCGATTATCAAGCTGGTGCGCGAGAGCGATGCCGAGCTTAATGCCGAGCGCAGGGCAAAGCGCGAGGCTGCGGGCTCAAACGCCGATGGCGCCAAGGAGGCCGGCGATGCCCAGTAAGCGCGAGCGCAAGCTCATTTCCAAGAATCGCTCGGCACATCACGAGTACTTTATCGATGAGACGTTTGAGTGCGGTATTGAGCTGAGCGGTACCGAGGTCAAGTCGATTCGCGAGCGCGCGTGCCAGATTACCGATACCTTCGCACTGATTCGTGGTGGGGAGTGCTGGCTCGTCGGCCTGCATATCCACCCTTATAGCCATGGTGGCGTGTGGAATCGCGATCCCGACCGTCGGCGCCGTCTGCTGCTGCACCGCAAGGAGATCGACTTTCTTGACGGCAAACTTCGCAACCGCGGCTATGCGCTGGTGCCGCTGGAGCTCTACTTTAATACCGACGGCCGCGTAAAGCTGCTGCTGGGCCTAGGCCGCGGCAAGAAGCTTTACGACAAGCGCGAGGATATGGCCAAGCGCGATGTCCAGCGCGAGATCGACCGCGCCCTCAAGGAGCGCAATCGCTAGGCGTTCTGTATAAGTTGCGGTGGAATACGGACTGTTTTGCCTGTTTGAGGGGCTATTCAGTCCTTATTTCACCGCAACTGCGGGGGTCTCATCTTGCTTATACTGTTTTGACACATATGTCTCAAAGGTGGTGTCCGTTGTGGGCGCCGCCTTTTTTGTGGGTACATACATCCATGAGGTTCCAACCCGCGTTAGGGGAGTGATTGTTATGGACAAAACTGCGTTCTTTACCATGCCGAGCGGTCTGTACGTGGTGAGCGCCGCGGCAGACGGGCTGCGCGCCGGCTGCGTCATCAACACTGCGGTGCAGGTGACGTCCATGCCGCCGCGCATTTCGGTTGCCGTGAACAAGGACAACGTCACCTCGGGCGTCATCGCTTCGGCCAAAGCGTTCGCGCTGACCGTGATCGATCAGACCGCCGATATGCTCTACATCGGTAACTTTGGGTTCCGCACCAGCAGCGATTATGACAAGTTTGCCAAATACGAGACCCGCGAGACGGCTCTGGGCATGCCCTATGTGCCCGAGCACGCGGCGGCCCTGTTTAGCTGCCATTTGATCGACACTGTGGATGTTGGCACGCATCTACTGTTTATCGGCGAGGTCGAGGATGCCGAGCGCTTGAGTGACGAGACGCCGCTCACCTACGATTACTACCATAAGGTCCTGAAGGGCAAGACGCCTCCGAAGGCGTCCTCGTATCAAGGCTAGAAATGTTTTAAAAATACTTGCATTATATTATTGAGAATCTATACTGATAAATGAAGTACATCACCAGTCGCGTTTGAGAGGAGAACATCATGGCTGAGGAGAAGAAGACGTATAAGTTCGTGTGCGTCGTTTGCGGTTACGAGGTTGAGGTCGATACGCCCGAGCTGCCCGAGGATTATGTGTGCCCGGTGTGTGGCGTCGGTCCCGATCAGTTTGAGCTCGTCGAGGAGTAGCTCGCAGACACACGGCGAAAGCCGAACATAGCTCTGTCCAAGGGCCTCGGTCGAATTCTCGGCCGGGGCCCTTTTCCTCCGCCCCCAAGGGATCACGGTTGCTGTTGGCCGATCCTGTCTGTTGTGAGTCCGGCCGACCTTTTGTCTCAATCTGTAACATCTAACGGTGGAAATTGGGCCCACTTGTTACATATCGAGACAAACCAAAACCGTCCGGCAGAAGATCTCAATCTGTAACATCTAGATATCAAAAGCGGGTCTAGATGTTACAGATTGAGACGTTTGCCTGGGTAGGTACCCCGTCCCATTACATCCCTGTCAACAACACGACATCGAGAATCGTCACGACGGCACCGATCCCTACGAGCAACGCGTTAAGTGGGTGCGAGTTGGCGTATTTGCCCATGACGCGGGACGAACTGGTGAGTCGTATGAGCACAAAGACCGTAATCGGCAGCTGAAGCGACAGCAGTGCCTGACTCCAGATGAGACCCTCAAAAGGATTCGGGACGATCAGGCACGCCGGCACTGCGCCGACGAAACAGACCGCCACTCCAATCGATGAGTGCCGGTCGTGGATGTCGTATTCCTCGTCGAACATGCCCGCGGTGATGGTGCCCGCCGCCATGCCCGCTGTCACGCTACTCGAGAGACCCGCGAACAGCAGCGCTACCGCAAAGATGGTCGAGCTCGCCGGGCCTAAGATGGGGGAGAGCGTGGCCGCTGCGACGGCGAGGTCGTCTACGACAATGCCGTGCGCAAAGAAGGTCGTTGCGGCCAGGATGACCATGGCCGAGTTGATTGCCCAGCCCACGCCCATCGAAAAGAGCGTGTCGAAGAGCTCGTAGCGTAGACGCTCTTCGATAACTTTCTCGCCTTGGCCTTCGAAGTGCATGGATTGGATGACCTCGGAGTGCAGGAAGAGGTTGTGGGGCATAACGACCGCGCCCAGGACACTCACGATAATCGCGGCCGAGCCGCTGGGCATACTGGGTGTGATCCAGCTTGCGGCGGCCTGCGGCCAGTCGACCTTGACCAGTGCAAGCTCGGCCAAAAACGAGAGTCCTACCACGCCTACGAAGGCGATAATCCATCGCTCGGCGCGCTTGTAGGAGCTCGTCATGAGCATCGCCATCGATACTGCCGCCACGATGACGCAGCCCGCGCGCACGGGCAGCCCAAAGAGCATCTGGAGCGCGATCGCACCGCCCAGGACTTCGGCCATGGCGGTGGCGATGGTCGCGAGATAGGCACTGGCGAGTACCGTGCGCCCAACGAAGTGGGGGAGGTAACGTGTCGTGGCCTCGGCAAGACAGGCGCCCGTGGCGATACCCAGGTGTGCCGCGTTGTGCTGCAGCACAATGAGCATAATCGTGGACAGCGTGACGATCCACAGCAGCGCGTAGCCAAACTGCGAGCCCGCGGCCATATTGGAGGCCCAGTTGCCCGGATCGATAAAGCCGACGGTCACGAGCAGCCCAGGGCCGATATGCCGCGCAATGTCTAGGCCTCCGTGACCACCAGTGCGTCGGGAGCCAAAATGATGTTTGAGATGGTTGATCATGGTGCGCTCCTGCGTGCCGTTTGCTTGACGCCGCAAAGGATACCCGTTTTAGGCTAAAAAGTTAACCAAGACTAACAAAATATTGGTCCAGCGGGGATTGGTTGGTGCATTGGGGACATGCTGTTCTGCTCCAAAAGGTGTACGTCAGCCTCCAAAGATGTCGTTTTTTGACATGTTTGGAGGCTGATGTACGCGTTTGATGGCAAGACGTAGATGTCCCGCGTGCGTTACGCGATTGTTTCGAAACGGGTGGGAAACACAGCGGACCGGCGATGCTCCTAGTATGCCTATTCAACTGACTGTCATATTTCTAGGGGAGGATCGCGATGCAGGCAGATTCCGCTCAACAGCAGGGCCTTTATCGCCCCGAATTCGACCACGATGCATGTGGCATCGGCGCACTTGCCGATATCAACGGTGAGCGCCATCACCAGATTCTGGACGACGCGCTGTCCATTCTGGTCAACTTGGAGCACCGCGGCGGCACGGGACTCGAGAAGAACACCGGCGACGGTGCCGGTATCCTGTTCCAGGTTCCGCATCACTTTTTTCGCAAAGAGGCTCAAAAGTGCGGCCAGATTCTGCCGGCAGAGGGCGACTATGGCGTGGCCATGCTGTTCTTTCCGCAGGACGACAAGGGCGTAGAGGATGCCCGTCGCGTGTTTGAGGAGGGCTGCGCCGAGGCCGGCGTGCCGCTGCTCTTTTGGCGCGAGGTGCCCGTCGACCCGCACGACCTGGGCGAGACGGCACGCGCCTGCATGCCCACCATTCTGCAAGCCTTTCTGGGCCGCCCCGACGATACGCCGGCGGGTGACGCCTTCGAGCGCCGCCTGTACGTGTGCCGTCGCACTATCGAGAAGAAGGCCGACGCCGAGTTTGCCCTGCGCGACAAGATCTTCTACGTCTGCTCCATGAGCTCGCGCACTATCGTGTACAAGGGCATGCTCGTCGCCACGCAGATGCGCCGCTTCTTCATCGATCTCAACGACGCCGCTGTCAAGACGGCCGTTGCGCTCGTCCACTCGCGCTACTCCACCAACACCACGCCCAGCTGGGAGCGTGCGCACCCCAACCGTTTTATCATCCACAACGGCGAGATCAACACCCTCAAGGGCAACGTCAACTGGATTCGCGCCCGCGAGCCCAACCTGTACAGCCCCGTGCTGCAGCACGATCTTGAGCGCGTGATGCCCATCATCAACCGCGAGGGTTCCGACTCGGCGATTTTGGACAACGTGCTTGAGTTTTTGGTTATGAACGGTCGCCCGCTTACGCGCGCTGCGTCCATGCTGCTACCTGAGCCGTGGGACCACAACGACAGTCTGAGCGAGGAGCGCCGCGCCTACGACGCCTACCAGTCCATGCTCATGGAGCCCTGGGACGGCCCGGCGGCCATCGCCTTTACCGACGGTCGCACGCTGGGCGCCGCCCTCGACCGCAACGGCTTGCGCCCCGCCCGCTACTACGTGACGCGCGATGGCCGCTTTATGCTGGCAAGCGAAGTGGGCACCATCGAGGTGCGCCCCGAGAACATCCTGACGAGCGGCTGCCTGGGACCGGGCCAGATGCTCGAGGTCGATTTTGCCCGCGGCCGCGTCATCTACAACGACGAGCTGCGCGCCCGCTATGCCAAGGAGAAGCCCTACCACGACTGGATTGCCGAGGAGACGCTGGCCGTCGACGCGCTCGATGAGTCCGCCGCGCCCGCGCCCGCCGAGGACGCCGAGGTGCCCGCCGCCGTGCGTATGGCCAAGCTCGGCTACCACTGGGATGACGTCGACGAGGTCGTGCGTCCTATGGCCCAGCAGGGCAAGGCCCCACTCGCCTCGATGGGCATCGACGCACCGCTGGCCTGCCTGTCCAAGAAGACGCGCTCATTCTTTGACTACTTCTATCAGCTGTTCGCTCAGGTCACGAATCCTCCGATCGATGCCCTGCGTGAGCATATGGTAACTTCGACCACGCTCTACCTGGGCAACCACGGCAACCTGCTTGAGGATTCCCGTACGGCCTGCCAGCTGGTGCGCCTGGAGCGTCCGCTGCTGAGCGAGGAGGAGTTTGACCGCATCTGCGCCATCGACCGCGTGGGCTTTAAGACCCGCCGCTTCCGTGCCGTCTACCGCCGCGATGCCGGCGAGGGCGCGCTGCAGGCTGGGCTCAAGCAGCTTGCCGAGGACGTCGAGGCTGCGGTCCGCGATGGCGTGAACATCGTGGTGCTGAGCGACCGTGCTGCGGCGGGCGAGGTCCCTGTGCCGTCACTGCTCGCCGTGGGATGCGTGCACAACCACCTGATCCGCGCCGGCGTGCGTACTTTTGCCGACATCGTGGTGGAGTGTGGCGACGCCGTGTCCCCGCACGACTTTGCGGCGCTGGTGGGCTACTCCGCGAGCGGCATCTATCCGTACAACGCACATGCGTGCATCCGCGATCTGGCGGCACGCGGCGACCTGGACGTGACGGCCGAGCAGGGCATCGCCAACTACAACAAGGCTGCGACCGCCGGCATCGTCTCCATCATGTCCAAGATGGGCATCTCCACAGTGCAGAGCTACCATTCGGCGCAGATCTTCGAGGCCGTGGGCTTTACGCCGGAGTTCGTCAACGCGTACTTCGCCGGCACGGTGAGCCGTGTGGGTGGTATGGGTGTCGAGGACGTTGAGCGCGAGCAAAACGAGCGCTACGACGCCGCGCTCGCCATCCTTAAGAGCCCGGCTCCCGATCAGCTGCCTACGCTGGGTCTGACCAAGTGGCGCCCGCTCGGCGGCGAGGAACACCTCATCGACCCCCAGACCGTCTACCTGCTGCAGACCGCCTGCCGTGAGGACAGCTACGACACCTTTAAGGAGTACAGCGCCCGTCTGCACCGTACCGGCCGTGCCGTGCGCCTGCGCGACTTGCTCGACTTTGATGCCAGCGGCCGCACCCCGGTGGCACTCGACGAGGTCGAGCCCGCGCTCAACATCGTCCGCCGCTTTAACACCGGCGCCATGTCGTACGGCTCCATCAGCAAAGAGGCGCACGAGTGCATGGCTATCGCTATGAACCGTCTGCATGGCCGTTCCAACTCAGGCGAGGGCGGCGAGGACCCGCGTCGCGAGACCCCGCTGGCCAACGGCGACTCCAAGAACTCCGCGATCAAGCAGGTGGCAAGTGCGCGCTTTGGCGTGACGAGCCGCTATCTGTGCAGCGCCTTTGAGATTCAGATTAAGATGGCCCAGGGCGCCAAGCCCGGCGAGGGCGGCCACCTGCCCGGCAAGAAGGTCTACCCTTGGATTGCCGAGGTCCGTCAGTCCACTCCCGGCATCGGCCTGATCTCGCCTCCGCCGCACCACGACATCTACTCCATCGAGGACCTGGCAGAGCTGATCTTTGACCTTAAGAACGCCAACCCCGGCGCGCGCGTGTCGGTCAAGCTGGTCAGTGAGGCGGGCGTCGGCACCATCGCCACCGGCGTGGCCAAGGGTGCTGCCGACAAGATCTTGATCAGCGGCCACAACGGCGGCTCGGGTGCCGCTGCGCGCGACTCTATCTGGCACGCCGGTCTGCCGCTGGAGCTCGGTCTTGCCGAGGCTCAACAGACGCTGCTGCAAAACGGCCTGCGCTCGCGCGTGGTGCTCGAGGCCGACGGCAAGCTCATGGACGGCACCGATGTCGCCGTCGCCTGCTTGCTGGGCGCCGAGGAGTTTGGCTTTGCGACCATGCCGCTCATCTCCATGGGTTGCCTCATGCAGCGTGACTGTCAGCAGGATACCTGCCCGGCCGGCATCGCCACGCAAAACTGCCGCCTGCGTCACGGCTTCCGCGGTAAGCCCGAGCACGTTGAGCACTTTATGCTCTTTGTGGCCGAGCAGCTGCGCGAGGTTATGGCGAGCCTGGGTTTCCGCACCGTCGACGAGATGGTCGGCCACCCCGAGTGCTTGCGCCAGATCGAGGTCCCGGGCAACCGCAAGGCCAACCTGCTCGATCTGTCGCCCGTGCTGGCGAGCGCGACCTGCGAGTTTGGTGCCCATATCCCGGGTGCCGACGGTCGTCACTTCCTGCCGCAGATGGCTGCCGACAGCGAGCTCGACAAGACGCTCGACTCCACGTTGTTCGTGCCCTATACGGCCGATGCCCGTGCGCACCTGCGTCCGATTCGTTTCCGCGCCGATATCGCCAACGTCAACCGCTGCGTGGGCACCATCCTGGGCAACGCGGTGACCAAGGCTCATCCCGAGGGCCTGCCCGCCGGCTCCATCACCATCGATTGCGATGGTTCGGCCGGTCAGAGCTTTGGCGCCTTCCTGCCGCGCGGCATTACGCTCAACGTGTGCGGTGACGCCAACGACTACTTTGGCAAGGGCCTTTCGGGCGGCGAGGTGTCTGTGCGCCCCAACCCGCATGCGACCTACAAGTTCGACGAGAACATCATTGTGGGCAACGTTGCGTTCTTTGGCGCTACGAGCGGCCGCGGCTTCATTAACGGTCTGGCGGGCCAGCGCTTTGGCGTACGCAACTCCGGTGCCACCGTGGTGGTCGAGGGCTGCGGCAACCATGGCTGCGAGTACATGACGGGCGGTCTGGCGCTCATCCTGGGTGAGGTCGGGCAGAACTTCGCCGCCGGTATGACGGGTGGCGTGGCCTATGTCTTTGACCAATACGGCACGCTCGACGCCCGCGTGAACCGCGAGAGCGTCGAGCTTAAGGCCCCGACGGCCGTCGAGCTGGCGCAGATTCGCGAGCTCATCCAGGAGCACGTGGACGCGACACAGAGTCCACGCGGCATTAAGCTGCTCTACAGCTTTGAGACGATGAGTAAGCACTTTGTGAAGGTCATTCCGACCGAGTATGAGCGCGTGCTGGCGATTGTCGCCGCCGCCGAGGCCGTCGGCAAGACGCATGCGCAGGCCGAGGAGCTGGCGTTTGACATTGTGACCGGTCGCGCGAGCGCCGCGGATGTCGCTCGCTTCGATGTGGCGGGTGGTGTCGCTGGTGCTGTGCCCGCCGCCGCCAGCTCTGTTGCTTCGACCAAGAAGGAGGCGTAAGTGCCATGGGTAAGCCTGGTGCTTTTCTTGATATCGATCGCGTGACCCACGAGCTTCGCCCCGTGGAGGAGCGCAGTCATGATTTTGATCCCCTGTATGTGGAGCTCGATGACGACGCACGTCGCGCCCAGGCGAGCCGCTGCATGATGTGCGGCGTGGCGTTTTGCCAGATGGGCGCGAGCTTTGGCAAGGCGCGCCCGAGCGGCTGCCCGCTGCACAACTTGATTCCCGAGTGGAACGAGCTGGTGTACCGCGGCCGCTGGGATGAGGCTGCCGAGCGCCTGTCGCTCACCTCGCCCATGCCCGAGTTCACGAGCCGCGTGTGCCCGGCACTGTGCGAGGCCGCGTGCAACCTGGGTTCGGTCGACGGCCAGCCCACGACGATCCATGACAACGAGCGTGCGATCAGCGACCATGAGTGGGCAAACGGTGGCCCGCGCCGCTTTGAGCCGGCGGGGGAGGGCGCACCCACGGTTGCCGTGGTGGGTTCCGGTCCTGCTGGTCTGGTGGCTGCATGGGAGCTTGCGCGTCGCGGCGCCCGCGTGACGGTGTTTGAGCGCGACGACCGCCCCGGCGGCCTGCTCATGTACGGCATTCCCAACATGAAGCTCGAGAAGTCCGTGGTCGAGCGTCGCGTGGCGCTCATGCGCGAGCTGGGCATTGTGTTCGAGCTGAGTGCCGACGTGAGCGATCCCAAGGTTACCGCCAGGCTCGACGACTTTGACGCCGTCGTGGTGGCTGCCGGCGCCCGTGCTCCGCGTGGACTGGCTGCTGAGAATATTGACGCGCCCGGCGTGGTGTACGCGGTGGACTACCTGACGGCTTCGACCGTCTCGGTGCTCGATGGCGGCGAGCCTGCCATCGATGCACGCGGCCTGGACGTTGCGGTCATTGGCGGTGGCGATACCGGCAACGACTGCGTGGGTACCGCCGTGCGTCAGGGCGCGCGCAGCGTGCGCCAGTTTGAGTTCTTGCCGGCTGCGACCGATAAGCGCGCGGCGAGCAACCCCTGGCCGCAGTGGCCCAACGTTAAGAAGACCGACTACGGCCAGCAAGAGGTTATCGCTGCGATGGGTGGCGAGATGCGTGCCTGGGGCGTGGATACCCTCGAGGTGCTGCTGGACAAGAAGGGTGCGGCTGCGGGCCTGCGCGTGGTCGATCTGGACTGGTCGGCGGGAAAGCCCGAGTGCATCGCGGGCTCTGAGCACGAGGTGCCGGCCCAGCTGGTGCTCATTGCCTGCGGCTTTACGGGCCCGGAGCACAGCGTGTTCGACGCTGCCGGCGTGCCTGTTGCCGCCGCTGGCCGTCCGCTGCCGGTGATGGCTGCCGAGGGCTCGCATCTTGCGGCGCGTGTCGACGGCGTCGCCGCGGATGCCGCGCCGGTGTATGTTGCCGGCGACGCTCGCAACGGCAGCTCGCTCGTGGTGAACGCTATGGCCGACGCCCTGGCCTGCGCTGCTGAAGTCGCCGATGCGCTGGAGCTGTAAAGTAGTCACGGAGATATTCAACAATCGAATCGGCAAGGGCTGTCCCCAACTGCCGGCACAAAAGGAACGTCCCTAAGTGCCGGCAGTTAGGGACGTTCCTTTTCTGTCGGCATTCGGGGACACTCCTTGCGGATTTGCGAGCAGTTTGCTCGTTTGTCGACGTACGGGCGTTCATTTGTCGACTTCTTGGGCTGTGGTCACCTGTTGTTTAAGTGGTGGCTGCGGGCATCTGGCTCAAAAGGGCGGGTTGGCCGTCGATGTTTACCTGCGGTTTTGTTGCGGCGCGCATTTTCGGTCAAGCTTTTCGTCAAGTGTTTGGTCAGCATCTGGTTTGCAGCCGGAGGCCTATTTTGCCCGCGCTGGTCGTGGCTGCCCACCCTCCTTGTAAGCTCAAATTGAGGTCCATCAGTTTGAGGAGGATGCCATGACTGACCACGCTTTTGACCGAGCAGAGCTGGCTGAAGCCGTCGGCAACGATATTGCCGACATGGCTCACTTTTGGATGCTGCGGAAGTTTCAATTCCTGGAGCCGGCGCGCGAACAGTTCGAGATCATTGTCGACCCGTGGCTCAGCTATTGCACCGAGCCTTCGCAAAACGAAATCATGGCCTACAACATGGCGTTTACCGATTGGCTGCTGTTTGAGCGCCCCTATCGCCATGGCAAAACGCTGCTCGAGCTATATGTTGACGAGCCGCCGGCATCGCTTTCGCCTGCCTCGCTCAAGCGGCTCGAGCAGGTACGCGACACGCAGTATTTCTCGCGCTTTGGCATTTTGGACAAGGATCCTGCGTCCGGCATGGTCGTGCTGAAGGACACGCGCACCGATCATCGCTTTGATGTCTACGATCCGCATATCGTGCAGAAGGAGCACTGGAGTGACGGCGCGATTGCGGTGCGCCTCGCCTGCGTCGATGATGTCTGGCTTACGGCGGGACAGCTCTACCTGTATGACATCGCGCGGCTGAGCGATACGGCGGTCGATGGGCCGGGTGCGGTGCATCCGGAGGACCTGCAGGACGGCTTTGACACCTCGTGCATCAGCTTCTTCTTGCGTCTGGTCCGCGACATCATGGGCGTCCAGGGGCGGTACGTAAAGTCGCTCAACATCTACGAGCAGGAGTGGGAGTAGGGGATGGGTGGTTGTCGCCTGCCTTGCCTTTTGCCTTTTTGTCTCGATCTGTAACGTTTGGGGACAAAAAACCAGCCTATCTGTTACAGATCGAGACGAACGCTTGGGCACCGCTGGTTTGTCTAAATCTGTAACGTTTAGGGGCCTGAAGAACGGTTTACTGTTACAGATCAAGACATTTGTCGGCGGAGGCAACGGTGACGATGGTTCATTTGTCCGATGTGGTGGTGATGGAAGTGTCTAATACCGTTTTCAAGCACAAGCATACGACTCGCAACACGTTGGCGCGGAATAGGATGCTCGCGCGACTCACGGAGGCGACCGAGCAAGGTGCGCTGCTCGCAACGCATGACAATGCCGAGCTCATGTGGCTACGGCGTCATGTGGGAACCGATGATATTGCGGAGCCCGAGCCGTATTTGTTCTGCTTTCAACATGATTGGGGTGTACTGACGCCGGCGGAGCGAGCGCTGCGTACCATCAAAGGGCTTGCAGAGTTTCATCCCGATTGGGCGTTTTGGGGCTATGACGCGGCGCTTTTGTGGGGTCTGGAGGTGCCGAATGATCTGCTTGGGCCACGATATCTTGTTAAGACAGGTTGCTCGGTGCCGCTGAGTGCAGGATGTCGGCTGTTGCGTCCGCAGGCGGCGGGCGCACTTGAACAAGTCGACGGCGTGCAGGCGACGTCGTTTTGGCGCACGGTGGAGGATTGCTTGCTGCGTGCGCCGTTCTCCTACGGGTTGGCGATTGCCGATTCTGCATTGAGGGCAAGGGGCGTATCGCGCGATGGCCTGTGCGAGTGTCTCCGCGCCGATTGCGAGGGCAGGCGAGGGTATCGCAGGGCACAGGTGATTGCGTCGTATGCGGACGGGCTGTCTGAAAACGGCGGCGAGTCTCGGTTCCGAGCATTCTTTATTGCGTACGGCTTTCCGGTTCCGGAGCTGCAGGTGGAGTTTCGCGACCCGCTCGATCCGAGCCAGGTGTTTCGCGTCGACTATTTTTGGCGGCTCGAGGACGGGACATGTGTCATCGGCGAGCTCGACGGAAAGGGGAAGTACACCTTGCAGAGCGGCGGGGGTCGGGAGTCGGTTGACCCATTCGTGGCAGAGCGTCAGCGGGAATCTCATCTGACAATGCTCGGGCATAAGGTGCTTCGGTTTACGTTTGATGAACTCAAAGACCCGGGGAAGCTGGCTGAAAAGATGAGGCTGGCGGGGATTTCGCAGCGGGCCGATTTGGCTGAGGGATGGAAGCGTCAGTGGTATGGGTGCTAAGGGGTGCAACTGACGCGAATGTGGTTGTTTCTGCCGAGTTTGTCTCGATCTGTAACAACAAGGGGCCGTTTGGCCTCGTAGCTGTTACAGATCGAGACAGAAGGTTGGCGCCTGGTGAAAGTTCTCAATCTGTAACATCTAACGGCCAAAATTCGACCCAACTGTTACAGATCGAGACAAAGGTTGGACGCGGTGCCGAAAGATCTCGATCTATAACATCTGGCTGCTAAAACCCGGTCTACCTGTTATAGATCGAGAGATTTCCCTAGTGCCGCTGGGATGGGATTGCAACGTATTCCGTCCCCCACATCCTCTCTTCCTTCCGTTAACCGATGCGTCTGCAGCAATCCAGCGGGACTAGGTGATAATGGACAAATGTTCAAGTTAATCGTGAGGGAGGAGCTCGATATGGCGTCTGCCGATCGTTCCACGTTGTTTATCAATGCGACCATTCTGGATGGTTCGGAACATATGGAGCCGCAACCCGATATGGCCGTGACTGTTGAGCGCGGCGTCATCACCTGGATGGGGCCGAGTGCTGTGGCGCAGGCGCCTGCAGGTGCCGAGGTTATCGACCTGGGTGGTGCGTATCTCATGCCCGGTCTCATCAATATGCATGCGCATCTGTGCGGCTCGGGCAAGCCTGTCTCGGCCGGCGATGCGGGCGCACTTATGAAGAAGCTCGATAATCCCGTGGGCCGCGCCATCGTCCGCCACATCCTCAAAGGCAGCGCCCAGCAGCAGTTGGCAAGCGGCGTGACCACGGTGCGCGGTGCGGGTGACCCGCTGTTTGCCGATATTGCCGTGCGCAACGCTATCGACGCCGGCAAGTATCAGGGTCCGCGTCTGGTGGCGCCGGGAACGGGTGTCACGGTGCCGGGCGGTCACGGTGCGGGGCTGTTCGCGCAGGTCGCCGATACCCCCGATGAGGCGGCCGAACAAGTGCGTGACTTGCATGCGCGCGGTGCCGACGTCATCAAGCTGTTCGTGACGGGCGGCGTGTTCGACGCGACCGAAGTAGGTGAGCCGGGCGTGCTGCGCATGCCGGTCGAGGTTGCCGCGGCGGCGTGCAAGGCTGCGCACGAGGTGGGCCTGCCGGTTATGGCTCATGTCGAGAGCACCGAGGGCGTGAAGGCCGCGCTTGAGGCCGGCGTCGATACGATCGAGCACGGTGCCCCGATGACTCCCGAGATCTTGGAACTGTACCGCGGCGCCGCGGGCACGCAGCTTGAGGGGCGTGCGCCCAGCGTTACCTGCACTATCAGCCCCGCGCTGCCGTTTGTGCTGCTCGATCCGGAGAAGACCCATTCGACCGACACGCAAAAGAAGAACGGCGACATTGTGTGTTCGGGCATCATCGAGAGCGCCCGTGCCGCACTGGAAGCTGGCGTTAAGGTGGGCCTGGGCACGGACTCAAGCTGCCCGTTCGTGACGCAGTACGACATGTGGCGCGAGGTGGCCTATTTTGCCAAGTACGTGGGCGTGAGCAACGCCTTTGCGCTGCATACGGCTACGCAAGTCAATGCCGAGCTGCTGGGGCTGGGCGGCGAGACCGGCACGATCGAGTGCGGCAAGGCTGCCGATATCCTGGTGACGCGCAAGAACCCGCTCGATGATCTGTGCGCACTGCGTGAGCCGACGTACGTGATGTGCCGTGGTGATCTGGTGCGCAAACTCAAGGTGAAGCGTATTCCCGAGGTGGACGCCGAGCTCGACGCGATTATGGCCATGCCGGCCGAGGCGCTGGCCGAGGAGCTTGCCCGCGACGGTGTGGCGTAGACGAGTCAAAGGGACAGCTCCGTTGCCGCATACAAAAAGCCGAGGTCTCAACACGAGGCCTCGGCTTTTTTATCGAACAAATACTTAAGATTTGGGACAAACAAACCTGATTAATTTGTCCCGCGTGCGGGCGCTAGGAGCGGGTTTCCATCTTGGCGTGGCACTTGGGGCAGGTGACGCGGATCTTGCCCTTGCCCTTGGGGACGGACAGCATCTGGCCGCAGTTGGGGCACTTGAGGTATGCCGTGGTCTTGCGGCCTTTCCACATCTTCTTGGCCGTTCGCTTGGCGCGCTCAAAGTCTTCCTTGCTGGTGCCGGCCGCGCGCGAGGCGTTGGAAGCCGCAGTCCCGCCGCCCAAGCTGGCGACGAACTTGCCCAAGCCGGGAACATTGGCAGTCGCGGCGACAAAGGCCTCGTTCTCTTTGCGACGTGCATCGATGTTTTTGGACAGGCCGCGCAGCACGCCAATCACGATGACGGCGATGGCAATCCAGCTGAGCCACTGGATGCGGGCTATCGATCCGATCATCGCGATGACGATGCCGGAAAAGCCCATAACGATGGTGAGCTCATCGGCGCCATTGCGGCCCTTCATAAAGTCATTCATGCAAATTGCCTTTCATTCGATATGCCGCACGCCTTTATACCCGATTTAGAGCAAGGGGGACAGGTCAATCTGCACCAAGGTGGTGCAAACATACCTGTCCCCGATGCACCAAGAAGGTGCAAAGCAGTCCGTCCCCAATGCCCCAATTACTTGGAGAGCTTGTCGACGACGCGTTCGATCTCGGCGAGCTTGGCGGCTTTGAGGTCTTCGTCGCCCGATTCGATTGCCGAAGTCACGCAGCCCTCGATATGCGCCTTGAGCACGTCGGCGTTGATGCGCGCAATGAGCGCCTGCGTTGCCATGAGCTGCGTGGAAATATCGACGCAGTAGCGGTCCTCCTCGACCATCCGCAGGATGCCGTCGATCTGACCGCGTGCCGTCTTGAGCATGCGGGTCACCGATTTATGGTCTGCCATCATGGCGGGTCCTCGTTTCTGGTCGGGGTACGCGTGGGTCGTTACGCGGCGGTTACGGACAGGGCGTGGAACTTCTCGCCGGCGCCCTCGACGGCGGCGGCGAGCTGCTCGGCGGTCACGGTGTCGGCGCACTCCACCTGGACGGTCTGGGTCTCGTGATCGGCGTCGGCGTCGGTCACGCCGGCCACGTTGAGCAGTGCCGTCTCGACAGTAGCGTCGCAGTGACCGCACATAAGGCCCGAAGTCTTAATCGTGTAACGCATTGGTATTCCTCTCTGTTGTGTCGGCTTTCCCAAGCACCCGACCTTGACCTTCAAGCCGTCGCTCGCGTACCAAAGTACGCGTCGCTCCTCTTTCAGGTCAATCTCGGGCACCTGGAAAACCCGTTCTAAATGGACTTAATGGTGAGCCTATTTTGCCACTTTAGGCTTAAAGGATTTCAGGCGCAGCGCATTGCTTACGACGCAGACACTCGATAGGCTCATGGCCGCGGCGCCGAACATCGGCGAGAGCTGCCAACCGGTGAGGGGGAAGAACACGCCCGCCGCCAGCGGAATGCCGATGCCGTTGTAGAACAGCGCCCAGAACAGGTCCTGCTTGATGTTGCGGATTGTGGCACGTGACAGCTCGATGGCGCGCGCAGCATCCATGAGGTCGCTGCGCATGAGCACCACATCTGCCCCTTCTTTGGCGATGTCGGCGCCGGTGCCGATCGCAAGGCCCACGTCGGCGCGCGCCAGGGCGGGGGAGTCGTTGATGCCGTCGCCCACCATGGCGACCTTGCCGCCCGCATCCTGCAGCTCGCGCACGTGGCGTTCCTTGTCGGCGGGGAGGACGTCGGCGATGACCTGTTCGCTGCTCAGCCCCACGCGGCGGGCGATGGCCTCGGCCGTCACGCGGTTGTCGCCGGTGAGCATGCGCACGTCGACGCCGAGCTTGCGCAGCGCGGCGATGGCCCCGGCGCTCGTCTCTTTGACCTCGTCAGCCACGGCGATGGTGCCGATAAGCTCGCCGTTCTTGGCAAAGAACAGCGGTGTTTTGCCCTCGGCGGCAAATTGCTCGGCAAGACCCGCGGGCACGGTAACGCCCAACTCGTCCATCAGGCGTACGTTGCCGGCTGCAATGGCGTTTTGTCCCTCGCGCGCCGTAACGCCTCGTCCAGGCACGGCGGCAAAGTCCTCGACCATGCGCGCGACGATTCCGCGCGACTCGCACTCGGCCATAATCGCCTCGGCCAGCGGGTGCTCGCTCGAGCGCTCCAACGCGGCGGCCAGCTTGAGCAGCGCCTTTTCGCTCATGGCGGGCGAGCCGTCAACGCGCGTGGCCACCACAATGTCGGTCACGGCCGGCTTGCCGCGGGTGACCGTGCCCGTCTTATCGAGCACCACGGTGCCCACGCTGCGCAGATTCTCCAGCGCCTCGGCGCTCTTAAACAGAATGCCCATCTCG
>UREM01000025.1 GCA_900546775.1 uncultured Collinsella sp. | reverse complement strand
AACTGGGAAAATGCCGCCCCCGGACCCCGGGAGGGGCCGCGGGGGCGTTCGGCTAGGTGCGGGAATGGCCTATTTGCTCAATGTGTTCGGCTGAGATCGGAAATCAACCCTCAATAAAAAGCCGACGGGAGCAGCCCCCGTCGGCTCGGCATGTCGCATCACGCGCACAGTTTACAGGTACTTGCGCCAATCGTCCTCGTCCTCATCGTCCCCGGCAGCAGCTTGGGCCTGCTCGGCGGCACGGGCGGCCGCAGCGCGGGCGGCAACCTGGGCATAGGACTCCTCGTTGCGCTCGGGGAAGCTTGCCAACACATGCTCGAACTTGGCGAAGTCCTCATCCCAACGCGTAGAGGGCACAGCAAAGAAGACCTGCTTGACCTTGAAGTCGCCCGATGCGAGCTCCTTGCGGAAAATCTCGGCCACGGCCTCGGCATCAAAACCGTTGTTGTCGCAGCCCCAAGCGCCCAGTACGAGCTTCTCGCGATCCAGCTCGTCGCAGATGGCGAGCACAAAGCGGATACGGTCGCGCAGCGCGTCCAGCAGCGCATCGTCGCTCACGCGGTACTCCTGGCGTGCGCGCTTGGCATTGGGCGCGGCGGCCACGATCACATCGGCATACGCATGCACGTGGTTGCGGTCAAAACGCACCGCAGGCACTACCATCGCACGGTTGCGGTAGAGCTCGCAGTTGATGTTGCGGCGACGGTTCTCGCCATACCACTTGCGCTGCTTGTCGAGCACGTTGTACAGATACGAATCGGCGCAGAGCGTAGCCTCCTGGCCCAGATAGCCCTGGATGTAGCCGCCACCCGGGTTGGTGAACGAGGCAAAGGCAAGCACCGCCATATCGCAGAACTGCGCGTAGCCTCGGCCGTTGTCCAGAATGGCCTGCGTGGCAGAGGCGTCGAGCACGGTGACCTCGGGCAAGACCACAGCGGATTCCTCAGCAGGCTCGGGCTCGGCCTGCGCGGCCTCATCGGCAGACGCAGACTCGTCCGCAACCTCGGTCTCGACGGGTGCAACCTCGGCAGCCTCGACCTCAGCGACCTCAGGCTCCTCGGCAACCGGCTCCTCGGCAGCTGCAGCCGCTTGGGCCTTGGCCTTCATCGCCGCGACAAAGCCGGCAGGCATACCGTCAAACTCGCGAACACCGGCAAGCGAACGCTCGATATCCTTGGCGCACGCTTCGGACACAGTTGCCACGTGACGCTCGGCGGCCTTAGCACGGGCCTCGCGCTTGGGATTGGGCTGACCCGCTCGGTTGGACCTGCGGTTACGGTTCCTGTTGTCGACGTCTGCCATAGGTGGCCACCTTTCCTGTCGCTGCCGCTATCGGCTTTTCCCATCCATGATACCCCGCCGCGTACAAAAAAGACGGCCCCGAAGGACCGCCTTTCGCATCGATTTACACGCACGGCAAGCACCGCCGCAATTCGCCGCTAGTCGCGACGGCCAAGGATGTTCAGAATGCGCAGGAACACGTTGATAATGTCCACGAACAGATTGGACGCCATGAGCACGGCGTTGGGCAGCGTAGGCGGCACCGTCGTGGCAACATAGGTGTCGTAGCCAATAAAGCCGGCGAACACCACGATCACGATCAGATCGGTGATGGTCTGCGAGACGCCCATGAACATCAGCACGATCTCAACCAGAATAGTGGCGAGCAGAATGCCAAAACCGATGCCATATACGCGCTGGAAAAACTTGGGGAACGTCACGCCCAAAGCGCCAAAGACAAAGGTGATGGCGGCCGTGGCGATAAAGGCAGTGTTGATGGTGGGCAGGTCGTAGTTGGCAAGGCCAAACGACGCGGTCAGGCCAAAGGTACTCGCAAAGATTACGTAGCCCACAAGGGACAGGCCAACGGACTGCTTGCTGGCGGCGGCCGACATCATGACCATGCCGACGATGGTCAAAATAAACGAGCCAAAGACCAGCGGCAAGGCGGCTCCACTCATCATCATGCGGGCAAACGCCATGGTACTCGTAAAGTAGGCGCCGGCGCCCATGGCGCAAAAGCCCAAAAAGATCAGGGCGGACATGACAAGGTTGTACGCACGCGGCGACATCTCCTTGGCACGGCTTGCACCGGTCTCGATGGGGCCGTTCTGATAGCCCTGGATATCATTCATGCTTTCGTCCTTTCAGATAGCGCCGCGACAGCAGCGCCTTAAGCGACAAGATTTCTACCATTGTACCCGAACGCCGTGCGTCCCTACCTGCGGCGCTCACCCTCGAGCGTGCGGTCGAACGCCCACACCCACCAACGCATCAGATGGGCCTGCGAGCCGTCCGGCCGCTCGCGTGCCTGTTCTTCCAGATACAGTTCGGTCGCATGACCGCCAAAACGAACCTTATAGGTTGCCGTACGAATGCCGTGAACCGTCAGGCCAAAACCGGTGGACGAGATAATCTCGTCAATCGTAAAGCACCGACCGTCGACCCAGCAGACGGTGACCGGCACGACCTGTCCGCCCGCGAGGATGCGAGCCACGACGTCCACATACTGCTTGTGCACGCGCCGAGTTTTGCCATCTGTCTGTCGATATTCCATGCCTCCTATTATCGAACGCATGTTTGCATATTGTAAAGCGAACAGACTGTGGTTTTGGAGTGTCGTAGCAATCGCGCGTGTCCGCATGGCGTGATAGCAAAAAGAACACCCGCGGTCAACAGGGCTAATATTCAATTTTAGTGCCAAAAAATTCACTTCTCCCATCAGAACTCGGCAAAGAAACCCGCAGGAGGTGATACGATTTATCATGTTTTTGTAACGTGCCTGCAATCTTCGAGAAAGCCCATATATGGACGTAACGTTCTCAACCTTCCTCGGCCAAATTGTGTCGAACCCAGTCCTTGCCGTCACCGTGATCCTCGCGTTGGGCGCCATCTTCGTCAACGGATGGACCGACGCGCCCAACGCCATCGCGACCTGCGTCACTACGCGTTGCATGCCCGCCCGCGCCGCCATTCTCATGAGCGCCGCATTCAACTTCCTCGGCGTGCTCATCATGACGCACTTTAACGCGAGCGTCGCCAACACCATCTCACATATCGTCGACTTTGGCGGAAATAGCACCATGGCGCTCGCCTGCCTGTGCGCGGCGCTCTTCTCCATCGTCGTCTACGGCGCCACGGCATCGCGTTTTGGCATCCCCACCTCGCAAAGCCACAGCCTTATCGCCGGCCTGACCGGTGCCGCTATCGCCCTCGGCGGCGCGAGCAGCGTCAACGTCCACGAGTGGATGAAGGTCATCTACGGCCTGGCGCTCTCCATCGGCCTGGGCTTTGTCATGGGCTGGGTCCTGTGCAAGCTCGTCTCGATTCTTTTCGCCGCCGCCAACAGGCGACGTGCCAACGTCTTCTTTAAATACGCTCAGATCGCGAGTGCCGCGGCCATGAGCTTCATGCACGGCGCGCAGGATGGACAGAAGTTCATCGGCGTGCTCTTTTTAGGCGTGGCCTTCGCCAACGGCCAGACCAGCGTCGGCGATGCCGGCATCCCCATCTGGATTATGCTGCTGTGCTCGGCCACTATGGGTATCGGCACCAGCGTGGGCGGCGAGCGCATCATCAAGTCCGTCGGCCAGAGCATGGTCAAGCTCGAGAAGTATCAGGGCTTCTCCGCCGACCTCGCGGGTGCCGCGAACCTGCTGCTTGCCACCCTTACCGGCATCCCCGTGTCCTCCACCCACATCAAAACCTGCGCCATCATGGGCGTCGGTGCCGTCAAGCGCCTCTCGGCCATCAACTTCGGCGTCGTCAAGGACATGATGTTCACCTGGTTCTTCACCTTCCCCGCCTGCGGACTCATCAGCTTTGTCATGGCCAAGCTGTTCATGATGTTCCTCTAGTCAAACCGAACGTCCATCCGGACCGCAACACTTCGCCCACCCGTCTTCGCCTCGAAAGGACCCACCCATGGCAAAGAAACCCGATTCGTTCTACTTTGACAACTACGTCGCTTGCGCCGACCTCGCCGTCCAGGCCGCAGAGCTGCTCACCAAGATTTTTGAGAACTTTGACCCCGCGCAGATCCACGACATGCTCGATAAAATGCATGCGATTGAGCATGCGGCAGACAAGAAGCACCATGAGCTCGAAGACGCCCTGCTCACCGCCTTTATCACCCCGCTTGAGCGCGAGGATCTAGACCTGATGAGCTGCTCACTCGACACCGTGCTCGACCGCATAGAGGGCGTCGTGCAGCGCGTCTACTTCACCAACATCCAGAGCATCCATCCCGACGCCATCGTCATCGCCCACAAGGTAACCGATGCCTGCCGCGCCATGAAGGACCTTATGGTCGAGCTTCCCAACTACCGCAAGTCCAAAACGCTGCGCGAGCTCGTCATCCAGATCAACACCATCGAGTCCGAGGCCGACGAGCTCTACATCAACGCCATGCGCAACCTGCACGTCAACGGCAAGGACCCGCTCGAGGTCATCGCCTGGCGTGACGTATATGCCTTCCTGGAGTACTGCGCCGACTGCTGTGAGAATGTGGCCGATGTCGTGGATTCGATTGTCATGAAGAACAGTTAATTGGGGGTACATGTCCCACCGGTCGCGGGCCCGGCCACTAATAACCTTTTTCACTCCGGCTGCAAGCAGAGTCGTTCAAAAGGTTATTAGTGGCCGGGCCCGCTCCCTTATGCACCACCATTGGGAACTTTGGCTGATAGATTTAGCGCGATGGGGGTTTGGCTGAAGGGACCTATGGTACCCGTTCGGACACTTTGGCCCTTGATGAGCGTTTGGCTGATTGCTGCTTTGGGTACTGTTTGGGCTACTTTGGGTTTGTTTGATTTTTAATTGTTGGAGGGCTTGTATGTCTTATTTGGATCTGGCTCGGTCTCGGTATTCTTGTCGCGAGTTTGAGAATCGTTCTGTTGAGCAAGCTGTGGTGGATGCCATTGTTGAGGCTGGGCGTATTGCTCCTTCTGCTTGTAATAATCATCCTTCTCGTGTGATGGTGTTGGATACGCCCGAGCTTCTGAAGAAGGCTGCTGCTTGTCAGCCTCGGTTTGCTCGTGATGGGTCTATCTTTGGCGCTCCGCTCATCTTCCTTATTTGCAGCGTTACCGATGATGCTTGGGTACGCCCGTATGACCAGATGAATTCCAGTGAAATCGATACGTCCATCGTGTGTGATCAGATGATGATGGAGGCCACCGAGCAGGGCCTGGGAACGTGCTGGGTATGCCATTTTAAGCCTGAGGTGGCACAGGAGCAGTTCAATCTGTCCAAGGGCGTCTATCCCTATCACATGCTCGTCTGCGGATATCCTGCCGACCACATCGCCGATCCCGAGCATCGCGAGGCCCGTACCATTCCCCTCTCCAACTTCCTCCTCAAGTAGTTTTTGGACATACCTTAAAATCTACCTTTTACCACGCGCCCTTCGCCGAGTTCTGTCTCATCGCATGCAGAGCTCGGCGTTTTGTTTCCCAACCCGTATACAGCCACAAAAAAGGAGCCCGCAGGTGCGAGCTCCTCTTAAGGACACTAGATTGTAGCCCTAATGCTAATCCAGGTCGTCGGCGGCAAAGTTGTCGATCGGGGCGAAGGGATCGGCCACGGGGACAACCGGGTCAGCGACGGGCAGCGGCTCGGCGGGAACAGTCACCGCAGGAGAAGCGGCAGAACCGACCGGCGTGGAGGCCATGAGGTCGGCCGGGAAGGAGTTCTGGGCATCGTCCATGAAGTGCTGGATGAGCTTGAGGTACTCGGCCTTGAACTCCTCACGGGAAGCCTTGAGACGATCGATCTCCTCGAGCTCGGCCTGCTTTTCGGTCAGAGCCTGGCGGATAACCTCGCGGGCCTTGGCGTCAGCCTCGTTGCGGATACGCTCAGCATTCTCGTTGGCATCGTTGACGATGGTCTCAGCGGTCTGCTGGGCAGCGATCAGGGCAGCGGAAATCTGGCGCTCCTGAGCGGAGAAGTCAGGGGCGGGAGCAGCCACGGGGGCGGCAGGAACGGCCTGGGCGGTGGCATCCTGAGCCTGGGCAAGCTGAGCCTGCGCATCGGCAAGCTGCTGCTCGGTAGCAGTCAGACGACCCTTAAGGTCGACAATCTTAGCGAGCATAGCGTCAACCTCGGAAGACAGCGTCTCCAAGAAGACGTCGACCTCGGCAGGATCGTAGCCACGCTTGGCCTCAGAGAAAGTCTGAGCCTGGATGTCTGCGGGGGTAATAGCCATAACAAGTCTCCTTTTTCATCGCCTCGGCGCTACACGCCCGACGTAAGTTACTAAGTCAGTTCTATACGAGTATACCTATAAGAAGCTGCAGAACCAGCCTCTGCACCAACTGCAACGCAATAATCGCAACGACCGGCGAAAAATCGATACCGCCCATCGGCGGGATGAAACGACGGAACAGGTTGAGCCACGGACCGCACACGCTATCGAGCACCGCGGCAATATCCTGAAGCAAACCACCCTGCTTCATGGGAATCCACGTCATAAAGCAGTAGACGACAATGAGCGTGGAATAGAAGTTGAACAGTGTGTTGACCAGTTGGATGATAGTGTAGATGTTGATGGGGATCTCCTCGTCTTGTCTTTACTTAAGGTAGCCGTCGGCACGAAGCTTCTTGAGATCGGAATCTTTGACCTCGCAGCCGGCGGGCAGCACCATGAACACGCGGTCGCCCACCTCCTTGACCGTGGCGCCCAGACCGCAGGCAAAGCCGTAAGAGAAGTCCAAGACGCGCTTGGCAACTTCGGTGCGTACGCCCACAAAAATCAGTGCGACAGGCTGCTTGGTGCGAACGCGGCGCACCACAGTCTCCACGTCGTCATAGCTCTCGGGGCGCAGGACATAGGCCGGCAGCTGCGGCGTGGCGTTGATGATATTGCTCGCATAGGCCGAGGCATCGCTCGGTGCAGGCGCGGGCGCAGCGGCGGCACGGGCGCGGGTGTTCTCGGCGTAGCTCGACGGCGTGTCATAGGCACCAGGACGATAACCGCTCGCAACACTGTCCTGCGAGCGCGAAGGCGGGTTATACGTCGTGGCATGGCGGGAGTCATCGCCGACCAGCTGACCGGAGCGCGTATACACGGCAACCGACTCAGCTTCACCACGGCGCGTCTGACCAAGTAGGCCGTTGCTCGGCTCGTCTTGGGTGTAGAAGCCCTCGCCCGAAGCACCGCTGTAGCCGTTGCCCTGATAACCATCGTCATAGCCGTCGTCGTAGCCGTAGTCGTCGTCCTGGCCATAGCCCTGGTCGTAACCCTGCTGGCCGCCCAGGTGCATCTTATTTTTAATCTCGTCAAGGAAGCCCATGGTTGTGTCCTCTCGCGGTTTAGTGCAGGCGCCCCGATAATCAGTGCGCACTTCAGAGCCTTATTTTACTGCAAACTCCGGGCTAAATACTACCCTGCCCAGGCGAACGAGCGTAGAGCCCTCCTCAAGGGCAGGCTCAAAGTCCTCGCTCATGCCGCAGGAAAGCTCAGGCAGGTTCAAATCGGGATGCACCGCCTCCAGCTCATCCCTCAGCTCACGAAGCCCCGCAAAGGTGCGGCGTGCCACATCCTTATTCCCCCGGGGCGCCATAGTCATAAGCCCCTGTACGCAAATTCCCTCAAGTTCCGCAAGCTCACCCGCGGCGGCGCGAATCTCATCGGGCGAAAAGCCTCCCTTCGACTCCTCACCACTCACATTGACCTCGATGAGCACACGCTGGGGGCCGGCGAGCTCGCCTGCCTCAATCTTGCGGACAGCACGGCTCGAGATCGCCTGCGCCAGATGCAGCGAACCCACCGAGTGAATCAGCTCGGCTGAGCCCAGCACCGCATTGATCTTATTGGTCTGCAGGTTGCCGATCATATCGAAGCGCACCTCGGGCAGCTCCGGATGCTCCGCCAGACCCGTGAGCTTGCGAACCAGCTCCTGCGGGCGGTTCTCGGCAAAATGGCGATACCCCGTCTGGATGGCAGCAACAGTCTCATCGACACCAACGGTCTTGGACACGGCAATGAGGCGCGCGGCGTCGTGGGGGCGGCCCGCGCGATCGAGCGCCGCATAAAAACGTTCCAGAATCTGCTCGCGGCGAGCGCGCATCAAGTCCAAATAGTTATCCATTGCCAATCGCCTCCGCTGACAGCCAAACAAGTAGTCCCATGCTAACGCAAGAGCGCGGCCCCGCATGTGCAAGGCCGCGCTCACTTAGGTATTTACAATCTTTCGACGAACGGGGTCACTTACTCCTCGTCGTCCTCGCCATCGTCCTCGTCCTCAAGATGATCGAGCAGGTAGCGAAGACCCTCGCTGACCTCGTTAGCGGGCACCTTGGCAACGTAGCGAGCGTCGACGGCGGGCCTCATGATAACACCCTCGCCCGAAGGCACGCGCATGCTCTCGAGCTCATCCTCGTCCACACGGGCGATATCGCCGGCGTTCATACGCTGACCAGTCAACAGGAAGGTCAGACGGCAAGCGGCATCGATGGAAATCGAAGCGATGCGATCGAGGTAGCGCGAAACCATGATAGCGCGGCGCAGGTCGTCATAGTTGCTGTCGTCGTCCATAAAGTCGCCCGTATCCATACGGTTAAAGGTGCGGAAGAACTTCTCGTAGGCGGCGTGCACCGGCTCGTCCTCGACGGCCAAGTTGCAGATGATGGACATGTCATTGGTGACGAGCGCAGAAAGCGAAGAGCCCAGCACCTGGTAAACAGCTTCGGCCTCGGCCTCAACCGTACCGACGAGCTCCTGGGGCAGCGAGATGTCGGCCTTGACCATGTGACGCGTGGCACGGCAGATCTGACGGACCTTATCGGTCATGCGCTGCAGGTTAAAGTCGACGTAGATAATCGTCTGCAGCAAGCGGAAGTCGGAGGCGACCGGCGACTGCGTGGCGATCAGGTTGTAGCACACGGCCTCCAAGTTGGCGCAGCGCGCGTCAATCGAAAGCGTGCGCTTCTTGGTCTTGGTGGCGAGCTTGCGGTCGTCGGTCACATAGGCCTTAACGGCATCGTGGAGGGCCAGATCGACGGCCTCGTAGATGCTCAGCATCTCGTGGCGGGCCTCGATGAGCTGACGGGAAAACAGTTTACGCATGGTTCACTCCAATCAGTTGGGTGCGGTCATGCCGCCCGCACAGTGAATACGCACCGGACCAGGTCCGATCGGCTTGGGACTAGTCGCACCGATCAGCCAAAGCGGCCGGTGATATAGTCTTCCGTCCGCGAGTCCACCGGGCTGGTGAAGATCGCGTCGGTTTGACCATACTCGATGAGCGTGGCAGGCTCACCGGCAACTTCCTGCAAGAAGAATGCGGTGTAGTCGCTGATACGAGCTGCCTGCTGCATTGAATGCGTGACGATGATGATCGTCATCTCGGGCGCCAGCTCGGCCATCAAATCCTCGACCTTAGAGACGGACGTGGGGTCGATGGCGGAGCAGGGCTCGTCCATCAGGAGGACATCGGGTTGCACCGCAAGCACGCGCGCGATGCACAGACGCTGCTGCTGACCGCCCGAGAGCGCCAAACCATCCTTGTTGAGCTGATTGGATACCTCTTTCCAGAGGTTGGCGCGCTTGAGCGATTCTTCCACGATGTCATCGAGGTCGCTTTTGCTAGTCACGCCCTGCAGACGAGGGCCAAAGGCGACATTCTCGTAGATGGATTTGGGAAACGGGTTGGGCTGCTGAAAAATCATGCCCACGCGGCGACGGAGGTCGACCGGGTCGACGCCCTCGGCATAGATATCGTTGCCGTCGAGCGTCATGGTGCCCTCGACGCGCGTACCCTCGATCAGGTCATTCATGCGGTTGATGCAGCGCAAAAACGTCGACTTACCGCAGCCCGAAGGGCCAATGAAGGAGGTGATGGCGTTTTTGGCGATGTTGAGGTCGAGCCCCGTCAGCGCATGAAAGTCACCGTACCAAAAGTTGAAATCCTTGGCCGTAATGGCCGCTTGCTCCAGCGTGGGAGCGGACTGATAAACGGACATGGGACTCCTTAACTAGCGACGCTTGCGCGACAGGAAGCGCGCAAACAGGTTGAAGGCCAGAATGATCACCATCAGCAAGAGCGCGGTGCCGTAGGCTGCGTTCATGTTGATGCCGTCGTTGGCAAGCAGGTACAGGTGAACGGTCATGGGGCGGCCGGAATCGAGCGGCGAGATAGGTAGATTGATGGCCTGGCCCATGGTGTAGAGCACCACGGCGGTCTCGCCAATGGCACGGCCGATGGCAAGGACAATGCCCGTGGCAATACGGCCAAAGGCAGAAGGAAGCACAATCTTGGAGACAACCTGCCACTTGGTGGCGCCCAGGCCATACGCGCCCCAACGGATATAGCGCGGAACGGCGCGAATGGCCTCTTCGGTGGTGCGCATGACGATGGGAAGCATCAAGAGCGCGAGCGCCAGAGCGGCCGAGACCATCGAAAGGCCCAGACCCATAGCCTCGACAAACAAGGCGTAGCCAAACAGGCCCATAACGATGGAGGGCACCGAGGCCAAAGCGTCAGCAGCGTAGCGAATGAGCTCAACGATCTTGCCCTGCTTGGCGTACTCGGCCAGATAGACGGCTGCCAGCACAGCGATCGGCGTGCAGATAAGCATGGCGAGCGCCGTCACATAGACGGTCGAGACGATCGTGGGCCAAATACCGCCCTCGGCGTTGACGCCCTGGGGCCAACCGAAGATAAAGTCGAGCGAGATGTGTGGCAGGCCGTTGATGACCACGTAGGCGATGATAGCGACCAGCACCAGCGTGGTGATGTATGCCGCGGCACGGAACACGCCAAGCATGATCTTGTTGGACAGGTCCTTGTTGATGCGGCCCTTCTTGCCGTGGGAAAGGGCACGCTTGATGCGCTCGCGCGACGAGGTCGTATCGACCGTCGTGTCAACGGAATCGGACATAGCCTACCCCCTCTTCTTCTTGGAAACCAGGCGGACGATGCCCACCAGCGTGGCGGAAATGATAAACAGGACCACGCCCATGCCGAACAGCGCCGAGCGATGCAGACCCGAGGAATAGCTCATGTCGAGCGCAATCTGGCTCGTGAGCGTCGAGATGGGGCTCGCAATGCTGTCGGGAATAACCGGGGCGTTACCCACGACCATGAGCACGGCCATGGTCTCGCCGATGGCACGGCCCATACCCAGCACGATGGCATCCACGATACCCAGCTTGGCGGCAGGTAACACGACCTTATAGATAGTCTGCCACTTGGTGGCGCCCATGGCATACGATGCCTCGCGAATGCCCATGGGAATGGAATTGAGAGCATCGATGGTAAGCGTCGTGATGGTGGGCACGATCATAATGGCGAGCACGAACCACGCCGTCAGCGCGCCAAAACCAAGACCGCCGGTCAGTTGTGCGATAAACGGGCGGATAATGATCATGCCAAAGAAGCCATAGATGATAGAAGGGATGCCGGCCAACAGGTCAACGGCAGGGCTGATGAGCTTGCGCACGCGCTTGCTGGCGATCTCGACCAGATACACGGCCGTGCCCACGCCTAGGGGCACACCCATGGCGAGCGCGCCGACGGTCACCAGACCCGAGCCGGCAAGCAGCGACACGATGCCGTAGTGACCCTCAGAGGGCGCCCACGTAAAGCTAAAGAAGTCCGCCAGACCGATGTCGGTAAAGACGGGCAGCGCCGAGTACGTGGTAAAGACAAAAATCAGGATGACGGTAACAACCGCCAAGAACGCGCAGGCAAAAAAGATCCACTGCAGCGCCTTCTCCTTGATATAGGTGCTGCGCGATACGAGCGCCAGCTCGCGCTTCTTGGGCGCCTGAGCATTCTGCTCAGTCTGGGAGTTTTCCTGTGCTTCCATGCTACTCACTCCCCTTCTCGTCGTTGGTGACGGGAATAAAGCCCGCCTCGCGAATCTGCTTGTCCATCTTTTCGGACGTCACGTAGTCGATGTAATCCTGCGCCTGCTGCGAAGGCGCACCCTTCACAAAGAAGTAAAGGTCGCGCGAGATGGGATAGCCGCCACTCGCGACCGTCTTCTCGGACGCCTCGACATGGTTGACCGAGACGGCCTTGACCGAGGTCTTGGCATTGAGGCTATCGACGAAGCCCAGCGAAATGTAGCCAATGGCACCGCGCGAACGAGATACCACGTCGCGCACCTGGCCCGTGCCCGAAAGAACGGCGGAGCGGCGATCGAACGGGGTGCCGTCCATCACGATGGTACGGAAGGCTTCACGCGTGCCAGACGCCTCATCTCGGTTGATAACCTGAATCCTCAGGTCCTCGCCACCGACTTCTTTCCAGTTGGTGATCTTGCCGGCATAGATATCGCGGAGCTGCTCGGTCGAGAGGTTATCGACGGGGTTGTCTTCGTTCACGATGACCGCGATACCGTCGTGGGCAATGACGATGGGAGTCAGGCCCAGATCCTGTTCGTCGGCATTGAGTCCACGGGAGGAGCTGGCGATATCGGCCGTGCCAGCGCTGACGGCTTCGATGCCAGCGGAAGAGCCCAAACCGGAAACGAGCACGTCGATGCCGGTCTCCTCCTTAAAGCCCTCTGCCGCAATTTCGGCGATAGGAAGGCAGGTCGTGGAGCCGGCCACGGTAATGGAAGAGGTAGAAGATCCCGAAGAACAGGCGCACAGCGTAAGCGTAAGCACAGCGGCGCTCAGGACCGATACGATCTTTCTCATAGCATCACGCCGATCGCAGCATGGCGCCCACAGGTGCCGTCCTCGTTACGGTAGGAATAAAAGCGGTCGTTCTGACGCACAGTCGAAAGCTGGGTATCCACGATATTATCCGCGTCCACACCGGCATCTACCAGCGCCTCACAAATGGCAGCGGAAAGATCGAGCATGCGAGAGGCACTCGCATCGATGCAAGAGAACTCGACGGCAAAGCGATCCATGAGTTCCCGGGATACCTCATATTCGTCAGCCAAGATATGGGGGCCGATATAGGCGGAAACGTCGCTCGCATCGCAGCCGGCAGCATCGCAAAGCGCCTGGCACGCCTTGGCAGAAATACGTGCAATCGTGCCCTTCCAACCGGAGTGCACCACGGCAAATCCGCCGGGGGCCACCAGCACCACGGGAACGCAGTCGGCAAAGCAGAGCAGCACGGGCACGTCATGGGCCGTACAGACGATGGCATCGCAGCCCTCGGCAATCTGCTCGCGAACAGCCTCAAGATCGTCGGCGCCGCTCGAAGTCACCGTAACGATATGGTCACCATGTACCTGATTGGGCACGAGCAGATTATGCTCGCACTCAGTGGCGCCCATAGCTTCGAGCACTCGACGACGATTTTCTTGAACAGCAAAGGGGTCATCGCCTACATGCGAGCCCAGGTTGAGCGAGGAGTACGCATCTTCAGAAACGCCACCGGTGCGCTCGGTAAAGGCAAAGCGGACATCGGATGTCGCGCCCTCCACCAACGTAACTCCATCATGGTCGACACGCGAAACGTTGTCCGCACGTGCTGCCATACTAAAGCCTCCTAATAACACAAGTACCGCGGCGTCGCCGCGCAGTCCGCGTTTATACGGCTGTCATACTTCCTTAAAAGGATACCCGCAGCGGTAGGGACCAAACGTAAAGGGAACGTAAGGAGATTGGAGGCTTTCGTTTACAAACGAGAAACAAAACGGGGTGCATCCAAATGGACACACCCCGTGCAGGTCGTTGAGAAAAACGAACTAGAAGCTACCGCGCTTCAGGAAGTCGGGAAGCTCGAACTGGTCGTTGCCAAAGTTGGGCAGCTCGGTACCACCGACGTTGCGGGTCGGAGCGGCCTGAGCCGGGCTGGCAGCCGGAGCGGTGCGCTGCGGCTCAGCGGAGGCAGCGGCCTTGCTCTGAGACTGCTGAGCAGCAAAGAGCTCATCCTGACGGTTGACGTTGGAGTCGGAGAAGCCCGTAGCGATGACGGTGATACGCACCTGATCGCCCAGGGACTCGTCGACAACGGTACCGAAGATGATGTTGGCCTCGGGGTCGACAGCGTTGGCGACAACGTCGGCGGCGTCGCTGATCTCCTGGATGCCCAGGTCCTTGGAACCGGCGATGGAGAGCAGCACGCGCGTGGCACCATCGATGGAGCTCTCGAGCAGCGGGCTGGAGATGGCCTGCTGGGCAGCGTCGACGGCACGAGTATCCCCAGAAGAGGTACCGATACCCATCATGGCAGTACCGGCCTGCTTCATGATGGTCTTAACATCGGCGAAGTCCAGGTTGATGATACCGGGGACGGTGATGAGGTCGGTGATGCCCTGGGTGCCCTGGGAAAGGACGCCATCGGCAATCGCGAAGGCCTCGAGCATGGTGGTCTTCTTCTCGGCGATGTCGAGCAGCTTATCGTTAGGAATGACGATCATGGTGTCGACGCAATCGGAGAGGGTCTTGATGCCCTCCTCGGCGCTCTTCTTACGCTTGCGGCCCTCGAAGGTGAAGGGCTTGGTCACGACGGCGACGGTCAGTGCGCCGACCTCGTTCATCGCGATATCGGCAACGATGGGTGCGGCGCCGGTACCGGTGCCGCCGCCCTCGCCGCAGGTGATAAACACCATGTCGGCGCCAGCGAGCGCCTCGGCGATGTCGTCGCGGGACTCATCGGCAGCCTTGCGGCCAACCTCGGGATTGGCGCCGGCGCCCAGGCCGCGGGTAAGGTCGGTGCCGATGTGCACCTTGATATCGGCATCAGAGATCGCGAGTGCCTGAGCATCGGTGTTGATGGCAACAAACTCGACGCCGCGGATGCCCTCTTCGATCATTCGATTGACCGCGTTGGTACCGCCGCCGCCGACGCCGACCACCTTAATGACGGCAAGGTAGTTGTTGATCTCTGTCTCGTGCATGTCGGTCCTCCGAACAAAGGTTATAGCCATAGCATGGGTCGACCCCTGCGCACATTAACCTTCAGGTTGAAAGTAAATGCAAAGGTAAACCGTATTATGTTTGCACATTATGAACGTATCAGTCAAATAATTGACCGTGAAAACCAAACAAACCAGATAAACGGCGTGGTATGGCCCCTCAACAAAGCATCAACCAGCGCTACGAGGTCGGAGCATTCCTAAATGTGTAGTTGCCCGGAGAGCGCACATTGATATACGTTACGCCCTCTACCTGCGAAAGCAACTTGGTGACTACGCGTTCCTTCTTGGCGATATCGTCCGAATCGCCCAGCGACACCTCAATGCCGTTATTGAGGTTTGCCGAGATGGCTTCGACCGAAGGCGTGGAAATATCCTTGACTTGTCCCAAGAACTCGCTCGAAAAACCACGCACATAATCCAGGCCGGCCTTAACGGCTTTGGAGTTCACCGCCTGGCCGGAAACCGGAGCGACATCCGCCGAGACATCAGTCAACAACACCGCGCCATAATGCTTGGCGAGCGCCAGCGCGGCATCGATTCCGGTCAAGGTATTTGAGCCCTGCCCTGTCGTGATGACGTTGCCCTGGTCGTCCACTTCGACCGACGTCGACAGCGGGGCGATCCAGGTGTCATCGTCTCCGATAGCCCAGGCAAGGTCGTCGGAGCTGATATACGCAATGGCGATAACTTTACGCTCCGTCGGCGTGATGATAAGCGTATGGGGAAACTGGCGCTGGACATCCACGCCCGAAACCCACGGGTTCTGCTTGAGATCCTCGGTAATCTGGTCGGGATCGACGTTAAAAAGCGACGTTCCCTCGGGCAAGTCGATCAGCTGGATAGCATCGTGCTTCGTCACATGCTCGCTGCCTTGAATCTGAATATCAGTGGCAGTAAACAGTCCAGAGTTGATCACCACGATGGCAACGACGACGAGCACGGCCAAGACGGCCAGAACGCCGCCCACGATTTTGCCTTTGCCTGTAATGACAGAAGCGGCGTCTGATGTTTTATTTGCCATCGCTCCAAGTGAAGATAACGGGTTGAAACCTTTTTTACTCGAAGGCTTCTTGGCGGTAGCCGGCACCGATGTCAGCGAGCGCGGTTTCGATGCGCCCAGCGTGAGACCTGGACGCGCCGCTTTAGTTCCCGTCGAGGGCTTGGGAGCTGCCATGGGACGGGCAGGCTTGGCGCCCATAACAGGCTTTGACGTCACCGAGGGACGCGAGGACTTTTTTGCGGCCGGACGATTACCGAGCTGCGAGCCGACGACCGGACGACTGGTCTGTCGAGCATGCCCGACAGACTTAGAGTGCGCGACGGTATTGCGTTGAGGTTTGGCAGGCGCGCCGGAACGCCCTCCGGCGCGGCGGAAGGTGGGTTTCGATGCTCTAGAAGCCGAGGAATTTAACTTCCGGTCTGAGCTCGATGCCATACGCCTCCCTCACCTTTCCGTGCACATGTCTGATAACCGCGGCAACGTCATCGGCCGAGGCAGTTCCGTTATTAACGATAAAATTAGCGTGAACGGGCGAAACTTCCGCGCCGCCAATCGAAAAACCCTTTAATCCACAATCCTCGATAAGCTTGCCCACACTCGCATCGGGCGGGTTGCGAAAGACAGACCCGCAGGATGCGCGACCCATGGGCTGCGTACGCTTGCGCCTTGTAAGGTACCGCTCCATGCGCTCGCGAATGTCGGCCTTGGGCGCCGGTTTAAGCTTGAGCACGCACTCGAGGATGATCTCATTGCGGGGAAGGCTACATTCGCGGTAGCCCCAAGAGATCTCGGACCCCGCATAATGCTTGATACCGGATGCCGGGTCAAACGTTACGACATCCTCAACCAGCGAGCCAATCCACTCGGTCCGCGTGCCGGCATTCATAGATATCGCACCGCCGACCGAACCAGGAATGCCAACGGCAAACTCAAGGCCCGAGAGGCTACGCGACAGGGCATCGTTGACCAGGCGCGCAAACATCACGCCCGCACCGACCGTCAGCGTACAACCGTCATCGGCAACAACCGTGCGCTGGAACTCACGTCCGAGCGAAATGACGGCACCGCGATAACCGCCATCGGCAACCAGCAGATTGGAGCCCTTGCCGATGATGACCCACGGCACCTGCTCGCGATCGAGCACCGCCACGGCGCGGCGGAGGGCATGATAGCTATGGCACGTCACAAAGAGGTCGGCCTTGCCGCCGATACGATAGCTCGTATGACGCGCAAGGCGCTCGTCCTCGATCACATCCGTGTCGATCATGCCCGAGAGCGCCATGACGGCGTTAAACAGACCCATTAGACTTAAGCGTCTTTCTTGGCAGTCAGATACTCAATGAACTCGGGACCGACGGTCGTAACGTCGCCGGCACCCATGGTGAGCAGCAGGTCGCCCTCGCCCACCATCTGCTCGAGCTCCTGATTGAGCTCAAGACGGCTGGAGCAGTACACGACCTCCTTGCCAGGATGCTTGGCGCGCACGGTATCGGCGAGCATCTTAGAGGTGACACCCGGAATGGGCATCTCGCCAGCCGAGAACACATCAATCAGCAGCAGTTTATCGGCATTGGCAAATGCATCGGCAAAGTCGTCGCACAGGGCCTGCAGGCGCGAATAGCGGTGCGGCTGGAACACGACGTCGACGTGCTTGTAACCCAGCGACGAAGCGGCAGCAAGCGTCGCCTTGATCTCGGTGGGATGATGGCCGTAATCATCGACCACGGTGATGCCATCGATATCGCCCACGCGGGTAAAGCGACGGCGGACGCCCTCAAAGCTCGAGAGCGCCTTGGCGGCGGCGTCGATGTCAAGGCCCAGGACATGGGCGACGGTGAGCACCGCCGTGGCGTTGAGCATGTTGTGGCGACCGGGATTGCTCTTGATCTCCACAGCGCGCTCAGTGCCGTCCTCAAAGCGAACGATAAAGTCACTCTGGATGCCCTTGACATCCGGGTGCATGCAGACGATGTCGTTGCTCTCGGCAAAGCCGTAGGAAAGCACGTGACGGCCCGTCGACTTGGCGAGCTCGACCAGATGCGGGTCCTCACCGCAGACGATGACGGTGCCGTCCTCGCCCACCAGGCTCATGAATTTGGCGAAAGTTGCCTCGATCTCCTCGATACCCGAGTAGTGATCGAGGTGGTCGGCCTCGACGTTGGTCACAATGACTACGTTGGGGTTCAGGAACAGGAAGGAGCTGTCGGACTCGTCGGCCTCGGCGACAAAGTAGTCGCCCGAGCCGTTCTTGCCGTTCGTGTCATAGCCCTCGACGATGCCACCGATCAGGAAGCTCGGATCCAGACCCATGCGGTCGAGCATGGTGGCACACATCGAAGACGTGGTGGTCTTGCCATGCGTGCCGGCAACAGCGACGGTGGTGTAGCCGTGGCCCAAAGCAGAGAGCATCTTGGCACGGGGCCACACGGGAATACCAAGCTCGCGAGCGCGCACGAGTTCAGGGTTGGATTCCGGAATAGCGGTGGAGACAACAACCACGTCGGGCTTAACCTCGTCGATCGTGGCGGCCTCATGGCCCACATGCACCTTCACACCAGCGCGGGTAAGCTGGCGGATATAACGTGACGTCTTAAGGTCGGAGCCGGTAACGGCATAACCGCGCTCGTGCAGAACGAGGGCGATGCCGCTCATGCCGGCGCCGCCGATACCGATAAAGTGGGCGCTCTTAAACTCGGGCGCGGAGGTTGCAGTCTGGGAATCAGCCATGTGCTCGTGTACTCCTTGCGTAAACACTGCCTGTAACCCGTTAACTGTACCGCACCTACCGCATCAGCGCGAGGGCGACCGACGATATCCCGTCTAACTAACGCAAACCCTCTACCGCATCCGCCAGAAGAGCGGCGGCCCTATCCTGAGCCAGACCACGTGCCGCCTGACGCATGGCGTCGCGCGCCGCCGCGTCATCGACCAAGTGCAGCAGCTCATCGGCAAAGGCAGAACCATCGATATCGGCATCGGCGCAGAGCACACCGGCCCCGGCGTCGACCAGATAACGGGCATTGGTGGTTTGGTGGTCGGCCGTCGCATGCGGATACGGCACGAGCACCGAGGGCACGGCGAGCGCAGCGATCTCGGCCACGCTCGATGCGCCCGAACGCGAGAGCACCAAATCGGCAGCAGCCAGCATATCGCCCATGTTGTCGATGTAAGGCAGGATGCGGTAACGCTTCGCCTCCTCGGGCGTCAGCGCCAAAGCGCGCTCGGTCTCCTCAAAGCCGTCGGCACCCGTCGAATGCAACACATAGAGGTTCTTGCGCGAAAGCAGCTCGTTTTTGAGCGAAACCACGCGCTCGTTGAGGTGCTGGGCGCCAAGTGAACCGCCAAAGACGAGCAGCAGCGTCGCGTCCTCGGGAACGCCAAGTGCCTTGCGGCCGCGAGCGCGATCGCCCTCGATCACCGAGCGACGTACAGGGTTGCCGGTCATGAGCACGTGGTCAGGGTCACCTTCGCGCTCAAAGACCGAGCGCGCTGCCGGCACCGAGATGCACACGCGGGCGGCGTGGGAGTTCATCATCTTGTTGGCCAGGCCCGGAACAGAGTTCTGCTCGTGCAGCAGATACGGAACGCCTGCGCCCTTGCACCACCCCAGCAGCGGAACCTCGACATAGGCACCAAAACCGATGGCGGCATCGGGCTTGCCGACCTTTGAGAAATGACTGGCGAGCGCACGCTTGGCCTTGTTGACACGCCACAGCGAGGTCAGCGCCGTCCAAGGACGGGAGCGGTCGAAGCCCGTGACCGTAATGGGCACAAAATCAAACCCAGCCTCGGGGACCAGACGACCCTCGAGCTTGCGCGACTGGCCCACGAACACAACGTGGTGGCCACGATCACGCAGCTCTTCGGCCAAGGCGAGCGCGGGGTTGATGTGTCCTGCCGTGCCGCCGGCTGCAATAGCAACGGTCATCTTATCGGTCATGGTAGTCCCTTCGTACACGCGGTCCCTGGTCGTCGGTGCGCAGACGCGCCGACGGGTCCGAGTTCAAATCGATTCGATTATATCCGCCGCCCGCGTTGCGAGAGCAGGGGCGCTGCGGACGACCTTGCGGAGCCGTTCGCGGGCGTGGACGAGCTGCCGGCTCGGTCGCAGAGCCATCCAGGACGGTAAAACCGTTACGCGAAGATCGCTCACCGCGCACGTGGGGCACGCCGGCGGTACTCTCATCCATAACGGCAAAGCTCTCGCGGCGACGGTCGTACTCATCGCGACGGGCGCTCTCGTACGAAACGCGCAGGATCAACCCGGCAAGCATGAGCGACACGATAATCGACGAACCGCCGTAGCTAATAAACGGCAACGGTTTGCCCGTCATGGGAAACACGTTGAGGATGCCAAGCGCGTTAATCAAAAACTGCACCGCGAGAATGACCGCAGAGCCAGACGCCATGAGCGCGCCCCGACGATCGGTCGCCTGCTCGGCAATGCGAAACGCCGAGTAGATCAGCATCGCAAACACCAAGAAGAACAGCACGGTTCCGACAAAACCGACTTCCTCGCCAATGATGGCCAGGATGTAGTCATTGTGCGCCTCGGGCAGATACGAGTACTTCATGGTTGAGTTGCCGATGCCACGACCGAACAGACCGCCCGAGGCAAAGGCCATGATGGCAAGCGTGGCCTGATAGCCGTCACCATACTCGTCGGCCCAAGGGTTCAAGGCAACCTGAATACGCACCATACGGTACGGCTCTGCGACAAGCGCAATCACGATCACGAGAATGCCGAAGATTAGCACGCCGATGATAAATCTGGGGTCGAGACCCGCAAACAACGCCATGCACATAAGGGTCAACAGGATGATCAGGACAGTACCGAAATCGGGCTGGATAAAGATCAGAAAGAGCGAAATACCCAGGTAGATGCCCATCTTGCGAAGGAATTCGTTGATGTTGCCACCGGGCGAAAAGAAGCGGTCGAGCATGATGGCCGAATACGCAATGGCAAATGGCTTTAAAAACTCGGAAGGCTGGAACTGAATACCGGCGATGTTGAGCCAGCGCGTGGCGCCACGGCTGCCGCTGCCCACCAAGAACACCAGAAGCAGTAGCCCTATCATGCCCATGAGGAAGATCCTGAGCACGTCTTCCCCAAACCAACTGTCCGGCAAAACGCGCACGATGGCAACCATAGCCAACACGCCAACTCCGGCAAACGCGGCCTGTCGAAACAGGAAAAACGTCGCCGAACCATTCTCGTGCAGCGCCTCGACCGAAGATGCCGAGTACACCATCAGCAAGCCAAAGCAAACCAAGCTAAACAGGCAAGCCATAAATATCAAACGGGGGCGCATGATGCGGGCGGGGACGCCGGCAATATAGCGCTCACTGAACGTCTGCCCGCCGCGTCCGGAACGCGGTGTGCTGCGCTGCGAGGAAGCACGGTCCGAGTCGGGCCTCCTCATATTCTGTCGGGGGCTCTCCTCTCTCACCGGCAACCCCTATTCCGTTTGCGATTTCGCCGCAGCGGCAAGCTGCGCCACATAGTCCTTAAACACGCGACCGCGCTCCTCGTAGCCCGAGAACTCGTCGAACGAAGAGCAAGCGGGCGAAAGCAGGATTACGTCGCCGCGGCTCGAGAGCGAGCGGGCAACGTCAACGGCATCGCGCAGATCATCGGCCTGGGCGATATCCACGTCACCATCGACATCGGCCTCATCCATAGCGGCGGTAAAGCGCTCGCGCGCATCGCCAAAGCAAACGACCGAGCGTACGTTATCCATAACAACGCGCGCGAAGTCCGCGAGCGGCGTGCCCTTATCGTGGCCCCCGAGCAGCAAGATCACGTCGTCATCGGGAAATGCCGTCAGGGCCTTCTCGACCGCATCGGTGTTGGTCGCCTTGGAATCGTTGACGTAGCGCACGCCGTCAATCTCGCCACACGGCTCCACGCGGTGCTCGAGCGGCTGGAACGAGGCCAGGCCGCGGCAGACACCATCGACATCGGCACCGACTGCCAGGGCAGCCGTGGCAGCGCACAGGGCATTGATAACATTGTGATGGCCCGAGATCTTGAGCTCGGATGTAGCGATGAGCGGGGTCTCGACGCCCTTCAGGCGCACGATCATCTTGCCATCGCGCACAAAGGCGGCGTCCTCGCCCTCAGGCTCGTCAAAAGCGACCTTGCAGATGCGGCGACCCGGCGTATAGATGCACTCATCGAACTCGTGAATGCCGGCGTCTTCGACGTCGACAACCACCAGATCGTCATCGATCATATTGTCAAACAGTTTGATCTTGGCAAGCGCATAGTTCTTATGGCTCTTATGCCAGCCCAAGTGGTCGGGAGTGATGTTGAGCAGCACCGCCACGCGGGGGTGGAGCTCGGTGGTCGTAGCAATCTGATAGCTCGAGAGCTCAGCCACAAACCACTCGTTGCGGGCTCGGCCGTCAATCTCGTTGACCGGCGGCTCGCCGATGTTGCCGACAGCTACGCTGGCCTCGCCGGCAGCCTTGAGCAGATAATCAGTCAGCGACGTGGTGGTCGTCTTGCCGTTGGTGCCCGTGATGGCAATCCAGTTATCGGGCGACAGGCGATAGGCAAACTCGGGCTCACCCATAATCTGGGCGGCATGCTCGCGCCCGGCCTTAAAGAAGCCCGAGAACTCCGAGATGCCCGGGCACGTCACGCATACGTCATAGGCGCCCTCGACCTGTTCGGTGCCATAGACAAACGACGCACCAGCAGCCTCGAGCGCTCGCGTGGCGTCATTGGGCTCAGAGGTGCCGCCGCCATACACGGTAACGGCACTTACGCGCTCGGGATGTGCCAGCGCCCAGCGGGCGACATCGAGACCGGATTTGCCCTGACCCAAAACGAGCAGGCTAAAGACATCAGCAAGAGGCATGAAAGACCACTATCCCAACTGGAAGAACAAAGCAAGGCCAACGGCACCAAAGGCCGCAGCGATAATCCAAAAACGGATGACGACCTTGGTCTCGGCCCAGCCCTTCTTTTCGAAATGATGATGGATGGGCGCCATAAGGAAGACGCGCTTGTGCGTAAAGTGGAAGTAGACAACCTGAATCATGACCGACAGGGTCTCAACGATAAACAGGCCGCCGATGATGAGGGAGACGACCTCGGTGTTGGTCATGATGGACGTGCAGGCAAACGCGGCGCCCAGGGCAAGCGAGCCGGTATCGCCCATAAAGATGCTCGCCGGATAGCAGTTGAACCACAGAAAGCCCAAGCAGGCACCGGCACACGCGGTGCAGAAGATGGACAGGTTCACGTCTCCGTGCAAAAACGCCATCGCAGCCATGGCGAGCATGGCGATCATGGAGGTGCCGCCAGCAAGACCGTCAAGGCCATCGGTCAGGTTCACGGCATTAGAAAGACCGGCGATCATCAGCCAGCAAAAGACAATGTAGAGCCACGGGAACGAAAGGCCGCAGATGGTGGTCGAAAGCACGCCAAGGTCGATCGTCAGGCCGCCGGGAAAACGAATCTCGGGGGCGACGCCGCACCAGTTGACGGCAAGTACCGTAAAGGTGACACAGATAATGGTTAGGCCGATCATCTTGGCATGAGGCGTCAGACCGAGCGAGCGCCCATGCGTAACGGAGGTCAGGTCGTCGATCAGGCCCAGCACGCCGGTCGCCAGCGTGGCGAGCAGCACGAGCACGAGTTCGGTGGTGAGCTTGCCCATCAGCAGGCAGGTCAGCGAGATCGCGACGAGGATGACAACGCCACCCATGGTGGGCGTTCCCTGCTTAACCAAATGACGCTTGGGGCCGTCGGCACGAACCTGCTGGCCGATACCCTCGACCTTGAGCAGCTTGATCCACCACGGCATGAGAAGCAGCGCAATGGCGGCGGCGATGCCAAGCCCCAAAAAAGCCTGATACGTTGGATACGAGGGATTGCCGAACATGGGCTAGCACACACCTTCCACAAAGCGGTCGAGCTCAACAAAGCGGGAACCCTTGACCAGTACAACATCATGTTTTTCAAGCGCGCCGCCCATGCGGTCGAGCACCTGCTGATAATCGGAGAACACCTGGATGCGGTCCTCGTCCATGCCCATCATGCGCGCGGCATCGGCCATAAGCTGGGCCAGCTCACCACCCACGCACGCCAGCATGTCGAGCTTCTTGGCGGCGGCATAGGCGCCCACGAGCTCATGCATGCGAGGGGCCTCATCGCCCATCTCGCCCATCTCGCCCAGGATCGCCATGCGAGACCCCGTGCACGAAAGCGAGCACAGCAGGTCGAGACCGGCAGCCATCGATTCGGCACTGGCGTTATAGGAATCATCGATGACGCGGGCACCGCTCTTGGCGCGCTTGATCTCCTGGCGGTGACCGGTGATTGTGAGGCCCCTAAAGGCAGCATCGATCTGCTCGGGCGTCACGCCCAGGCGATAGGCAACCGCGGCGGCCTTAACGGCATTGGGCACGGACTGCACGCCGGGGATGGCAAGCATGGTATCGATCATCTCGCCCCGACCAAAATCGAGCGTAAAGACCGGACGGCCCTCGTCATCAGCTCGAACGTCGCGGGCACGGACCTCATCATCGTCCGAGACGCCGGCCAGCATCACATCGATACCAGCAGGCTGGGCGAACGTATCGCGAATGAACGGCGTAAAGTCGTCCTCACCGCCCAAAACCAGCAGCGGCAAGAAGTCGCCGGCGGCGCACATACCCTGGACAATCTCGGCCTTAGCGCGGGCGATGTTCTCGCGGCTGCCCAAAATGCCGATGTGAGAGGTGCCGATCTTGCTCACGATGGCAAGGTTGGGATTGGCGGACTGGGACAGGCGCTCAATCTCGTGGAAATGGTTCATGCCCATCTCGAGCACCAGGACCTCGGTATCGGCCGGAGCGGAAAGCACCGTGAGCGGCATGCCGATCAGGTTATTGAAATTGCCCTTGGTGGCCCAGACGCGATAGCGCTTGGCGAGCACAGCGGCGAGCACGTCCTTGGTCGTCGTCTTGCCGATGGAACCGGTAATACCAACGACCAGGCAGCCAAGCTCCAGGCGGTACGCGTGCGCCAAACGCAGCAGAAACTCCTCGGGATCATCGGTCAGCAAGATGGCACAGCCCCTGTCCTGCGCCAGCGAGACCAGCCCGGCCTCGGGCTCACGCGTCATCACGACGGCGCCGGCACCCGACTGGACGGCACGGGAAGCAAAATCATTGCCGTCGACGTTTTCACCGGGAAAGGCGACGAAAATCGTCCCTTCCTCGACCTGGCGCGAGTCGATAACGCACCCGCGGCATACCCGATCGGCTTCTCCCGTCACGGTTCGGGCCCCTGTTGCGGCCGCGAGGTTGTTGACGGCGATCTCTATCATTGCAGCTCCCCTGTAAACCTAATAATGCTATCGGCGTATTGTATCCCAGCGCCGCGCATGCGTGGTGCAGGGCATGTGAACACCCTTCAGATCAAACGGCAGACTACGCTCAAGATTGTAACCCCCTACTTCGTGTGCGGGATACCCAGCACGTCGAGCGCGTTGGCCATAATGAACTGGAACGGAACCGCAGCGGCATCTGAGCCGCTCGGCGTTCCGTCGAGCGTGATATAGCACAGCACCTTGGGCGATTGTGCCGGTGCAAAGCCCATAAAGGACGACATGTAGTTCTCCTTGAGGTAGCCGCCGTTCTCGTCGGCACGTTCGGCCGTACCGGTCTTACCCGCCACGTCATAGCCGTCAACCGCGCCGCCAACGCCCGTTCCCTCCGACACGACCGTCTGCATGCACGATGTCACCTGGGATGCGGCATCCTCCGAAATCGCGCGCTCGCCTTCGCCCCAGTCCTTCTCGTCACCTTTGCTGGACTTATAGAAGTGCGGGGTCATCATCACGCCGCCGTTGGCGATGCCGCCCACGGCACGTGCGATCTCAATCGGCGAGACAGACAGCGCCTGTCCAAAGCTCATCGAGCCCAGCGTGGCGCCGTCATACTGGTCACGCTCCTTGACGATGCCCAGGCTCTCGCCCGGAAAATCGACACCAGAGCTGTGACCGATGCCCCACTTGTCCACATAGGCGGCAAAGTCGTCGGCACCGATCTTGCGCCCCACCAGGACAAAGCCTACGTTGGACGAACGGCGCATCATCTCGCGCACATCCATGGTCATGGCATAGTCGCGCTTGTCGGCATCGGTGACGGTATCGTCGCCCACCTTGATGCTCGCCGGCACCTCAAACGACGTACTCGACCGCACGACACCCAAGTCGAAGCCGGCGCCCGCCACGAGCGTCTTAAAGACCGAGCCGGGCTCGTAGGCGTCGGTGACCAGGCGCAGGTTCATATCCTCGGTCTTGGCGTTTTCCAGATCGGTCTGGTCGTAAGTCGGGTACGAGCAAGCAGCGAGAATTTCACCGGTCGTGGGGTCGGTGACCAAAGCCGAGCCGTTCTTGGCCTTTGTCTTCTCGACAGCCTCTGTCAGGGCATCCTCGGCCGCACGCTGGATATTGACGTCGAGCGTCGTCACGATATCAACGCCGTCGACCGCAGCCACCTTTTTATAGGCACCGCCCGCGATATAGCTGCCGTCCCTCGCGCGCTCGCGTACGAGAGAACCGTTCGTGCCGGTCAGAAGCTTGTTGTATTGCTTTTCGAGACCCGTCAAGCCGTCGTTGTCTACATTCACTACACCCAGCACCTGCGATGCCAGATTGCCGTATGGATATACGCGCTTCATGGCCTGCTCAAAAAGCACGCCGGGCAGGTTCTTCTTCTCCAGCGCCGCAGCGTCGTCTTCGTCCACCTGGCGCTTGATATACACCCAGGTTCCATCGGACTCAACGAGCTTGCGGCAGGTCTTTTTATCGATTCCAGTTGCCTTGACCAGCGCCGACACCGTCTTGTCAACATCCTCGACAAGCTGGGGGTTCACGGCGATGTTGCGACATTCGACCGACGACGCCAGCACGTTACCGTTGCGGTCGTAGATGGTGCCACGTTTGGCATAGAGGGTCTGCGCAAGCAGGCGGCGCGCATCGGCACGCCCGCGCAGTTTATCGGCTTCGACAATTTGATAGTCGGCAAGGCGAAAGACGCCCAAGCCCAAGCCAAGCCCAATGAAGCCCATGACGGCTTTGCGGCGAGGCAGAGGCGTGCCTGTGAGCCATTCGGTCGACGAACTCTTGCGCGACCTGGTGTTATGCACTTGAGGACCGCCCGAGCCGCGAAGTCGCGACGCCGGGTCGTTGCCACGGGACTGCCCGGCGTTGTAAGATTGCCGACCCGTTCCTTGATAACCAGAACGTCCCCGCGACGAGGGACGTCCAGAACCGCGGCCCCCATCGGAACCGCGGCGATAGTCATTTGTCATACTCAGCTACCGTCTTGCTACTGAGCGGTCGCGGTCGCGTTGGCGCCCGCGGCTGCATCCTGCGAAAAGTCAAGTGTAACGCTCTCGCTGGGCTCCACCATGCCATAAGCGCCCGCAAGGTCGCGAATGCGCGTGTCGGCGCCATAGACCGAATGCATGACCTCCAGGTCGGAGCTCTCATCGGTCGCTTTTTCGAGCGTGTTGGTAAGCTCGGCGTTGCTGTTGAGCACCTGGGCCGTAACGCCGGCGAGCGCCACGCGGGCGACGCCGATCGTCATGAAGATAGCCGCAATGATGCAAAACGTTTTAAGAACGCTCATGAAAACCGGGCTTACCGCCTGGTTTGCCTGACGGCCCGCGCCCGTGTAGACATCAAAGCGCGGCGTGCGCTGCTCACGGGGAGCAACGGGGGCCTGCGGCGTCTCACGATAGGCGGGCATGGCGTTCATATCATAGGCGAGTGCTGCGCTTGAAGTGTTGTAGCCCATGATATGCCGCCTCCCATCCCGAGTACGTTGGTAGTGTGTTTAAGCTTCGTTTATGGTGCGAGCGGGAGGTCCAATATCGCGCGGTCGCGCCTACAGACGCTGCGCCACGCGGATTTTGGCTGATCTCGCCCGAGGGTTGCGCTCAACCTCATCGGGTTGGGCAACCAGGGGTTTGCGGGTGATGACCTTGAGTATCGGCACGTTGCCGCACACGCACACCGGAATCTCCGGCGGACACGTGCACCCCTGGCTCATCTCCTTAAAGTGGTTCTTTACGATACGGTCCTCGAGCGAGTGATACGAGATGACGCAGATGCGTCCGCCCGGGTTGAGCCACCTTGTGGCGGCGTCAAGCCCTCGTTCGAGCACATCGAGTTCGTGATTGACCTCGATGCGAATGGCCTGGAAACTTTTCTTGGCTGGGTGTCCGCCATGCCGACGGGCGGCAGCGGGGATACCAGCCTTGATGATCTCGACAAACTGACCGGTGGTTTCGATCGGTTCATGCTCGCGGCGGCGCACGATCTCACGTGCGATCTGCGAGGCGAACTTCTCTTCGCCGTAGACGCGTAGAATCCGGGCGAGGTCGTGTTCGTTATAGGTGTTGATGACCTCAGCTGCGTTTAAGGTGTTGTTACCCGGATCCATCCGCATGTCCAATGGGGCGTCCTCGTTGTACGAAAAGCCCCTGCCAGGGATATCGAGTTGCGGCGACGAAACGCCCAAGTCGAACAGGAAGCCATCGACCCCGGGCACCTCGGCCGAGCACAGCAGCTCGTCCAAGTCGCCGAAGTTGCCCTTCAGCAGCTGGTGCGGTACGCCGGGAACCTCGCGGTCCAGACGGGCGCCAGCGGCCTCGAGGGCCATGTCATCCTGATCGACGCCGAGCAAAAGGCCGGTCTCCCCCACCTGCGCGGCCATCTTTACCGAATGGCCGGCACCGCCAAGGGTGCAGTCGCAGACGACGGAGCCGCTCTTTAGCTGCAGCGACTCAAGCACTTCGCCGAGCATGACAGGTTCATGCCGATATTCTTGTGTCAAGATCCCACGCTCCATCCGTTACTCGTGCCTTGCCCTTACGAGAAGAAGAGGTCCAGCAGGGCCTCGTCATCATCGTCCTCATCGGCCGCGGCGCGATCCCAAACCTCAAGGTGGTCGTAGTTGCCCACAACCGTGACCTCGCGGTCGAGGTTCGCCTGCTTGCGGAGAGACTCAGAAAGACCGATACGACCGGCGCTGTCCACATCCATCGACGTGGTGCGCTTGTTGATCGCCCTCATGAGCTTCTGGTCGTTGATGTCGCGCGGGTTAAAACCCTCGTGGCCCTCACGACCCGCGAAGAGTCCTTCGACCCACTTATCGAAGGCCTCGGCAGAGAACACGTACAGAGCATCGACATCCAGGGCTTTGAACACGCGAACGTGCTCTCCAAGCTCCTCGCGAAGGGGTGCAGGCAGGGACAGACGACCTTTTGCATCGAGATTGCGCTCGTATGCACCAGTCATTCCCATGTGCGCCCTCCCCTCGGTTACTCAGATGGCACGTACGCGGGGAACCACCCCGCCTGTCGACGTCATCAATAATATGGGGAACCGCCCCATTTTTCAACACCTTTCCCCCCCCCCTCCCCCCCCCCACCGAGATGCGGAAGTTCTTCAGCCCCCCTCAAGAGGTTGGGGCAGTA
>UREM01000024.1 GCA_900546775.1 uncultured Collinsella sp. | reverse complement strand
GCCAGCAGCAGGTCGATCTGGTAGTTGCCCGCCTTGGTCTGGAAGCCCTGGCTGGAGCAGGCAATGCCGCAGCAGTACAGGGTCTCGTTCAGGTGGGTCATCTCGATCAGCTTGTCCTTAACGTGGGAAGCCTTGGAGGAGCCAGCCATATCGCCAGCCAGAGCGGTAGCGCCGATCAGAACGTCGCCTACGCCGACCTTGCAGCCGCCGTAAGACTGACGGTGATAGCCTGCGAAGCGCTCTACGATCATGCCGGCAAACTTAACTTCGCCGTTGAGGAAGATGCGGTCGTTCGGAACGAATACGCGGTCGAAGATAACGAGAACTTCGTGGCCGCCGTATACCTTGTTGCCTACGTCGATGTCGTTGTACTCTTCCATCTTGCGGGTGTCGCAGGACTGACGGCCGTAGATCAGGGTGATGCCCTTGGAATCGGTCGGAACTGCGAAGGAGATCGCGTAGTCCTCGTCGCCCTCACGCATGGAGATGGTCGGCATTACCAGAACCTCGTGAGAGTTTACGAAGCCGGTCTGGTGAGCCTTAGCGCCGGTAACGTATACGCCGTCAGCGGTGCGCTCGACAACGTGCAGGAACAGATCCGGGTCAGCCTGCTTGGACGGAGCGAGGGAACGGTCGCCCTTAACGTCGGTCATAGCGCCGTCAACTGCGAGATCCTCGTCCTGTACGCGGGTCAGGAACTTGAGGAAGTTCTCGTGGTACTTGGTGCCGCAAGCCTCGTCGATCTCGTAGGTGGAGGAGAATACAGCGTTCATAGCGTCCATGCCTACGCAGCGCTGGAAGCAGGCTGCGGTCTTCTGACCGAGCAGACGCTGCATCTTAACCTTCTTGATCAGGTCGTCGGTGGACTGATGCATGTGGGTGAAGCGGTTGATCTTCTTGCCGGAGATGTGGGAGGTAGCAGTCATCAGATCCTGATACTGCGGGTCCTCAGCCAGCTCGTAGGTAGCGGCGAAGGAGTTAAGGGAAGGACGGATAACCGGGTCGTCAACCGGGTTCTCTACCTTCTTGCCGAACATATACAGGTTGAGGTTCAGCTTGCGCAAGGATTCAATGTACTGGTCTTTGGTCATCATAAGTGATCAAGTATCCTTTCTCATTACAATTTGGTGCACATAACATGAATAAAGAAAACAGGGCGGGGAGACGGGACTCCCCGCCCTATTCAGGCGTTACATACGGAAATTAGAAGCACTCTTTGTATACGCGCTCGCTGAGCTCGATGCTCCACGGACGGTAAGAGTTGGTGATCAGACGCTGCTGGTTTGCATCAACAGACAGTGCAAATGCCTTAACGTCCTCTTCCTTGAAGCCGTACTCATGCAGCGGCTTCAGGTGCAGAACCTTCTCCAGGGTTACGTTCAGGGTGCGCAGAGCGTCTTCCTTGGTGCAGCCCAGGCAGCGAGCAACGATTTCCTTGAACTTGCCCAGCTCGCCAGCCGGCTCGTACTCGTCGTACATCTCGAGGATCTTGCCGAACAGAGCGTAGTTGGACTCGCCGTGCGGAACATGGTAGGTGCCGCCGAGCGGGAAGGACATGCCGTGTACGGTTGCACAGCCGGCCTTCAGGAATGCGATGCCTGCGAACAGGGAAGCGTGAACGAACTCGCCGAGGTAATCCATACGAGCGTCCGGGCCTTCCAGAGCGATGCGGCGGAAGCCCTCGAGGATCATCTCCATAGCCTTAACGGAGAACATCTCGGAGGTAACGGTCTTGCGGTGCGGGGACAGGAAAGACTCGGTAGCGTGGATCAGAGCATCGATAGCGGATGCTGCGAACGGCTTGTACGGCAGGGTCTTAAGCAGATCCGGAACCAGGCAAACCTTGTTCGGGATGATGTCGTCGGAAACCAGGCCGAGCTTGGTATCGCCGCCGGTCAGCTTGCCGTCCTTCTCGTCCTTAACGATAGCAACAGAAATGTTGGTAACCTCAGAACCGGTACCGCAGGTGGTCGGGATAGCGATAACTTCCTTCTCATGTACAACAGGCTCGCGCTTGAAGTACAGCTCATGTACGGAGGTCGGGCGCTTGCAGCCGAGCAGCTTGCAAAGGTCCATGATAGCACCGCCGCCTACTGCGATTACGCGGTCGTAGGAATCGTACGGAATAGCCTCATACATGGTCTCGATCATAGCCTCGGAAGGCTCGCCTGCACCGAACTTCTCCTGGAATACGAACTTGCTCTTGAGGCCAAGCTCTTCCATGAAGGGCTTGTAGATGAATTCGTTGGTCAGAACGACGTCGCGCTCGCCCAGCTTGAACTCCTCAGCGAAAGCACCAAAGGTGTCAAACTTGTAAATAGTCGGGGCAATGACGATCTCTCTCTTGTCCTTCATCAGGGAGGCGCTGAAAGCATCCATAGCCATAGTAGAAACATCTCCAATCAAAAATTTTATAAAAGGCCGTGCGGCTTTTTATTACATGATTTTACAGGGTGGTTTTTTCCTGTGTTCTTATTGTAGCAAATTTGCGCCAAAACTTCAACATAAACAAACAATAATTTCATCAAAAATTGACCAACTAAACCTGTACAAAAAGACAATAAAAAGTCCCGCAATCTTATTACGGGACTATTTTAACGTATTTATTGTGATTTGTAAATGGGGTAATGGTGAAAAGTACCGAAAAGTTTTTGTATAAATTTCCGTTCTTTAGCTGTTTTGCGAAAAACGGCTCAAAAATGCGCGGGTTCGCTCGTTATGCGCATTTTCAAATACCTCTGTCGGCGTGCCCTCCTCAACAATGGTGCCGCCGTCCATGAATACGACATGATCGGCCACATCGCGGGCAAACGCCATCTCGTGGGTGACGATGATCATGGTGGTGTGCTGATCGGCCAGCGAGCGGATAACGCGCAGCACCTCGCCGGTCAGCTCGGGGTCGAGCGCCGACGTGGCCTCGTCAAAGAGCATGACGTGAGGGTTCATCGACAGGGCGCGGGCGATGGCAACGCGCTGCTGCTGGCCACCCGAGAGCTGGCTCGGCATAAAGTCGATGCGCTCGGCAAGACCGACCTTGGTCAGCTCCTCGATAGCGATTTTCTCGGCCTCTTCCTTGCTGCGCTTGAGTACCTTTTGCTGTGCGAGCATGACGTTCTTTTTGACTGACAGGTGCGGGAACAAATTGAACTGCTGGAACACCATACCCAGATGCGTACGTACCTTGTTAAGGTCGACGCCCTTGGCGCAAACGTCCACGCCCTCAACGACGATCGAGCCGCTCGTGGGATGCTCCAGACGATTGATGCAGCGAAGCATCGTCGACTTGCCCGAGCCCGAAGGACCCAGGACTACGACGACCTCGCCCTTGTGCACATCCAGATCGATATCGCGCAGGACCACGTTATCGCCGAAGGCCTTCTGGAGGTTCTTGATGCTGACGACGACCTCGTCCGAGTTATTGGTTTCGCTCATGATAGGACCTCCTTACAGACCGGCGATGTGGTCGGCGGGCGTCGCGACGACCTGTCCAGCGCTCTTGGCGGGACGCTTCTTCTTGGTTTCGGCCGTCCCCAGAAGCCTCGCCTCAAGACCGCTCACCAAGCGAGCAAGCGGCAGGGTGATGACCAGGTAGAACAGCGCGGCAACCACATACGGCGTAATGGAACCCGTCGTGGCCACGATGGTACGGGCGTTCATGACGATCTCGACCACGCCCACGGCCGCGAGCAGCGACGTATCCTTGTAAAGCAGGATGAACTCACTGGTCAGCGTAGGCAGGACATTGCGGAACGTCTGCGGAATCATAACGTAGAGCAGCGTCTGGAAGGCGTTCATGCCCAGCGAGCGCGCGGCCTCGTTCTGGCCCTTGGGGATCGACTGAATACCGGCGCGGAAGATCTCGCACAGGTAGGCGGACGAGTTCATGGCCATGACGATGACGCCCAGCACATAGTCGTCAACCTTGACGCCGGCCAGCGGCAGACCGAAGAACGCGATGTATATCTGCAGGAACGCCGGCGTACCGCGGATGATATTCACATAGATGCCGGCAAGGCAACGCAGGATGCGCGACTTGGAGATGCGCATGAGCGACAAGGCAAAGCCAAAGGGAATTGCCAGCGGAAACGCCACAAGCACGATCGAGAGCGACATGAGGAAGCCTTTGAAGACGATCGGCAGGCTCTGGACCAAAATGACCGGGTTCAGGAACAGGCGAAGGAACATGTTGGAATTCCATGCCTCGACCCACGGCTGCTCCTTAAGGTCGGCCAGGAAGTTATCGAATGCCGTCACGCCCTTAATCTCGACGGAAGGAATCTTAGAAATCTTCTTGGTCGAACCGTCGGCGAGCGTATAGGTGCCGCTGAAGGCCTCATCGCCGCCCTCAACGGGAAACGTCACGCCGTAAACCTCGACACGGAAAAAGCCTCCGGCAGGCGCCGTCTCGCCAAAGTCGATCTTGAGCGTCTGGCCGTCAGCCTTGCACGTGGGCTTCATGGGCGTACGATCCATGAGGTCCTCGCCCGAGAGCATCGTCAATCGCGTGTCATCGGTACCAAACGTCGTGCCGTCGACAAACGTCAGCGAAAGACCGCTCAGCTCCTCGTCGGCATCGGCCTGAACTTCCCAGGTAATGCGCGTCTCGGTGCCGCCGACCACAGCGCTACCCGAACCGGTGTTGGGTCGGGCAGTAATCTTTGCGGTCTCAAGCGCCTGGGCGGTCGTGGGCGCATATGCCCCCGCGCACACCAGCGCGAGCGCCACGGCCATGACGCAGGCTAGCTTTTGGAGCAAGGCGGGCAGTGAAAAACGCTGCTCCGTGGCCCCTTTGTTCAGTCGAGACAAGGTGGCTCCTATCGTAGAAGTTGCCGACAAAACGAGACGGAAACGCTCTCCGTCAAGAGAGGCGCAAAGGCCCTCTCCGCAAAACGGAAAGGGCCCGCGCGCAATCAAGCATTAATTTACTTGATGTTGTACTTAGCCATGAGGGCGTCAACGGTACCGTCGTCGGTCAGGTCCTTGATGGCCTGGTTGATGTCGTCCTTGAGCTTGGTGTTGCCCTGGTTGATGGCGATGGCGTACTCCTCGCCGGTGCTGATCTGCTTGATGGTCTGGCAGGTGTTGAACTGCTCGGCGGTCAGCTGGCTGGCGACGGAGCGGTTGGTCACCACGGCGTCACCCTTATCGGACTGCAGGGCGCTGAAGCACTCGGTGGCGTCCTTGTAGGGAACAATCTTGGCCTTGGGGAAGTTCTCCTGGGCAAAGGCCTCGGCGGTCGAGCCAGACTGGACGATGATGGTAGCATCGGCGTTGTTGAGCTTCTCGCTGTAGTTGTCGGCCGTAATGTCGGTGTTATCGACCTTGGTCACGATAGCCTGATCGTCCATGTAGTAGGAATCAGAGAAAGTGACTTCCTTCTCACGCTCGGGCGTGTCGGTGATAGCCGCGATGGAAACGTCATACTTGGCGCCCGAAGCGACGCCCGGAACCAGCGTGTCAAAGTCATTGTTGACATACTCGACATCCAGGCCCAGCTTGTCGCCGATAGCCTTGATGAGCTCAAGGTCAAAGCCCTGATAATCGCCGTTGTCATCCTTGTACTCAAACGGAGCGTACTCGGCAGAGGTGCCGACGGTGAGCGTACCGTCCTTGACGAGTGCATACTCCTTGGAGCCGTCGACCTTCTCGACCTTCGCGTTGTCAGAGCTGCTGGAACCGGCATCGGAACCAGAGGTGGCGTTGGACGAACCACAGCCCGTCAGTGCAAGAGCGAGCGCCATGGCGCCCGTGGCTGCAAACGCGCCAAGCTTCTTGAGCTTCATAATCAGTCTCCTTCCAGTGACCCCGTTTGATTCAGAGGTCTGCAAAAACTGTTGGCTATTATGCACCCGGAATTACGAATCTGCAATGAGAAAACTGATTGAAACAATCCCATAACGTGAATGGAACACTCCACTTTGTGACAGTTGTTACTGCTGTAACGACCTTAATAGCGTAATTTCCGCTGCATAACCTGTAAGTTCGTTCGGCGTCTCCAAAATAAATGGCAATGCGCGCAAGCGGCTATTCGATACAATATTCTGCATAACCTGCATACCGCCGCCAAATTCCTCGCTGCCAAGGTATCCCTTGCCGATGCACTCGTGACGATCTTTATGGGCGCCACAAGGGTTCTTCGAATCGTTGATGTGTACGGCATGCAGGCGATCGATGCCCACCACGCGGTCGAACTCGTCGAGTACGCCGTCCAGATCATGGATGATGTCGTAGCCGGCATCGCTCACATGGCAGGTGTCCAAACAAACGCCCAGCTTATCGGACAGCTCTGGACACTTGGCGGCAACGCCCTCGATAATGCACGCCAGCTCTTCAAAGCTACGGCCCACCTCAGTGCCCTTACCCGCCATGGTCTCGAGCAATACCGTCGTCTGCTGGCCCTCAAACATCACCTGGCACAGCGTGTCGACAATCATCTGAATGCCGGTGTCTGCCCCCTGTCCCACATGCGCACCGGGATGGAAGTTGTAGTAGTTGCCGGGCAGTGCTTCCAGACGCTGCAAATCTTCCGCCATAGCCTCCAAGGCAAACTCGCGCGCCCGCTCCTTAGCGGAGCAGGGGTTATAGGTATACGGGGCATGCGCCACCAGCGGTCCAAAGTCGTTTTGCGCCATAAGCTCGCGCAGAGCCGCCACGTCATCCATGTCAAGGTCTTTTGCCTTGCCACCGCGCGGGTTGCGCGTAAAGAACGCAAAGGTATTGGCGCCAATGGACAACGCCGTCTCCCCCATCGCCCGATAGCCCTTCGTCGTGGATAGGTGACACCCGATCGTCAGCATCTCCAACTCCCCCTCATCAGTTGCGGTGAAATACGGTCTATTGGTGCCTTATTTTGGCGCAAACAGACCGTATTCCACCGCAAGATATAAAAGGGGCATCAGGGGAAAGGTCCGCCGAGCCCCCTTGAGCACCAGCACCGCAGCCTAGAGCGTCAAGCGAATCGCATCGATTATCTGCGCGCAGCGCTGCGTGGCGGCAAGAGGCATAACGGGGCTTTCAAGCTCTCCCGTCTGGACGAGCTGCGTCGCATGCTGAATTTCGCCGTAGAAATCATCGACATCAAACGGGGCGTCGATTTCGAGCACTCGACCGTCGGAGTACTTCACATGGGCGAGCTCGGGGCGATGGAGGCGCTCGATTTCCAACGAGCCCCGCTCGCAGGCAATCGTTAAGCGGCTTTCATATGCTGCTTTGCCGTCGTACACCATATGAATGGGTATACCGCCGACACTCATATGGATCTCATCGGCCCAATCCACGCGGCCGCCCGATACGTCACGCCAGCGAACTTCACGAGACGAAACATCGCACGCACCCGCAAGCAGATCCTCAAACCACCCGACCGCATAGCAGCCCATGTCATATAGACAGCCACCCTGCAACGGATCGAGCAGATAACTCGAAGGGGACTCACCATAATCGAGTTTTTGCACGCTTTCGATCGAGACGATACAGCCGAGCTCGCCCGACGCAAGCAAACCCTTCACGCGAGTATGCATCGGACAAAACCGATTTTCATCGCCTCCATAAACGGCACACCGCACTCACGGGAAACAGAGGCGATCGCATGGGCCTCTTCTTCATTCAAAACGGCCGGCTTTTCGCACAGCACGGCCTTTCCCGCGCGCAGTGCCCGACAAGCCCAATGCGCATGCATGCCATGTGGAAAAGCCAAGTAGATTGCATCGACATCGGGATCGGCAATCAACGCATCATAAGCCGCATCGCCGCTATCGTCAGCCGTGGCATAACTGTGCGCGGCATCAATCGAAAACGCTCGACAAAATTCCTCGACATGTGCAGGAGTGCGGCCGGCCGCAGCCACCAGCCGTGCCTCGTCGACCTTCTTGAGCGACGATGCAAATCGATGCGAAATGTGCCCAGCGCCCAAAACGCCCCAACGAACCTCGCGCAAATCATCACATGAATCCCGATGGCCCACGACAGCCCCCTTCAGTTGCGGTGGAATAGTTCCTGTTTAAGCCCCATTCTGCCGCAAACAGGAACTATTCCACCGCAAGTTATAAAAGGGTCATGAGGAGCGCGTTTTGCAAAAGGCTTTAAGCGCAGCCGTTACGGGGCCAGGCTGGAAACGTCGGCGCACATCGTCGAGACGCTCGGGAATATCGATGTGCTGCGGGCAGTGACGTGCGCATTTGCCGCACTTGACGCAATTGCTCACCAGCTTGGGCTCGTTCGTCCGCACCGCGCTCGCCGTAAAGTATTGAGACAGGCCCGTAAACCAGCTGTGCGCATAGCTCGCGTTGTAGGCGCCAAAGCAGCCGGGAATATTGATGCCCTTGGGGCATGGCATGCAGTAGCCGCACCCCGTACAGGGCACGCGATTCGATTTCTCAAACTCTCCCAGCACACGTGCGATGGTATCGAGCTGCTCTCTCGTCATCGAATTCGGCAGTGCGCGATCCGCCAATGCCACGTTCTCGTCCACCTGCGCGGTATCGGTCATGCCCGAAAGCAGCATCGTGACTTGAGGATGGTTCCACACCCACGAAAGGCCCCAAGCAGCCGGCGACTTCAGGTACGGATCGCGTACGTCATCGAGCACAGCCCGGACCCGCGGCGACAGCTTGCCCGCTAAACGCCCGCCCAGCAGCGGCTCCATCACAAACACCGCGAGCCCGCGCTCCGCAGCCGCCATGAGTCCCGCCGTTCCCGCTTGGTAGCGCTCTCCAGCGTAGTTGTACTGGATCTGGCAAAAATCCCAGTCATACGCGTCAAGCATCGTGAGGAAGTCCGCGGCGCTGCCGTGGTACGAAAAACCAATCTGGCGAATGCGCCCCGCCACCTTTTGACGCGCAATCCAGTCCTCGATACCCAACGCCACCACGCGCTCCCACTGGGCGGGCGAGGTGATGTTGTGCATGAGGTAATAGTCGATATGATCGGTTCGCAGGCGGCGCAGTTGTTCGTCGAAAAACCGGTCGAAATCCTCCGCACACTTACACGAAGCATGCGGCAGTTTGGTCGCCAGCAACACCCGGTCGCGTAGCCCCAAGCGCTCAAGTGAGGCGCCCACGCACACCTCGTTACCGGGATAGAGATACGCGGTATCCAGATAATTAATCCCCTGTTCCACCGCACGGGAAATGATGGCATCGGCTGTCTTCGCATCCGGATGGCCCGGCGCACCGGGAAATCTCATGCAGCCCAGACCCAGAGCGGATATTCGGTTACCACTTTTGGGGTCAACGCGGTATTGCACGGCCCCTCCTTTCGCCATCAGCGCCCCGGCAAGGCGAAACACAATGGTCACGCGGCCGAAACATCGTGGAATCGCAATCGAGAACGTATCGTAACGCAGCAGAAATCGAGCTGTCACGGCACCGCTTTAACATCAGCAAAAAGCCCGATGAAAGGAGCCACCCATGCCCACGCTCGACCTTTGGAATCTCGCATCCCAGCTCAAAAGCACCGATTATCGCTGGGTAGACCTCACCCACACGCTCTCGTGCGACACTCCGCACTGGTTCGGCTTTAAGCCCTTTGAGTCCACCAAACTCTTCGACTACCTGCCCGACACGCCCGAAGACATGCTCGCGCCCATGCGCTGCTTCCAGTATTCGGTTGCTTCGCAGTACGGCACGCATGTCGACGCACCGCGCCACTTCCATGTTGACGGCCGTTCCCTTGGAGAGATTGAACCCATCGAGTTTATGCATCCGCTCTGTGTGATCGACAAACACGAGGAGTGCGCCACAAATCCCGACTACGTCCTGACCGTCGAGGACCTCAAAGCATGGGAGGATGAGCACGGTCGCATTCCCAAAGACGCTTTCGTCGCCTTCCGCTCCGACTGGTCCAAGCTCACCGACCTCGAAAACAAGGACGAGGACGGCCAGCCCCACTACCCCGGCTGGGACCTCGACGCCATCAAATGGCTTGTAGAAGAGCGCAACATCGGCGCCATCGGTCACGAACCGGCAGACACCGACCCCGCATCCGTGACCACGCGCGAGGATGCCTACCCCTATCCCGGCGAGCAATACATCCTCTCGGTCGACCGTTACCAGATCGAGGTCATGGACCATCTGGACGAGCTTCCCGCCACGGGCGCCGTCATCTTCTGCACCTTCCCCAAGGTGCGCGATGGCGTTGGATATCCCGCACGCGTTTTTGCGGTCTGCCCCGCGTCATAAGTTCCCATGCGTTTGTTCTTCTAAATACGGCCATCCGGTGCACGCGACATGGCCCGGCGGCATACAATCCATCAGGCGCCCCATACGCGGGCGCCTTTTTATGGGGAGATGATTCACATGCAGATCAACAAGGTCGCCTTCATCGGCAAGGGCGGCGTGGGCCTGCTCTACGGCAGCATGATCGCCCAAGCGCTCGGCAACGACGCCGTCGAATACGTTATGGACGACGCGCGCTTTGAGCGCCACGCGGGTGATGCGCTCACCGTCAACGGCAAGCCCTGCGCGCTCAAGTCCGTCCGCGCGAGCGAGGCGACGCCCGTCGACCTGGTCATCCTCACGGTCAAGACAACCGGGCTCGATGTGGCGCTCAAAACCCTGGAAAGCGTCGTGGGACCCGACACGCTGATCGCGTCGCTGTGCAACGGCATCACGAGCGAGCAGAAGATTGCCGAGCGCTTTGGCTGGGAGCACACCGTCCTCGGAATATGCCAAGGCATGGACGCCGTGTTTCTCAACGGCGCGCTCACCTTTACCAATGCGGGCGAGATCCGCTTTGGTGCGGCCGCCGGCACCGACCCCGCGACCGTCGCCGCCATCGACGGGCTCTACACGCGCTGCGGCATCGCACACACCGTCGAGGCAGACATCGCGCACCGCATGTGGGCCAAGCTTATGCTCAACGACGGCATCAACCAGACCTGCATGGCCTACGGCGGTACGTACGGAAGCGCCACGGAACAGGGCTCCGAGCAGCGTCGTTGCTTTGTCTCCGCCATGCGCGAGACGCTTGCGGTCGCCAACGCCGAGGGTATCGAGCTCACCGAGGCAGACCTAACGCAAATGGTGCATCTCATCGAGGGGCTCGACCCCGCCGGCATGCCCTCGATGGCGCAGGACCGCGTCGCGCAGCGCAAAACAGAGGTCGAGGAGTTCGCGGGCACCGTCCGCCGCCTCGCGGCCAAGCACGATATCCAGGCGCCGCAGAACGAATGGCTCTATCAGCGCATCCGTGATATCGAGGCAAGCTGGTAACGCCGCCGCACCGCATTCAACAGTCTCAATATCAAAAACCGCCGCAAAGGGCACTCCCCTTGTGGCGGTTTTCATATTCAGCCATGGCCAACAGTCACTTTCGCAACAGTTAGAGATGCGACTCCGGAACCTCGTCCTCATCGTCGCGACAAAGGACAACACCGGCGCTTCCCAGCAGTGTGGCCGCGATCAACGCGCCGATCACGATAGGAGCAGCCCCGCATGTCCCCTGCATGCCCGCGACGAGCGCGGCCGTGGGACCAAGGCAGCCAAGCATCAACGCGACGGCGGCAATGGCAATATCTCGAGCATTCACAAGATCACTTCCTCCAAGAGAAAGACCCTATTTCTCATGAACTAGTGTGCCCCGCATCCATACGCCCAGCGTACCGCCACGGTAAGGGCTCTGTTAACTCAAGCGCACATAAAGAAAGGGCGGCTTTACGTTGCCTAAAAGCTCAGTAAAGACGCCCGCCCATCATGTGCGTATTTTGCCTATGGCAGATTACCAACCGGTGTAGTAGTCGGTGGTTCCGGCGGCGCAGCCGGAGTCATAGACCTTGCAATCACCCTTGGAGCCCGTAAAGGTCGAGCCCTGGGCCATATCGCCCGCGGCAACAACGTAATAGCCGTCGGAATCGCGCCAGAAGCCCTCAGAATCCTGAGTCCATTCGCCCGTGCGGTGGTGATACAACACGTTGCTGCTGTAATAAGTCTCGCGGCGGCCGTTATAGTTATTGACGCCGCTCGAGCGCGTCAGACCCGAGCCGTTCGCGTAATACGCAGCAGACGTGTAAGACGAGCCGGAGCCGGCGTTGTAATACGAAGCCTGGGCGGCCTCGGCAGCCTCCGCCTCGGCGGCAGCGGCCTCGAGCGCTTCGCGCTTGGCATTCTCAAGCGCAGTGCGCAGCTCATCGAGCTCGGTCGACTTCGCGTCGACCTCCCCCATCGTCAACAGACTACCCGCACCGTCGATACAACCCTGCAGCACAGCGCGCTCGTCATCGGTAGCATAGTCGCCATACATATTCATAATGATCTGAGCGCGCATCTCAAGGGAATCGCGCTTGGCCTCCATCGAGGCGTTCCACTCCTGCATGGAACCATAACCATCGCCGCGGTAGTCGACGGGCTGCACCAGCGTCGCCTCGGACGGCGTAGATCCAACCGTATCGGACAGTGTTGCCGCGTGGGCATCAGTTGCGCCGGCGCCCGCCAAAAGTGCCACGGTCAGAGCGGCGGAAAGGGCAGCGGCTTTCGGTTTTCGTGAATCGATCCTCATGTAGCTGGAAACCTCCGTAGTGCGTTTTTGCTGCGTTTGAGCTGCGTGTGATTCGATCGCGCTGCATAGTACCTCGAGCAAATCGCGACCTGCGGTTTTACTCAAAAGGCGCACGTCAATTGCGTAAAACTCACATCCTCTCAACAGGAGTTTTCCACAACTCGAATGCATAAAGCATGCCAAAAACCCTGTAATAGCGCCCTTCCTATGCAGAAAAGACGCCTGCGCAACCATTGCTTGCGCAGGCGCCTTGAGCAGGCATTTATGCAGTTATACCTATCGAGTCGCAAGGGGTCCTTGCACAAGTCGCCTTACTCGTCCAGCGCGGCGAAGGCCTGCTTCAGATCCCAAATGATGTCCTCGGCGTTCTCGGTACCGATGGAAAGACGGATCGTGGAGGGCGTGATGTTCTGCTCGGCGAGCTCCTCGGCAGAGAGCTGGGAGTGCGTGGTGGTAGCCGGGTGCACGACGAGCGACTTGACGTCGGCCACGTTGGCGAGCAGCGAGAACACCTGCAGATGATCGATGAACTTCCAAGCTGCCTCCTGGCCGCCCTTAATCTCAAAGGTGAAGATCGAAGCGCCGCCGTTGGGGAAGTACTTCTGATAGAGCTCGTGATCGGGGTGCTCAGGCAGGCTCGGGTGGTTCACCTTGGCGACATGGCTGTCACCAGCCAGGAACTCAACGACCTTCTTGGTGTTCTCGACATGGCGGTCGACGCGCAGCGACAGGGTCTCGGTGCCCTGGAGCAGGACCCAGGCGTTGAACGGGCTGATGCAGGCACCCTCGTCACGCAGCAGGATGACGCGGACATAGGTTGCGAAGGCGGCGGGACCGGCAGCCTCGGCAAACGAAACACCATGGTAGGAGGGGTTGGGCTCAGCGATCTGGGCGTACTTTCCGCTCGCCTTCCAATCGAAGTTACCGCCGTCGACGATCACACCGCCCAGCGAGGTGCCGTGGCCGCCGATGAACTTGGTTGCGGAGTGGACAACGATGTTGGCGCCATGCTCCAGCGGACGGAACAGATACGGGGTGCCGAAAGTGTTGTCGACGACAACCGGCAGACCGTGCTTCTTGGCGATCTCGGAGATGGCGTCGATGTTGGGGATGTCAGAGTTGGGGTTGCCGAGCGTCTCGAGATAGATGACCGTGGTGTTGTCCTTGATGGCACCCTCAACCTCTTCCAGGTTATGAGCATCGACAAACGTGGTCCCGACGCCAAACTGGGAGAGCGTATGCTCGAGCAGGTTGTAGGAACCGCCGTAGATGGTCTTCTGAGCCACCACGTGGTCACCGGCCTGGGCAAGAGCCTGCAGGGTATAGGTGATGGCAGCGGCACCGGAGGCGACGGCAAGACCGGCCACGCCACCCTCGAGCGCGGCGATACGGTCCTCAAAGACGCCCTGGGTGGAGTTGGTCAGACGGCCGTAGATGTTACCGGCGTCGGCAAGACCAAAGCGATCGGCGGCGTGCTGGGAGTTGCGGAACACATAGCTCGTGGTCTGGTAGATAGGCACGGCGCGGGAGTCGGATGCGGGGTCGGCGCTCTCCTGGCCAACATGAAGCTGCAGGGTATCGAAACCAAAGGTGTGCTCGGGGTTGTTGATGAACTGGCTCATGATGATCTCCTTGATCGAACGAAAGTAAATAAATAAGAGAGAAGTAAGTCGCTGTCTCCTGATCACGCCGACGGGCGCAAACAGGAGCCCGGCATTCGTCTTGGTAAGCAGTTCATATGCGGTCCTCCTTTTGACATCCCGGTTCCGTGGTCGGCTTAATTACCTACCGCCTTTGTGTGTTTTGAATAGTACGAGCATTGTTTCGCTCGGTCAATCACTTAAAAGCGCTAACCTGTTATCGATTTTTTAGATAGCTATCGAAAGGACGGGCACCGATGACCCTCCAGCAGCTTCGTTTTCTTATCGCCGTGGCAGAGTCCGGCTCAATCAACGCCGCAGCTCAGCGCCTCTATACCGCTCAGTCCAACATCTCAAACGCCGTCAAAAGCCTAGAACAAGAGCTCCATCTGGAGATCTTTACGCGCTCCAGCCGCGGCGTCACGCTCACCAACGACGGCACCGAGCTTTTGGGCTATGCGCGCCAGGTCGTAGAGCAGGCCGACATGCTCGAGGCACGCTACGAGGACGGTGGCACCCCGCAAGCCCGCCTCGCCATTTCCGCCCAGCACTACGCCTTTTCGGTCGAGGCCTTTGTCAATGTAGTCGAGCGCTGCCGCGACAGCAAGTTCGAGTTCATCATGCGCGAGACCACCACATCGCAGATCATCGATGACGTCCGTGCGTTTCGCAGCGATATCGGCATTCTGTATCTGGATGACTTTAACGCCCGCGTTCTGCAGAAGGCCTTCGCCGATGCCCGCGCAAGCTTCCATCCCCTATTCGACGCGACGGTCCACGTCTTCGTTAGCGAGCGCCACCCGCTCGCACGCCGCCCGCAGCTGTCCCTTGCCGACCTCACGCCCTATACGCGCTACAGCTTTGAGCAGGGAACCTCAAACTCCTTCTATTACGCCGAGGAACCTTTTAGCTATATCCCTTGCGACCGCAACATACGAATCTCGGACCGCGGAACACTTACTAACTTACTTATCACGTCGAACGGTTACACCCTGTCGACCGGTGTCCTCTCCAATGAAATGCAATGGGGCATGGCATCGATCCCGCTAGCAGACGCCCCAACGATGCACGTTGGCTACATCATGCACGACGAGCGCAAGCCCTCTCTCCTCTTGCAGCAATACCTCGACGAGCTCAACCGCATCATCCATGCCAACTAACAGTCGGAAGACGGGGTAGAAATCGTAGATTGCTGGCCCCCGGCGGGCATGGCGCTACAATGGTCACTCACACGAAACGTACCCAACGAAAGGAAGCCCGTGAAGGTCATCATCTATACCGACGGCTCGGCCCGATCAAATCCGGGACGCGGCGGCTACGGCGCCGTGCTCAAATACACCAACCCCGCCGGCAAGACCTTCACCTCCGAGCTTTCGCGCGGCTACGCCAAGACCACCAACAACCGCATGGAACTCATGGCGGTCATCGTGGCGCTCGAGGCGCTCAACCGCCCTTGCGAGGCCGAAGTCCATTCCGATTCGCAGTATGTCGTCAACGCCTTTAACAAGCACTGGATCGACGGCTGGAAAAAGCGCGGATGGAAAACCGCCAACAAGCGACCCGTCAAGAACCGCGACCTGTGGGAGCGCCTACTCACCGCCAAAAGCAAGCACAAGGTTGATTTCATCTGGGTTAAGGGTCACGCCGGTCACGAGCTCAACGAGCGCTGCGATGAGCTCGCCACCACGGCGGCCGACGGCAGCAACCTCGATATCGACGCCGGCTTTAACGAGAGCGACCTGTAACGGCGTTTTCGCACGCTATTTCCTGCCCCCTCGCGCTACACTCATCCTGTAAACCGAACGGCACGAGGGGGATACATGCTGCGTATAGCGACCATCGGCACATCCATGATTACCGACGACTTTATCCAGGTCGTCAACGCCAACGACCAAGCCGCGTTTGTGGGCACGCTCTCGCGCGATGCCGAGCGCGGCGCTGCCTTTACCGCCGAACACGGCGGCGAGCGTAACTTCACCGCACTTGACGAGCTTGCGTCCGCCGACGACGTCGACGCCGTCTACATCGGCAGCCCCAATGCGCTCCACTACGAGCAGGCCCTTGCCTGCATCGCCGGTGGCAAGCACGTCATCGTCGAAAAGCCCTTCTGCGCCACCGACGCGCAGGCGCTGGAAGTCTTCCGCGCTGCCGAGGCAGCAGGTGTCGTGGCCCTCGAGGCCATGCGTCCCCTCCACGATCCCGCCTTCCACGCCATCGAGGACGCCCTGGGCGAGATCGCCCCCATCCGCCGCGCCTCATTGCGCTTTGGCAAGTATTCCTCGCGCTACAACGAGATTCTCGCGGGACGCGCCACCAATATCTTCGACTGCAATATGGCATCGGGTTCCCTCATGGACATTGGCGTCTACACCGTCGAGCCCATGGTCGAGATTTTCGGCATGCCCTCTGGCCTTACGAGCATGACTACTCTGCTCGACCCCGCCACGCGACAGCTCACGCATGGCCCCATCGACGGCTGCGGTTCCATCCTCGCCAGCTACGGCGGTGGCCGTATCTCCGTCGAGCTCGCGCACTCCAAAATAACAAATGACCTGCTGCCCTCGCAGATCGAAGGCGAGCGTGGCACTATCCAGATCGACCATCTGTCCACGCCCCGCAACGTCCGCATCGACTATCGCGGCGACGTCGTACGCGGCTCGGCGACCGAGGCACCGCGCGAACAGGGCGACAACGGCCGTGCGCTCGACCTGCCCAAATCGAGTAACACTATGGAATACGAACTGACAGACTTTATCACCGCCATCGGCGGCATCGATAACGTTAAGGAAGAGATTTGGGAGACCCCGGCGGGACGCCACGAGCTTGGCCACTACCGCGATGTCACGCTCGTCTCACTGCGCATCATGGATGCCGTGCGCCAGCAGGCCGGCATTACCTTCCCGTCCGACGCAGGCAAGCAGGCCTAGCGATGGGCTTCTTCGATACGTTCTTCTCCAGCGTCACCGGCGGCAGTCGAGAGCCTCAAAAACCATCAAACATCGAGCTCGAGTTGCGCCGCAGGCTTACTGTGCTCGCAAGCGACGAGGCCACTCAAGACACTCCCCTGCGCTATTTCCTGCGCTGGGCGGGACAAGTCCAAGGCGTTGGTTTTCGCTTTACCAACACCAACCTCGCGCAGGCACGCACGCTCACCGGCTGGGTGCGCAACATGGAAGACGGCTCGGTCGAGATGGAGATACAGGGAGCTTCGGCAAACGTCCTATCTCATCTCGAGGCGCTTCATGCTTCCTACGAGCGCATGGGAACGCGTTTTCGCCTCGTAGAAGCCCAGACCCAAGCCCCACTTGCCAATGAAGACAGTTTCATTCCTCGTTATTAGTATTGTGTGCTAAATACGGTATCATTTACCTACGACCGTTGATAGAAAAGAGGCGAGGCGCATGGCGGTGCAAAGAAGGAATACCAAGCAGCGAAAGCTGGTTCTTGACGCTGTGCGCCAAAGCTATAACCATCCCACCGCCGACGAAATCTACAACGCCGTACGCGCACAGGATGACAAGATCAGCCGCGGCACGGTCTACCGCAACCTCAATCTCCTGGCCGATGCCGGGGAGATTCTCTCTATTAAGACGCCGGGCGGCAGCCGCTTCGATCGCACGATCGAGCCGCATGCGCATATCATCTGCACCTCATGCAGCCGCGTCATCGACGTACCGCTCCCCTTCGATGCCCAGCTCGACGCCAAGGCATCCGAGCAAATCGGCTGGCACGTCACGTCGCACTACACCATCTTCGAGGGTCTCTGCCCCGACTGCCGGTAGATGTTTGGGACATGCCTGCAAATCTACTTGCCCATCCGCTACAGCAAACAGTACATTTCTAGGCATGCCACATATATCTACTCGGCAAGCAGGCGACGCAGTTCTTCTTCGACCGTGTGCACGTAACGGACGCGGTCGTTGATGCCACGCATAGAGGGATTGCAGCTCTCCATCAGATAGGGATGGCCCACTACGTTGAGCATGTCGCGGTCGTTTTCGTTATCGCCAAACGCCATCATCTCATCGGGCGAAATACCCAGGGCACGACCGTAATCGGCAAGCGCGGAACCCTTACCCGAATCAAAGCCGATAAAGTCCGTCCATTCGGTTCCCGACGTCATCACATCAACCCGATCGCTAAAGCGACGCACAAAATACTCCAGCGCCGTCGGCTGATTCACCTCGGGCGTCTGGAAGGCAATCTTAATGACATCCTCGTCAATGTCTTCGGGACGGTCGACTACCGCCACATCACAATGGACCTCATAACGCAGGTGGTCAACAAACGCATCGTTGCTGCTCATGGTGTAGAGGTGCCCCTCGCACGAAAGGGTCACGTCGGCATGGGGATACGCAACCACGGCATTCGCGATATCCATAGCAAGGCAACGCTCCATGGAACGCTTGACAACGGCACGCCCCCCGCTCATCACCAGGGCTCCGTTTTCGCATACGTAGGCGAGCTCATCGGCCACCGGGGCAAACAGGTAGCGCAAGCTCGCATATTGACGGCCGCTCGCCGGCATAAACACGATACCGCGACGATGCAGCTCATCGATAAGCTCAAAGGCCTCGGAACGCGGCTCGCGCTCCCCCGGATGCAGCAACGTGCCGTCCAAATCGCATGCAATCAGCTTGATTCCCTCAAGACCCATATGCTTTCCCCCAAAGCCTCTTATCAACAGCAAGACGGACTTTGATTGGTCGCCCCTCAAAGCCCGTCTTGCGCATGCGCGCACTTAGCCGCGCGTCTTTTTTACGATGGCAAAGTCGGGAGCTATGCTCACGACGACCTCCGCCGCACTCGACGCAAAGCGCCGGTCCGCATCGAGTTCACGGGTAACCACCGAGAGCTGAACACCCTCGACACCCCGAAGCATGCGGCCCAAAACAGGCTGCACCGGCGTATACATGCGCACGGTATGCTCGTCCGAGTCGCCCAGGAAGAGCGGCGCATGCATGTTGCCGATCTCCCAGCACGCATGCGCGAGTGCAATCGGATCCATGCGGTCGACTTCGACCAAATAGACCTCGGCGCTGCGCAGGCGCACGACAACCGCCACGGGCACCATGCCCGAACGGTCAATGGCGAGCACGTCGCCATCGGCAAGACGACCGCCGTCGGCAGTATCCAGCCGAACATCGATCGTGCGTCCCAGCTCCGTCACGCCCACAAACGTGCGCGCATCAGCCTGGTCCCAATCGAGCAGGAGCTCGTCAACTTCAAAGACACCGCCCAGCTCCCGGCGAAGTAGGAGTTCATAGGACGGATCGTTGAGATTTCCCAAGCATGTCGTCGAAACCAAGCGTTCAGGCATACTCTAGCCCTCGACCTCGACGAGCTCGATATCAAAGTTGAGGTCCTTGCCGGCCAGCTCGTGGTTGGCGTCGAGCGTCACGGCCTCGGGCGTTACGTCGATGACCACGGCGGGGACGGGCATACCGCTCGGCGTGGACAGGAAGAGCTTCATGCCCTTCTCGACCTGCTCGATGTTGGGAACCTGTTCGGCCGGGAAGGTCAGGACCATCTCGGGGTTGTGCTCGCCGTAGGCATCGGCAGCAGGAATGTGCACGGTCTTCTTCTCGCCCACCTGCATGTCGACAACAGCGGCATCGAAGCCCTTGATCATCTGACCGGCGCCGCAGGTGAACTCCAGCGGCTCGCCGCGATCGTAGGAGCTATCGAACTGCGTGCCGTCGTCGAGCGTGCCGCGATAATGAGTCTTGACCTTCTTGCCCTGGTTGGACATGGAAACCTCCGTGATAAGGGCGGCGCACAACGCGGGCCGCCATGAACATATGGCGCTAACTATACCCTAGTCATACAATTCAAAGACAGTTTGCAAAGAAACGCTGCAACCGGAGGAACCATGGCATATCCCGTATTTGACCTACACTGCGACACCGCCGACCGCATCGGCTGGGCCACGCTCGATCTCGACCTGCGCTTTACCGCCGGCACCGACGGTTATTTCCCCGGCGACGAAACGCATCCGCAAGATTTCGACCTCATCGAGGGTAATGCCTGTGCCATCTCGCTCGCAAAGATCGACAACACGCCGTGGGCACAGTGCTTCGCCACGTTTGTCCCCGACGAGATTCCCACCGCCCACGCCGCGCGCTTCCAGGCGCAGATCATGGCGCATATGAGCGGCCAGGCAATGCTCAACCACGACCGTATGGTCAACGTGCGCAGCGCCGCAGACATTCGCCCCGCGCTCAAGGACGGCAAGGTCGCTTGCATCCACACCATCGAAAACGCCACGTTCTTTGCCGAGGACCCCGCGCTGATCGAGGTGCTCAAGAGCCTGGGCGTGCTTATGTCGTCACTCAGCTGGAACGCGCAGGGACCGCTCGCGAGCGGCCACGACACCCACGCCGGCCTCACCGCCGCCGGCATCGAGGCGCTTACGCAGATGGAGCACGCCGGCATGGTGCTCGACGTCTCCCACCTCAACGATGAGTGCTTTGACGAGGTCGCCGCCCGCGCCACGCGTCCCTTCGTCGCCAGCCACTCCAACTCCCGTGCGGTTTGCGGCGCCAAACGCAACCTTACCGACGACCAGTTCCGCACCATTCGCGACATGGGTGGCATCGTCGGCCTCAACTACTGCAGCGAGTTCCTATCTAACGAGGCAACCGACGAGACCGCCGCAGATGTCACCTTCGACCAGCTGGCGGCGCATATCGAGCACTGGCTCGACCTGGGCGGCGAGGACGTCATCGCGCTCGGCGGCGACTGGGACGGCGCCACGGTGCCCGCTTTCCTCTCCGATGCCAGCAAGATGCCCGAGTTCCAGAACATGCTCTCCAAGCACTTTGGCAAGACCGTGATGCAAAAGCTCTGCAGCGACAACGCGCTTGCCTTCTTCGAGCGTTATTAATTTCACATCCCTTGAGCGGGCCGGCATGCCGAACGGTCGACATGCCGGCCCGTCCCCAATCCAAAGGACCGCTTTTGACGCAGCAGTTTACGATTTCCGCATCCCGACCGGATGGGACGCCCATCCCCGTCGTCGTTACCAAAAAGCGCGTCAAGAACTTCAACCTACGCGTCACATCGAGCGGTGAGGTCCACGCCAGCGCACCGCTCGGCGCCAGCCGCGAGCGTATCGAAGCGTTTGTGAAGCGCAACAGCGCCTGGATTACCAGCCGACTTGCCCAGCGCGAGCAGCGTCAGGCGACGGCACGAGAGCCGCTCAGCCCCTCGTCCATCATTGCACTTTGGGGCAAGCCCATCACGGTACAGGATGCACTCGATCACAACTTTGCATCACCCGCACCGCGACCCAAACAGGCCACCTTCGCAAGTTTTATGGGTACCGATGAATCGGACGAAGGCCCACAGGCCAAGCGGCACGCAATCCTCGACGGCCTAACGTCCGATGAGCTCCAAGCCCATATCGACCAGCTCTGTGCAACCGAGGTCACCACGGCGCTGTACGATATGGTGCACGCGTACGAAATCGCAATGGGCGTCACCGTGGCCCGCGTCTCCGTGCGCAGCATGAAAACGCGCTGGGGATCATGCACGCCCAAGACCGGCGCCATTCGCATCGCACGCGAACTTGCCGCCTATCCCATCGAATGCCTCGACATGGTTGTCGCCCACGAGCTCGTCCACTTGCTCGAGCCAAGCCACAATCAGCGATTCCACGCCCTGCTCGACACGTACTGTCCCAACAATAAAGCTCTGTCGCAGCGGCTCAAGCAGCCACCCATAGAGTCGTATTAGAACCGGTTAGCGCACGCGCTCGATCTCGACGCCGCAGCTTGCCAGGGGCAGGCCAACAGGAGCCCACGGCTTATCGAGCTTTATGCGCACACCAAGCAGCGAGGGATAACGGCGCAGCAGCATCTGGGCTGTCCCCTCGGCTGCCGCCTCGATGAGCTTAAACGTATGCTCGCGCAGATAGCCATCGACATCGTGGCACACCGAGCCGTAGTCAATCGAGGCATCCAGGTTATCGTGCTCCCCCGCCGCGCGCAGGTCGGCATAGAGCACCAGAGAAACGATGAACTTCTGACCCAGCGCATTCTCCTCGGGATACACGCCATGGTTGGCAAAAACCTCAAGGCCGTCAATGACAATGCGATCGGCATGGCGCAGATCGTCATAGCTCACGTGAGGCACCGCCGTTGCGGTGGATATTTCGCCCCTTCCACGGCGGGCGAGCTCAGCACCTTCAGTCTTGGTTGCATTCTCGGGCAGTTTCTTGTTACTCAACGCGATCGTCTCCTTCGTTTAGAACCCCGACCGCGCAAACTAACTACACGCGAATCGACAGGTTCTTTTTATCATCGCTCCAGTTGCAAGCGTTGCGCGCGGGGCATGCAAAGCAGGCACGCGACGCTTTGTCGGCTGCATAGAGCAGACGCTCAAGCGGTTGGCTGTTCACGCGCAGCTTTCGATGGCCCAGAATGGCCGTCTTAATGGCTGCGGCATCGGCCGGCTCAAACGCCACGTCATCGGGCATGCCGCCGAGAATCGCATCAGCGACGCGTTCGCTTGCAACATCATGGGATATACCCGATTCATACTGTTCATCTTTGCCGATATCGTGAAGAAGTGCCGTGGCGTAGATGACCTCGCGGTCAAATTCGAGCTGCTCCTCGAGATTCTTGATCCACATAATGCGAGCGACATCGAGCAGATGGTCAATACCGTGGCGGCAGAAGATGCGCCCCGATTCCAACTGTACGATGTTGCCCAGGTGCCGCCGGAACAGCCCGTTGGCACAAATGTAATCAATGCGAGGCATGACGCCAAAAGGCGCCAGGCCCGAAGCCTTAAAACCGCGACGCGACGTCCCCTCATCGGTCTTCGATGTAAAGTCGTTGACGACTCTCATGGTTAGCGGCCCAGCATCCTAAAGAAACGCTCCTCGAGCGCGGGATCGGTCTCAAAGACGCCGCGGCGAGCAAGCGTCACGGTCTTGGTGCCGGGCTTTTGCACGCCACGCATCGTCATGCACATATGCTCGGCCTCCATCAACACAATCGCTCCCTGGGGAGCGAGATAATCCATGAGGGCATCGGCAACCTGTGCGCACAGTTGCTCCTGCAGCTGAAGACGGCGGGCATAAACCTCAACCGTGCGGGCGAGCTTGGAAAGCCCAGCCACCCGACCGTTAGGGATATAACCAATGGCGGCCTTGCCATAAAACGGCAGCAGATGATGTTCGCACAGCGAGTAGAACGTGATGTCGCGCTCGATAACCAAATCGTTCGAAGCGACGGCAAAGGTTTTGGACAGGTGTTCCTCGGCACTCTGGTCCATACCGCCGGCAATCTCACCATACATACGGGCAACGCGCGCCGGGGTCTCCAGCAGGCCCTCACGAGCTGGATCCTCGCCTATGCCCTCAAGCAACAGCTCAATGGCGGCCTCGACTTTTTCCTGATCGACCATCTGGGCCTCACTTTTCCGATTTCACGTTCGCGCTATGGTACCACGCCCTCCGGCATCGACCACAAGCTACATAGTATGGGTCGAATAGACCGGATCATCACGCCAAAGTTCAACCGCATCACAAAGCGCAACGCCCTCACGCTCAGCACGGGCGCGCGTAGCGTTCATATCGATCACGCGCTGGTTACTCGAGCCCCTAAAACGCAATGAGATATCATACAGATCCTGAACAAACGGGCCATCCACCAACATGTCGAGACAGGCAAGGATACGGTCCGTGACCTCGGTATGGTGGCGGCCTCCCGGCATAAGCTCCTCGAGCACATCACCGGTGAAGCACCAAATAGTCTTCCCCGACCCCGCTGGATAGGCCGCGCGAACACGCTCGACAAAATCAACGAGTCCCGCTTGATTCTCGGGCTCCATAGGCTCGCCGCCCAGAATCGTCAGGCCGTCAATAAAGGGATGATCGAGGCTCTCGATAATCTTGTCCTCGACGGCACGATCAAACGGCTCGCCCGCGGCAAAGTCCCACGCGACGGAGTTAAAGCAATTCTTGCAGCCACGACGGCACCCGCTCACAAACAGAGAAGTGCGGACGCCTTCTCCATCAGCAATGTCGAAATACTTAATGTTCGCGTAGTTCATAGGTAACTCTCCCGGGAGGCCGGGGCATATCATCCCGTCCTCAAACATTCTCGGCCTGCGGCCTGCGAAACTGCGGGCGGGACGATATGTCCCGGCCTCATGCAAAGGGTAACTCAATGAACGAAGCGAACATCGAGTATAGGGTTCGAGGTCCAATAAAAACTGGGTTGTGGCTCAACCGCCATCGCAAGTAAATCGCAGCTGCAGCTCGAATTATTTCCGCTAAGAACTTCGAGTAGTGAGCAGACCGCATGCTGCATCTCAGCTACATCAACTTGGCCGCCCCGTAGCGAGGCCCCGGACCTTTACTCGATATGAGTTCCGCACGAACAGGAGGCGCCAGTGGCGTCTCCGTCGTGAGCCAGGACTGTCCGAAATAGCGAGTAAAGGTCCGGGGCCTCGCTACGGGACGGCCTGGGATGACTATTAGAGATGCAGCACGCGGTCGCGGATCTCCTCGGTTCGACCCTGGTTCCAGAACTGGGTACCGATGTAGCCGCACGTACGACGGGCGACATTCATCTTCTCCTGGTCGCGGTTGCCGCAGTTGGGGCACTCCCACACCAGCTTGCCGTCATCCTCGACAATCTTGATCTCGCCGTCGTAGCCACACACCTGGCAATAATCGCTCTTGGTGTTGAGCTCGGCATACATGATGTTGTCGTAGATGTACTGCATCACGCGAATGACAGCCTTGAGGTTGTCCTGCATGTTGGGAACCTCGACGTAGGAGATGGCACCGCCCGGCGAAAGCTGCTGGAACATACCCTCGAACTTGAGCTTGTCGAATGCGTCGATCTCCTCGGACACGTGGACGTGATAGCTGTTGGTGATGTAGCCCTTGTCCGTCACGCCCGGGATGATGCCAAAACGACGCTGCAGGCACTTGGCGAACTTGTAGGTCGTCGACTCAAGCGGGGTACCGTACAGCGAGAAGTCAATATCGCTTTCGGCCTTCCACTCGGCGCACTTGTCGTTCATGCGCTGCATGACGGCCATGGCAAAGGGCGTGCCCTCCTTCTCGGTGTGGCTGTGGCCCGTCATGTACTTGACGCACTCATACAGACCGGCATAGCCCAGGCTGATGGTGGAGTATCCGCCCACGAGCAGTTTGTCGATCGTCTCGCCCTTCTTCAGACGCGCCAGGGCGCCGTACTGCCAAAGAATCGGTGCGGCATCCGAAAGCGTGCCCATCAGGCGCTCATGACGGCACAGCAGGGCACGATGGCACAGCTCAAGGCGTTCGTCGAAGATCTTCCAGAACTTGTCCATGTCCTGATGCGAGCTCAGCGCGACATCGGGCAGGTTGATGGTCACAACACCCTGGTTAAAGCGACCATAGTACTTGGGCTTGGTCGGGTCATAGTTCAGTGCGTTGGCAACATTGTTAAAGCCGTTGCCCGAACGATCGGGCGTCAGGAAGCTGCGGCAACCCATGCAGGTATAGCAGTCGCCGTTGCCGGCGGTCTCGCCCTTCGACAGCTTGAGCTCGCGCATCTTCTTCTCGGAGATGTAATCGGGCACCATGCGCTTGGCGGTGCACTTGGCAGCCAGCTGGGTCAGGTAGAAGTACGGGGAATTCTCGTGAACGTTATCGTCCTCGAGTACATAGATAAGCTTGGGGAATGCCGGAGTGATCCACACGCCGGCCTCGTTCTTAACACCCTCGTAGCGCTGGCGAAGCGTCTCCTCCACGATCATGGCAAGGTCGTGCTTCTCCTGAGGCGTACGGGCCTCATTAAGATACATAAAGACCGTCACGAACGGCGCCTGGCCATTGGTGGTCATAAGGGTCACGACCTGATACTGAATCGTCTGGACGCCGCGACGGATCTCGTCACGCAGACGGTCCTCAACAACCTCGCGGACCTTTTCGGGGGATGCGGAAACACCGAGCTCCTCGAGCTCGCGGGCGACCTCGCCGCGAATCTTTTGACGGCTCACCTCAACAAAGGGGGCGAGATGGGTCAGCGAGATGGACTGGCCGCCGTACTGGGAGGATGCAACCTGGGCGATGATCTGTGTCGCGATGTTGCAGGCCGTCGAGAAGCTGTGCGGCTTCTCAATCAGCGTACCCGAGATAACAGTACCGTTCTGGAGCATGTCCTCCAGGTTCACCAGATCGCAGTTGTGCATGTGCTGGGCAAAGTAATCCGAATCGTGGAAGTGGATCAGACCCTCATTGTGGGCATCCACGATCTCCTGGGGCAGCAGCACGCGCTGGGTCAGGTCCTTGGAAATCTCGCCGGCCATGTAGTCGCGCTGAACGGAGTTGACGGTCGGGTTCTTGTTGGAGTTCTCCTGCTTGACCTCTTCGTTGTTGCACTCGATCAACGACAGGATCTTGTCATCGGTCGTGTTCTTTTGGCGCTTCAGGCTCTGAACATAGCGATAGATGATGTAGTGGCGGGCAACCTCGTAGCAGTCGAGACGCATGATCTCGTCCTCGACCAAATCCTGGATCTCCTCGACCGAAACGGTGTGGCCCGCGTTCTCGCATGCCTCGGCGACGTTTTGCGCCGCATAAACCACCTGGCGGTCGGTTAGACGAGAGCTCTCCTCGACCTCCAAGTTGGCGGCGCGGATGGCATTGACGATCTTATCGATGTCAAAGACAACCTCGGTGCCGCTGCGCTTGATGATCTTCATCCTCTTGCCTCTTTCACGTCGTAGCCTCATTGCGCTTCAGAGCCAAACGATGCCCGGCAGGGCTTGCCCCTGTCTTGCGGCGCCGTCGCGCAATCTGTGTTCTCGATAAACCATAAGCCTCCATGCGGACATGCCCAGGAGCCGATCAAGCGGCTCAGGGACACGTTCAAAAGAGGCAGTTAAGGTCTTCGTTCTCTGTCCGCCATCTATCATACGACAAAGACGCATCTATATCCTGTATTCTTTTTTTAGGTCAAACACAACATATAGTGTTTCAGCAGGTCAAAGCAATTGGTCATTTTGCAGACGCATTAAAAATGAGGGGCATTGGACAAGTCGGTAAAACGTTACCAACACGGCTACCTGCATGGCAGTTATAAAACCCCCTTAGTCAAGCCGCTGACAAATCCTACCAAAACCAAGCCGCTCACGCCAAAAGAATCCAAAAGATTATGCTTGACCAACATGTTGCGGTCGCTTGTTGCCGTGACCGCTCATCCCATTGATCCGTGCAAGGATCGTAATATGCATAAGGAGAAGTTTAAAACGTCTCGCATGATTCTTGTGGGGCAACGTAAAAGGGCGCTGATATTGAAATTTGATAACCTATTTGGCTACCAAAAACAAAACAGCCCAGAGGCTAAGCCTCTGGGCTGCGAACATTTGGTGGGCGTTAGAAGATTTGAACTTCTGACCTCTTCCGTGTCAGGGAAGCGCTCTCCCCCTGAGCTAAACGCCCAAATGGAGCGGACAACGGGGCTCGAACCCGCGACCCCAACCTTGGCAAGGTTGTGCTCTACCAACTGAGCCATGTCCGCTTACGAGGATTAATCTTACGTGATGCCCGCATCCTATGCAAGAACTTTTTTTGAAAAGTTTTGCGACGCCCTCGCGAACCTCGCAAAGACATCAGCCACCACGGAAGGCGCGGGCAAACGCTAACTCGCCGCAAGAGGCCCCTACAACTCAGCGAGCATGATCCAGACGGAGCTGTCCTGCGCGAGTCTACCGTCTACAAGTGGTGATGAAGTGAGCAGGACCCTACCCGCCGGCAGTTCCACGGGTGCTGCACCGAAGTTCGTCACACACGCCCAGCCGTTGTCGCGACGATAGGCGATGACGCCGCCCTTAGCGCCCTCGGCACCATCCGCAAGACCGGTGCGCCCGTCAAGATCGAGCCACGCAAGATCGTTGGCGCACCCGCGCAGCTTGCGCCGCAGCCAGAGGGCGTCACGATAGAGCGCAAGCATCGATGTCGGGTCCGCTTCTTCCCTATCGGCAGCGTAATCGGAAAACCATGCAGGCTGCGGCAGATGGGGCGCCGTATCGGCGTCCACCGGTGAAAACCCAAACGATCCGCCCTGCGCGGGATCGTCCGTCGCCACCCACGGCAGGGGCACACGACAGCCGTCGCGCCCCTTCTCGCGCTTCGGTCCGTGCGTATTGGTCGCAGTAGGATCTTCGAGTGCGGCCCACGGGATGTCAGCCACCTCAAAAAGGCCGAGCTCCTCACCCTGATACACGTATGCCGAGCCCGGAAGCGCCAGCTCGAGCAAAAGGGCCGCCCGCGCACGGCGCTCGCCGAGTTCACGGTCCTCGTCATAAGACGACCCGTCGCGTAAGAGCCAGTCAAGCGCAATCTGGTGGTAGCGCGTCGCCTTGATTTGCGGCAGGGCATAGCGCGTCGCCACGCGCGGCACGTCGTGGTTGGAGAGTACCCAGGTCGAGGCGGAATCGGATTCGATGGCCGCCTTCAAGCCCTCCTCGATTGCAGCGTGCATGTCATCATAGGTCCAAGTGGCCTTGGCGAACTCAAAGTTAAATGTCTGGCCAAGCTCGCTGGGGCGCGCGTAGAGATACTGGCGCTCGGGCAGCACCCACGCCTCGGCAACAGCGCTGCGCGGCGGATTATAGCGGTCGAACACGCGGCGCCACTCGCGATAGATCTCGTGAACCTCGTTGCGATCCCACAGCGGATGGGTGCCGTCGTCAACCATGTCATCGCCCTCGGCGAGATGCCACTGGTCGAGATCATCGCGGTCGAGATCCTTGGCGAGACCGTGTGCCACATCAATGCGAAAGCCGTCGACGCCTCGATCGCTCCAAAACGCCAGAACATCGCAAAAGAACGCGCGAACCTCGGGGCATGACCAGTCAAAGTCCGGCTGCTCGGGCGTAAACATGTGCAGATACCACTGACCGTCCGCGACACGCGTCCAGGCGGGGCCGCCAAAGTTGGCATTCCAATTGGTGGGAGGCAGCTCGCCATGCTCGCCGCGACCATCGCGGAAGATATAGCGGGCGCGCTCGGGCGATCCGGGGCCGGCGGCAAGAGCGGCTTTGAACCAGGGGTGCTGGTTGGACGAATGGTTGGGCACGATGTCGACGATGACCTTGATGCCGCGCGTGTGAGCCGCGGCGATCATGTCATCGAAGTCGTCAAGCGAGCCGAGACGTTGGTCGACATCGCAGTAGTCCGCCACATCATAGCCGCCATCGACAAGAGGCGATGGGTAAAACGGGCTCAGCCAGATGGCCTCGATACCCAGCCGCTCAAGATAGTCCATCTGCTGGGTAATGCCCGCGATATCGCCCAGACCCGAACCAGTCGAATCCTTAAACGAGCGCGGGTAGATCTGATAAATCGCGGCATCGGACATCCATGAGCGCGAAGAGGACTTTTCTGTAGCCATGGGATGAATCTCCCTTGCAACGAGGTTTTGCGAGATGCCCACGATGATACGCCCAAAGCTGACATTCACGGCAAACAACGCCGCAGCCACGCCCCAAAACGCTCGCTCCCTCTCGGGTTCGAGCCTCCTGGGACGAATCGACCGATTAGCGAAAAGAATGGAAGACACACGCCCCCGGCAACGACAGCGAGCGGGCTCCGGGTGCCCCAGGTTGCCGCGAAAGAGGAGGGAAGCGTACTTTATGTACGCGACCGACGATTGAGGGGCAAGATGGGGTTCCCGGGGCTCGCGCAGCGTCAACAAAAAACGCGGTTCGTTAGAACCGCGTAACATAGTTGGAGCGGACAACGGGGCGTCTGCGTATCCGCTTCGCGGATCCGCACCGGCTTCGGCCGCCTGCCGGCGACCTCGCCAGCTCGCTACAAACGCTCCGCGTTTGCTTAACGCTCGCTCCCTCTCGGGTTCGAGCCCATGCGATGGGTACGAAAAAGCCCGGCTACCGTAGTAGTCGGGCTGCTGAGTTTGGAGCGGACAACGGGGCTCGAACCCGCGACCCCAACC
>UREM01000023.1 GCA_900546775.1 uncultured Collinsella sp. | reverse complement strand
GAAGCCCACTTCCCGGAGCAAGGCCACCCCGCCGGGCAAGGCCCCAGCGCGAGACCGTCCCGGATGCCTACCTACTCGTTGTCGCCTGCGGTCATCTGCGTTGCGGAGAGCGTGCCGTCGGCAGCAGTTGCAGCTGCAGCGTCGGGCCAGACCCAGTCGGTAAAGGCCGGGTGATCGAAGCCCTCGTCGCACGCGAACTCAAAGGCCTCGGTGCGGAAGGCCTCCCACTCATCAATCTGCTCGGCAAACTTATCGGCGTCGACCATGCGCAGCACGTCGGCGGCCAGGGCCCAGCGGTCCATGTTGTTCAGACGCAGCATGTCAAACGGCGTGGTCGTGGAGCCTTTCTCCTCGTAGCCGTGGACGCGGAAGGCGTCGTGGCCGGGGCGGTTCCAGATCAGGCGGCGAATCGTGCCGGCATAGGCGTGGAACGCAAAGAGCACGGGCTTCTCACCGCAGCCGAACAGCTCAGCCCAGCGCTCATCGCTGATGGCCTGGTCGTTCTCGCAGACGTTCTGAATCTTGAGCAGATCGACCACGTTAACGAACCATACCTTGATGCCCAGCTCGCGCAGCATATCGGTTGCAGCCAGGGCCTCAAGCGTCGGCACGTCACCGCACGTGGCAACCACGACGTCAGCCTCGGCGAGCGAGTCGGCAGTCGATGCCCACTTCCAGGTTGCGACGCCCTCGGCGAGCTCGGCACAGGCCTCGTCGACCGTCTGGAAGGTCGGGGCGGGCTGCTTGCCGCAGAAGATGGCGTTGACGCAGTCGGTGGACTGATAGACGCGCTCGGCCACAGCGAGGGCCATGTTGGCGTCGGCCGGATAGTAAGCATTCACGATATGCGTGTCGTTGGCCTTGTTGAGCAGCAGGTCGATAAAGCCGGGGTCCTGGTGCGAGAAGCCGTTGTGGTCCTGACGCCAAACATGGCTCGACAGCAAAATGTTGAGTCCGCTGATGGGGGCACGCCACGGAATCTCGCGCTTGGTTGCCTCGAGCCACTTGCAGTGCTGGTTGACCATGGAATCGACCACGTGCACAAAGCTCTCGTAGGAGCTCCACACACCGGAGCGGCCGGTGAGCACGTAAGCCTCGAGGAAGCCTTCGCACTGGTGCTCGGACAGCTGCTCGACAACCTTACCGGAGCCGGCGAGCAGCTCGTCGTTGGCCTCGTCCTCGTAGAAGCCGGCATCCCACTGCTTCTTGGTCACCTTGTAGGCGGCCTGCAGGCGGTTAGACGCGGTCTCGTCGGGACCAAAGATGCGGAAATCGTCCATGTTCTTGGCCAGAACGTCGGCAGTGTACTCACCAAAGACGCGAGCGGCCTCGGTGGAGCCCCAGCCGTGACCTTTCTCGGCGACGGGGATCTCGTGGGCGTGGATATCGGGCAGCTCGAGCTCGCGGCGCACCTTGCCGCCGTTCGCGTTGGGATTGGCGCCGATACGCAGCTCGCCGGTCGGCATAAAGGCCGTCACCTCGGGGCGTACCTGGCCCTCGGGCGTAAAGAGCTCCTCGGGCTTATAGGAGCGCAGCCACTCGCGCAGCACGCGGAAGTGCTCGTGGGTATCCTTGGCGCTCGCCAGTGGAACCTGATGGGCGCGCCAGGAGTCCTCGGTCTTCTTGCCGTCGATGTGCTTGGGGCAAGTCCAGCCCTTGGGAGTACGGAACACGATCATGGGGTAGGCCGGGCGGACCACGGTCTCGCCCGCGGCGGCCTGGGCCTGCGCGGTGACCTTGATGTCACAGATCTCGTCAAAGACCTGCTCAAACAGGGCAGCGAAACGCGCATGAATGCTTGCGTGGCTCTCGTCGTCAAAGCCGGCGACAAAGAAGTGCGGCTTATAGCCCATGCCCTCAAAGAACTTGGTGAGCTCCTCATCGGACACGCGGGCAAGGATGGTGGGATTGGCGATCTTGTAGCCGTTGAGGTGCAGGATCGGCAGGACGATGCCGTCGGTTGCCGGGTTCACGAGCTTGTTGGACTGCCAAGAGGTCGCGAGCGGACCGGTCTCGGACTCGCCATCGCCCACCACGGCCACGGCCAGCAGGCTCGGGTTGTCCATGACGGCACCGTAAGCGTGGCTGAGCGTGTAGCCGAGCTCGCCGCCCTCGTGGATGGAACCGGGCGTCTCGGGCGCAAAGTGGCTCGGGATGCCGCCGGGATAGGAGAACTGGCGGAAGAACTTCTGCAGGCCTGCCTCGTCATTGGTGATGTCGGGGCGAATCTCGCGGTAGGTGCCGTCGAGCAGCGACTGAGCAGTACCGGCGGGGCCACCGTGACCAGGGCCCATCAAGAAGATAGCATTCTGGTTGTGGTCGGCGATCAGTCGATTGACGTGACCGAACAGGAAGTTGATGCCGGGCGTGGTGCCCCAGTGGCCAACCAGGCGGTGCTTAACGTCCGGACGACCGAAGTCGCGCACCTCACCGGTTTTCTCGTCGACAAAGTCGGGGCGCATTAGCGGGTTAGAGCGAAGGTAGATCTGACCGACGGACAGATAGTTCGATGCGCGCCAATACAGGTCGACGCCCTCGAGCTCGGAAGCCGGCACCTCGTGGCCCAGCTTTTGCCACGGCGTCCCCAGTGTTTTAGCCATTGTTTATGTCCCTTCGCTGTGCGGTCACCCTCCAATACGGCAACCTTTCGTTGGGACCAGTATATTTGCTAAAACGTTTTATCATGGTGAAAAAACGTTTTACCACCCTTATCAATCCCATCGATTAGCAAAACGCGACATTCACCTGCGGCGTTGATTGTCACAGGTGCTCCACATTCGGTCTCTGCAAATTGGTAAACGTGTTTAGTTGTGTTTAGTAAGCTCGAGCACGCTGTCCTTAACGATAAGCTCCGGCTCCAGAACGACCTCTTCGGCACGCCTGCCGCCCCTACCGGCAAGACGCTTGGACATGCAGCCAAAAGCATGCTCCGCAAGGACACCAGGGTCCTGCTCAATCGCGGTCAGCGCCGGCTCAAAGAGAACGTCGGCCGCCGAGTTGTCATAGCTCACCACCGAGATATCGCCCGGGATGCTCTTCCCCATCTCGTGTAAGCGCTTGAGCAAACCGAGGGCAATGTTATCTGAGCTTGCGAACACGGCAGTGGCGTCAGTTGCGAGCACTGCCTCCGAGGCCTCGTATGCGCTCGGAATGTAGTACTCGCTCTCAAACTCCAAACGCGCGTCGATCGGCAGGCCAACCTCGCGCAGCGCGCGCTCATAGCCGGCAAGTCGCTTGCGACCCGTATTGGAACGGCGGGCATTAACCAGGCAGGCAATACGGCGGTGGCCTTGCTCGATCAGATAGCGGGTGGCCATATAGCCGCCCATCTCGTGGTCGAACATCACCTTGTCGCACTCGAGCCCCTCAATGGCACGGTCGACCATTACGGCCGGGATGGGCAGGTGGCTGACTTCTTCGCGCAGGGCGCGGTCATCGGAGAACTCGTCACCCACCACCAGGAAGACGCCATCAACGCCGCGCGTCACCAGCTGGCGCAGCAGCTCCAGATCGTCATCGGCGCTTCCGCCCGAGCTGGTAATGAAGAGCGCATAGCCGTCCTCGCGGCAGCGCTTTTCCAGGCTACCGGCGAGCGAGGCAAAAAAGCGGCTCTCGATGTTAGGGACGATAAGGCCCAGCGTGCGCGACTCGCGCATGACCAGGCTGCGCGCAATCTGGTTGGGAACATAGTGGTTGCGCGCCGCGACCTCTTTGATGAGCTTGCGGTTTTCTTCCGAGATGCGACAGGGCCGATTATTGAGAACAAGCGAGACCGACGAGGGGGAAAGCCCCACCTCCTGGGCGATCTGCTTGAGGGTGACTTTGTTGGCCATCTCGCTCCTTCCGGGTTTACGCGCAATCTCTTGAAAGTATAGCGACTACCCCTCTACCTCGGTGATAAACACTTTACCAATCCGGTGGACGGCTGTTTTATCGCCGCCAGCGCACCAAATCCGTCCGGGTGGGGTATATTGCAATCGATTGATGACAACGACCACCAAAAGGCGGATATTCGTATGCACGAGAACGATTTTTTTAACGAGGACCTGCTGTGCGCGCTCGCTGGCGTTGCCGGCGAGGACAACGTGCTGATGAGCGAGCCCATGCGCGAGCACACCACGTTTAAGATCGGCGGTCCGGCCGACGTCTTTGTCACGCCCGATACTGAGCAAGGCCTCGTCGCCACGCTCGATACCTGCTATCGCTGCAATCTACCACTCACCATCGTGGGCAACGGCTCCGACTTGCTCGTCGGCGACAAGGGCATCCGCGGCGTCGTCGTAGCGCTGGGCGAGGGCCTCTCCGACATTACGGTCGACGGCACGCACGTCACGGCGGCAGCCGGCGCCTTGCTTTCCGATGTCGCAGCCGCGGCAGCCGAGGCCGACCTTACCGGCATGGAGCCCATCTCGGGCATTCCCGGATCGGTCGGCGGTGCCTGCTACATGAACGCCGGAGCATACGGCGCCTGCATGGCCGATGTGCTGGAGTCCGTGCGCGTCTACAAGCCCGCCCGCATGCTCGACGACGGCACCCGCGGTAGCGGCAGCATTATCGAGTTCGATGTCGATGAGCTCAACCTGGGCTATCGCAAGAGCCGCATTGCCGACGACGGTTTCATCGTGCTTTCGGCCACTTTCAATCTCGCCCCGGGCAACGCCGCGATGATCAAGGCCGACATGGACGACTACCGCCAGCGCCGCGAGGACAAGCAGCCACTCGACATGCCGAGTGCCGGCTCCACCTTCAAGCGCCCCGAGGGCCACTTTGCCGGCAAGCTCATCATGGACGCCGGCCTGCGAGGACACGCCATTGGCGGCGCGCAGGTGAGCGAAAAGCACTGCGGCTTCATCGTCAACGCCGACCACGCCACCGCCGCCGATGTCGACGAACTCATCCGCCACATCCAAACAACCGTCAAAGACCAATTCGACGTGGACCTCGAACCCGAAGTCCACCGAGTCGGCGAATTCCTCTAAAAAAGAAGGCCCCGAAAGGGGCCTTCACTTTCTTTTATTCAGACAACCAATCCGGTGCGTAGCGCCCCGAACCCGAGAGGGCCGCGTGCCCGCCCGCAATATATTTGATTGATCGCGAGTTCCGCACGCAAAGAAGGCCACTTAATGTGGCCTTCGTCTTGCGCAGGACTGCCCGAGCAGACAATCAAATATATTGCGGGCGGGCACGCGGCCCAGTCGGCTTTACGACAGCGCAATACCGCCAAGCCAGCCCCAACGCACGCCAGAGCCAGTACCATAGAAGCTAATAAACGAATCAAGCGACTTAGACGTAATGGCACCCTCGTTGCTCATAACGATGCCGCCGCCAACGTAGATACCCACATGACCGTAGATAAGGCCCGGAGCACCCGTGCCGCTGTGCGAGGAATCGGCCACGATCATGCCCACCTGCAGCGCCGAGCGGTCGGAGCTATAGCACCAGGCGTTGAACATGTCACACGCGTTGCCGCCAAAATAGCCCACGCCGGCATTGCGGAAGACGTTGGTAACCCAGGCAGCACACCAGCCCTGGCCGGGAGAAGGCGTCGAGTAGCACGCATTGACGACGGCCTGCTGCTTGCCCGAACCGCCCGTCTGTTGCGGGGTGCCGCCGGCATACGAGCCGCCACCCGAGCTCGAGCCACCCGAAGAAGAGCCCGTGTTCGCAGAGGCCGCGGCTGCCGCAGCCGCCTTCCTAGCGGCCTCCTCAGCCTGGGCGGCAGCGAGGATCTCGGAATCGCGCTGAGCCATGAGTTCCTTGACGTCGTCGGAAAGACCGTTCAGCACGGTCTGGACCTCTTGCTGCTTGGCCTGCATATCCTGCATCTGAGCCATCTGCTGATCCTTGAGTTTCTCCAGGTCAGCCTTTTGTGCTTCGAGCTCGGTCTTCTGTGCGTCGAGCTCGGCCTGAATCGTCTGGATATCCTCGATGGCATCGCGGTCGCTCTTGTTGATCTTCTCAACGTAATGCGCGTTGGCGACGAGTTCCTCAAACGAGCCAGAGGCCAGCAGCAGCGACAGGATGTTCGTACCGCCGGACTTGTAGCTGGCGGCCACGCGATCGGAAAGGTCGTTGCGCTTCTTCTTGAGCTCGGCCTTCTTTTCATCGATCTGGGCCTGCGTGTCGTCAATCTTGCCCTGGACATTCTCGATGTCGTTGAGGGTCTGGGCATTCTTGTTGGCCAGCGCCGCATACTCATTTGCGATGCTGTCGAGCTGGGCCTGAACCTCGTCGAGTTGGGCCTGGGCGGCATTCAATTTATCGGTGGTTTCTTTGGAAGCCTCCGCCGCATGGGCGCGAGTGGGCAGGCCAAAAAGAACTGCCGCAGAAGCGGCGCCGAACAGGGCCTTAAGGGCAGTGCGGCGCGAGAGCTCCTGGGAAAGGATGGAATCGCTGTTTGGTGACATATGTACTCCGTTACATGCTTATTTATATGTCGCTCAACTCATACATATTAGCGTACATATGGCGCGTCCCAACGATTTCCACGAACGGCAGGAAACTACAAGGTCGGCGGCTCGTAAGCAATTGTCAAATTTGAGGTAACAATTGAGCAAGCTCTTATATGAGTACGTTAACATAATCCTCTGCTTTTCCTACAGTGCACCATTTGGGCGTCCCCGCCTGCGCTATACTCCCCTCTAGAAGTGTTCCTGATTCGATAGGAGACTACATGTCCAAAGCACTCGACCCCAAAGACACCTGCGTCCTCGTTACCGGTGGCGCCGGTTTTATCGGCTCGCACACCGTCGTTCAGCTGCTCGAGGGTGGCTACCAGGTCGTCATCGTCGATGATCTCTCCAACTCCAGCGCCGTCGCCGTCGACCGCGTCAAGACCATCGTGGGCGACGAAGCCGCCAAGAGCCTCACCTTCTACAAGGCCAACGTGCTCGACCGCGATGCGATGAACAAGATCTTCGATACCCATCAGATCGACCGTGTCATCCACTTTGCCGGCTTTAAGGCCGTCGGCGAGTCGGTGAGCAAGCCCGTCGAGTACTACCACAACAACATCGAGAACACCCTGGTGCTCATCGACGTCATGCGCAACCATGGCTGCAAGTCCATCATCTTCTCGAGCTCCTCGACCGTCTACGGCGACCCGGACAACCCGCCCGTCACCGAGGAAGACCCCAAGAAGCCCGCAACCAACCCCTATGGCTGGACCAAGTGGATGATCGAGCAGATCCTTATGGACGTCCACACCGCCGACCCCGAGTGGGACGTCGTGCTGCTCCGTTACTTCAACCCCATCGGCGCTCATCCGTCGGGCCTGATCGGCGAGGACCCCAAGGGCATCCCCAACAACCTGGTGCCCTATGTCGCCCAGGTCGCCGTGGGCAAGCTCGAGGCCGTTCAGGTCTTTGGCAACGACTACCCCACCCCCGACGGCACCGGCGTGCGCGACTACATCCACGTGTGCGATCTGGCCTCTGGTCACGTTGCCGCCCTTAACTGGATGAACGGCAAGACCGGCGTCGAGATCTTTAACCTGGGCACCGGCACCGGCACCTCGGTACTCGAGGTCGTCGCCGCCTTCTCCAAGGCTTGTGGCAAGGAGCTGCCCTACGTGATCCGCGAGCGCCGCGCCGGCGACATCGCTGCCAACTGGTGCGATGCCTCCAAGGCCGAGCGCATGATGGGCTGGAAGGCCCAGTACGACATCGCGGACATGTGCCGCGATAGCTGGAACTGGCAGAGCCACAACCCCAACGGCTTCGCCGACGCCGAGTAGCAAAAACCTACATACCGTTCTTGCCCCGATCTCACGTTGTGAGGTCGGGGCCTTTTTCATGGCATGTAGCCATTCGCCGAAAATCGACCAACTTTTTTATCTTGCCTGTACATGTTTAAACAACATGTTTTACAATAGGCGTATCGAATCAGAACATCGGAGGCGGACTGCACACCCATCGGCAGGCCGACCCCACAACAAGAAGGTTGGTGAGCGCATTCATGGAGCGTGCAAGCGGCGTCCTCATGCCCGTCTCATCTCTGCCCGGACCATACGGAATCGGCGGCTTTGGCTGGAATGCCTACGACTTCGTCGATTTTCTCGCCTCGTGCAAACAACATTACTGGCAGATTCTGCCCCTTACGACGACCAGCTATGGCGATTCGCCTTATCAGTCGTTCTCGGCCCGCGCAGGCAACCCCAACTTTATCGACTTTGCCGAGTTTATCGAGGCAGGGTATCTGGAGCAGCGCGATATCGATGGCGTGTATCTGGGATCCGACCCCAGCAATGTCGACTACGGTGCTATCTTTGGCGGCCGCCGTCAGATTCTCGACCGCGCCGCCGAGCGCTTTGCTGCCGACAAGCCGGCCGATTTCGATGACTTTATCCAGGCCAACGAGGACTGGCTCATCCCCTACTGTGAGTTCATGACCGTCAAAGAGGAGTGCGGTCTCAAGGCGTTTTGGGAGTGGCCCGCGGAGCTCCGCACCCGCGGCGAGGCTTCCGCCAAGGTCTGCGCCGACCATCCGGCGCGTATGCTCTACCACCAGATGACGCAGTACTTCTTCGATCGCCAGTGGAGCCGCCTCAAGGCCTATGCCAACGAGCGCGACATTCTCATCATCGGCGACCTGCCCATCTATGTCTCGCGTGACTCCGTCGAGATGTGGGCGACACCTGAGCTCTTTAAGATCGACGCCGCCGGCAATCCCGTGAGCGTCGCCGGCACGCCGCCCGACCAGTTCTCGGCCACCGGCCAGTACTGGGGCAACCCCATCTACGACTGGGACGCCATGGAGGCCGACGGCTTCTCCTGGTGGGAGGGCCGCATTCGCGCCGCCCTCGACATGTACGACGTCATCCGCCTGGATCACTTCCGCGGCTTCGAGGCCTATTGGGAGGTGCCGTTCTCCTCGCCTGATTCGTCCTACGGTTCGTGGACGCAGGGTCCCGGCCTCAAGCTCTTCAAGACACTCGAGGAAAAGCTCGGCACGCTGCCCATCATCGCCGAGGACCTGGGCTTCCTCACCCCCGGCGTCATCGATATGCGCGACAACTCGGGCTTCCCCGGCATGAAGATCCTGCAGTTTGCCTTTGAGGGCACCAACTCGTACTACCTGCCGCACAACTACATTGCCAACACCGTCGCCTACGTGGGCACTCACGACAACGAGACGGCACGCGGCTGGTTTGAAGGAACGGCTACCCCGCGTCAGCGCGAGCAGACAGCCCTGTACACCCATCAGCAGGCCGGCGAACCCATCGCCGACGCGCTCAACCGAACCATCGCAGCCAGCGTGAGCGACACGTGCATCTACACCATGCAGGACCTGCTCAACTTGGGCAACGAGGCGCGCATCAACACCCCTGCCACGCTGGGCGGCAACTGGACCTGGCGCATGCTCGACGGCGCCATCACCCGCGAGCTCGAGCACAAACTCACCGACTGGACCGAGACCTACTTCCGCATCCCGTCGGAAGCCGAAATCGAGCTTCCTCAATAGGAGCTACCGCGCCCGACCCCTCCCCACCGTGCGGACGCGCTTGCTTACCCGCGCGAGGCCACCCCAATCCCCTCGCGCGGGATTCTTATGAATTGCAGACATGTAATCAACCCATTACAGGAGGAAACATGCCCCAAATTAACCTCATGGAACTCGCCGAGCAGTCCTTTGGCACCTCGCTCGAGCAGCTCGACGACCGTCGCATTTACAAGCTGCTGGTCAAACTCGTGCAGGAGCGCTCCGCCGCCTGCCCGCTCAACAACGGCAAGAAAAAGCTCTATTACATTTCCGCCGAGTTTTTGCTCGGCAAGCTGCTCATCAACAATATGATCGACCTCGGCATCTATGACGAGGTTAAGGACCAGCTCGTCGCCGCCGGCCACGACCTCAACAAGATCGAGGAGTTCGAGGTCGAGCCGTCGCTCGGCAACGGCGGCCTGGGCCGCCTGGCCGCGTGCTTCCTGGATTCCATCGCCACGCTGGGCTTGACCGGCGATGGCGTGGGCCTCAACTATCACTACGGCCTGTTCCGTCAGCGCTTTGTCGACAACCAGCAAAAGGCCGTCCCCGACGAGTGGCTCGGTGAGCAGGACATCCTAGTCGACGACGACCGCTCCTACACCGTCGAGTTCGGCGATTTTGCCGTTACCTCCAAGCTCGTCAACATCGACGTGCCCGGTTACGGCCAGCCCACCAAGAACCGTCTGCGCCTGTTCGACCTGGCGAGCGTCGACGATGGCCTGGTCCCCGGCAGCTCCATCGACTTCGACAAGACCGAGATTGCCAAGAACCTCACCTTGTTCCTCTACCCCGACGATTCCGACGAGCAGGGCCGCCTGCTTCGCATCTACCAGGAATACTTCATGGTGAGCAACGCCGCCCAGCTCCTGATCGACGAGGCCATCGAGCGCGGCAGCAACCTGCACGATCTGGCCGACTACGCCGTGGTCCAAATTAACGACACGCACCCCACCATGGTCATCCCCGAGCTCATTCGCTTGCTCACCACCGAGCATGGCATCGAGTTTGACGAGGCCGTGACCATCGTACGCTCCATGGTCGCCTACACTAACCACACGATTCTTGCCGAGGCGCTCGAGAAGTGGCCGCTCGCCAGCCTGCAGAAGGTCTCCCCTGCCATCGCCGACATTATCGTCAAGCTCGATGAGATCGCGAAGGCCGAGCACGATGACCCGCGCGTCGCCGTCATCGACGAATACGACACCGTCCACATGGCCCACATGGACATCCACTTTGGCTTCTCCATCAACGGCGTAGCCGCCCTCCACACCAAGATCCTGGAGGACACCGAGCTTCATCCGTTCTACGAGATCTATCCCGAGAAGTTCTCCAACAAGACCAACGGCATCACCTTCCGCCGCTGGATCCATGGGGCCAACCCCGCGCTCGCCAGCCTGCTCGACGATGTGATCGGCACCGACTGGCGCAGCACCGGCGATCTGAGCAAACTCGCCAACTTCGCCGACGATAAGAGCATTCATGAGCGCTTGGCCGCCACCAAGGCCGAGGCCAAGGCCATCATGCGCCAGTTCATGGCGCTCGAGCAGGGTGTGACCATTCCCTCCAACGCCATCATCGATGTTCAGGTCAAGCGTATCCACGAGTACAAGCGCCAGCAGATGCTCGCGCTCTACATCATCTGGAAGTATCTCGATATCAAGAACGGTAACAAGCCCGAACACCCCGTCACCATCATCTTTGGCGGCAAGGCAGCGCCTGCCTATACCATCGCTCAGGACATCATCCACCTAATCCTGACGCTTTCACAGTGGATCGCCAACGACCCCGACGTGGCCCCCTACCTGCAGGTCGTCATGATCGAGAACTACAACGTCACCGCCGCCGAGCGCGTGATTCCCGCTGCCGACATCTCCGAGCAGATCAGCCTGGCCTCCAAGGAGGCGAGCGGCACCTCCAACATGAAGTTCATGCTCAACGGTGCCCTGACCCTGTGCACGCTCGACGGTGCCAATGTCGAGATCGCCGAGCTCGTGGGTGACGAGAACATCTACACCTTTGGTGCCTCGTCCAAACAGGTCGAGCAGCTCTACGCCGACGGCAGCTATAACGCCAGCGCACTCTACCGCAAGCCCGGTATCAAGCTGCTGGTGGACTTTATCACCAACCCCGCCTTTATGGCGACCGGCAACGCCGAGCGCCTGCAGCGCCTGCACGACGACATTAAGGGCAAGGACTGGTTTATGGCCCTGCTCGACATTGAGGAGTACATCCAGACCAAGGAGCGCGTGCTGGCCGACTACGAGGACCAGGACGCCTGGATGCGCAAGGCGCTCATCAATATCGCCAACGCTGGCACCTTCTCGTCCGACCGCACCATCTCCCAGTACAACGACGAGATCTGGCACCTGAACTAATTTCGCTTCCCTTACCCATCCTCTTGAGAAACGGAGTCGTGGCAACACGGCTCCGTTTTTTGTGCCCACACGTTACCCTGTGACCCGACTCGGCCAAACAATCTCGATCCATAACAACTACTCAACCAAAACGGTCCCAGCTGTTACAGATTGAGACATACCGGCCCCTCCCCTTGGGTTTATCTCAATCTGTAACATCTAGCAGCTGAAATTCACCTTTGGTGTTACAGATTTAGATGAAATGGTTAGCTCAGCGGAACCGTCTCGATCTGTAACATCTAACGTCCGAAATCGGCCCTACCTGTTACAGATCGAGACAAACGACCGGCCAGGCAACCCCAACACAAAGAAAGGCTCCCCTCTCGCCCAGTGGACGGGAGGGGAGCCTTATATGTGACCGCGGCAAAAGGATGGCAATACCGCAGTCGCCCAAAGGGAGGGCCTGGATGAACCGGGCCTAGATAAGGTTCTTGCCAGATACCTTATCGAAGAGGTGGGTCGCGTTCTTCTCGAACTTGAACCAGATGGGGTCGCCCGCCTTGAGCGCACCCTTGGCCTCAAGGTCGACAACGGGAATGATCAGGACGAACTGGCCATCGGGAGCGGTCACGTGGACATGCTCGGTCGAACCCATGAGCTCGGTCACCTCGACGGTACCCTGGAGCGCGCCCTCCTCGTCCTTGTCGGCAAGCAGAATCTGCTCGGGACGCACGCCGGCCGTGATCTCCTTCACGTCGCCGCCGTCCCAGTTGAGAGCAAGCTGAGCGCAGGTCTCGGGGGCGAGCGCCACGTTCATATCCTCGGTCTTGACGGTAAAGCCGTTGCCCGAGCGCACCAGCTGGGCATCGAAGAAGTTCATCTGCGGCACGCCGATAAAGCCGGCGACGAAGATGTTCGCGGGATGGTTGAAGACCTCCTGCGGGGTGGCGATCTGCTGGACGACGCCGTCCTTCATGACCACGATACGGTCACCGAGGGTCATAGCCTCGGTCTGGTCGTGAGTAACATAAATGAACGTGCCCTTGATCTCGTGGCGCAGCTTAATGAGCTCGGCACGCATCTGGTTACGAAGCTTGGCGTCCAGGTTGGACAGCGGCTCGTCCATCAGGAAGACCTTGGGGTCTCGCACGATGGCGCGGCCGATGGCGACGCGCTGGCGCTGGCCACCCGAAAGCGCCTTAGGCTTACGGTCGAGATACTCGGTAATGCCCAGGATCTCGGCAGCAGAGCGAACCTTGCGGTCGATCTCGTCCTTGGGGACCTTCTTGAGCTCGAGCGTAAATGCCATGTTCTCGTACACCGTCATATTGGGGTACAGAGCGTAGCTCTGGAACACCATGGCGATGTCGCGGTCCTTGGGCGCCACGTCGTTGACGCGCTTGCCGTCGATGAGCACGTCGCCGGAGGTGATGTCCTCTAGGCCGGCGACCATGCGCATCGTCGTGGACTTACCGCAGCCAGAGGGGCCAACGAGGACGATGAACTCCTGGTCGTGAACGGTGAGGTTGAAGTCCTCTACAGCGAGCACACCGTCCTCGGTAACCTTGAGGTTGTGCTTCTTCTCCTCGGTCTTCTTCTTTTTGCCAAAGAAGCCCTTCTTTTTTGACTCGTTGTTGGGATACACCTTCTGAACATGTTTGAGAACGATCTCGGCCATGTCTCTACCTTTCGATACGCGGCGCCGCGCTGAGGGGCGCCGCCAAAACTTGCAAAACAGTTACGGCATCAGCCCTTGACGGCACCTGCCACCACACCGTCGATGATGTACTTCTGGCAGAAGATGTACATGATGACGATGGGGACAACGACCATCATGATGCAGGCCATCATGGGGCCGAGCTCGACGTGGCCATAGCCGCCGCGGAAGTACTGGATCAAAATAGGAATGGTCTTGTACTTGGTGGAGTCGAGCGTAAGGTAGGGCAGCAGGTAGTCGTTCCAGACCCACATGGTCTCGAGGATGCCGACCGAAAGATAGGTGGGCTTCATGATGGGGAGAACGATCTTAAAGAACACCTGAACCGGGTTGCAGCCGTCAATCATGGCCGCCTCCTCGATCTCGAGCGGGATGTTCTTTACAAAGCCGGCGAACATAAAGACCGCCAGGCCCGCGCCAAAGCCCAGATAGATAAAGCAGATGTTGAACGGCGTATTAAAGCCGATGCGGTCCGCCAAATTGGACAGCGTGAACATCAGCATCTGGAACGGTACGACCATCGAGAACACGAACAGGTAATAGAAGAAGTTCGAGATCTTGTTGTTGACACGAACCACGTACCAAGCGCACATGGAGCAGCACACCAGAATCAGCACGACCGACGTGACTGTGATGATGAGCGAGTACATAAACGCCGAGGCAAAGCCCTGCTCGTTAAGAGCGTGCACGTAGTTTGCGAGGCCGTTGAACGTCTCGGGCGTGAGCAGATCGAACGCCGTGGTGGTGCTGATTGCGGTCCCCTTCTTAAAGGAATTGAGCGCAATCATGAACACAGGGTAGATCCACGCGAGCGACAGAATCGTAAAGAAGATCGAGAGCGCGCGGTTAATAGCCTTATCGCGTTTCATTACTGCTGCACCTCCTTGGACCTCGTGGCCTTAAGCTGGATCATAGAAATAGCGACAACCAGGATGCAGAAGATAACCGCCTTGGCCTGACCGATGCCCTGCCATGCGATGCCAGCACGCGAATAGAACGTGTTGTAGATGTTCAGGGCGAGCATCTCGGTGGAGTGCGCCGGGGCACCACCGGTAAGGGCGAGGTTCTGGTCGAACAGCTTAAAGCCGTTGGTGATGGACAGGAACAGGCAGATGGTGATGGTCGGCATCAGGTTGGGGATCTTAACCTTCCAAAACGTCTGCCATGCCGTAGCGCCGTCGACCTTGGCGGCCTCGATGTAATCAGACGGAATGGACTGCAGACCGGCGATGTAGATGATCATCATGTAGCCGACCTGTTGCCACAGGGTCAGGATGATAAGGCCCCAGAAGCCAGCGGCGGAGTTGAGGGCGATAAGCTGGGCACCCACGTTGGAGAGCAGGCAGTTGATCAGAATCTGCCAAATGTAACCCAGTACAATGCCGCCAATCAGGTTAGGCATAAAGAAGATCGTACGGAAGATGTTGGTGCCCTTGAGCGCTTTGCGGGTGAGCGCCTGCGCGATGGCCAGCGCGATCACGTTGATGAGCACCGTCGACAGGAAGGCAAACGCCACCGTAAAGAAGAACGACGTGGAGAACTGCGGATCGGACAGCGCGCGCACGTAGTTCTCGATACCGACAAAGTGCGCGTTATTGATGGTAATAAACTGGCAGAACGAGAGATAGAAACCCTGGATAAAGGGAATCACGAACCCGATCATAAACGCCAGGCACGTGGGCAGCATAAAGAGCGGCCACCAGCGCTTGAGTGCTTTGCCCATAGAAGGGTCCTTTCAATATGCAGGGGGCGGGCAAACCTACGTCTGCCCGCCCCCTGTCGCTAATCAGATAGCTTGGGCAGCAACTGCTTACTCGGAAGCAGCCTTCTCGGTCTTCCAGCCATCGACGAAGGCGTTCTTGACGCCGTCCCACTTGGTGTTGTCGGCAGCATAAGCGATGAGAGCCTGCTTGAGGTTCTTCTTCCACTCCTCGGAGGGGATGTAAACGAAGTCCCAAGCAACGGTCTTCTTGCCGTCCTTGGCCATAGCAACGGCCTGCTGCGAGAAGACGTTGGTGGTCTCCTTAGCGCTCTTGAACGGGGCGGTCAGACCCATCTTGTCAGCGATGATGCTGGTGGCGGTGTCAGAAGTGACGCACCAATACATGAAGTCCTCGGTGGCCTTCTGGGCATCCTCGGAAGCCTGGGAGCTGACGCACCAGTAGTTCTCGCCGCCGGAGCACAGGCCCTGGTTCTCCTCGCCGTCGACGCCGATGTAGATCGGCAGCATGCCGAGCTGGTCGTCGGTCATACCGGCCTTGGTGAGGTCGGCGTAGGCCCAAGAGCCGTTCTGGTAGAAAACGGCCTTACCGGTTGCGAACTCGTTGGTGGCGTCGTCACCGGTCTTGGAGGCAAGCTGCGAAGGATCGCAGGTGGAGTCGGTGATATACAGGTCGAAGATCTGCTTAAAGTTGTCGAGATACTCGCCCTTGATCTCGTCGTCCTCCTGGTTGTGCTCCTTCTCGAACTCGTAGTAGAGCGGGAGGTTGGCGAGGTGGGTGGTGTAGCGCCAGCTGGAGGAGTCATCCATGCCGGCGGAAGTGAAGGCACCGTCAACGCCGAGCTCGTCCTTGCGGGCCTGGATGTCATCGGCGCAAGCCTTCAGCTTGTCGAAGGAGTTGATGTCCTCGGCCTTGTAGCCGGCCTTCTCGAGGAGCTCCTTGTTGTAGATGATGCCGTAGCTCTCCTGAACCCAGTCGATACCCAGATCCTTGCCGTCGGACTGCAGCGCCAGGGAGTCGTCGATGAGCTCGCCGCGGAGCTTGGTGTCGGAAAGATCGGCGCAGTAGTCCTTCCAGTTCTTAAGGCCGGTGGGGCCGTTGACCTGGAACAGCGTCGGAGCGGAGCTCTTGGACATCTCGGACTTGAGCTTCTCCTCGTAGGTGTTGGAGGCGGCGGTCACGATCTTGACCTCGACGCCCTTCTCCTTCTTGTACGCCTTGGCGATCTCCTTCCACTCCTTGTCGACCTCGGGCTTGAACTGGAGGAAGTAGACCTCGGCAGCGTCACCAGAAGCAGAGGAGCCAGAGCCGGCAGAACCACCGCAGCCCACGAGGCCCAGACCAAGAACCGCAGCCGCGGAACCAGCAAAGCCCAGGAACTGCCTTCTGCTCATTTCGTTCTTCATTACAATCCACCCTTTCACACCGTGGCGGCACCCTTTGCCGCCGCCTTCGGAGATTGGCTCGGGGACTTTGCCCCTTTTGCTGACTTGTACAATACGCTATTTGGCTAGTTGTTTGAACAAATATTACTAGAGCGGTAGAAAAACTTCGGTGAACGGTAATTTCGACTTGATACTTGACAAGTTTTGTATAAACAATTATTTGTTATCGAATGCAGAGAAAACGCCCGATCAAGCCGATGCATCGTCGGTTTGACCGGGCGTTTTCGCTTTGAGGGCATGAGTCTCGTCAGGCTGCGAGCTAGCCGGCTATCGCTTGGAATTGACGCGGTAATGGAAGATCTCGGGGTGTGTGCGGGCATGCGTGACCTCGAACAAGATGCCGTCCGAGGTGTACGACTGGCTCTCCATAACGGCGACGCAGTTGTACTTGCCGAGGTCCAGATAGCTGCAGTCTTCATCGTTGGCGAGCTCGACACTCACCGTACGACGGCTCGCCATCACTTTGACGCCGCGCTTGTGCTCCAGATAGCCGTAGATAGAATCCGCCGCGATCTCGGGGGTCAGGCCCTTGGCGATCGACGCCAAAAAGTAGCCGTGGTCCACTTGGCGCGCGCTGCCGTTGAGGCTTCGGACACGCACGACGCGAATCAGCTCCTCGCCCACCTTAAAGCCCAGGCGACGAGAGAGTTGCTCAGTGCAAATCAAATGTTCAAAAGACTTGACCTCGGTCGATGCGACGGCATTGTTGCGTTTTGCGAACTCGCCAAACGACTCAACCTCTTCGAGTGCGCCCAGCATATCGGTTTCGCCCTTAAGCCAAATAACGCGCACGCCCTTGCCGTGTATAGGCTGCACAAACATCTGGTCGGCCAGCATGCTCAAGGCGCGTCGAACGGTATTGCGCGTGCAGCCAAACTCCGCGGTCAGCTCGGCTTCGGTTGGCAGCATCTCCTGAAACGCATAGGTCCCGTTGATGATGCGCGAACGGATCTCGCGGTAGATTCCTTCGTAAATCGCTTTTGGCATGATTTCACCTCTAATGAATATGTATGGCTAGGCACGATAGCATTTCTTAAAGTTGTTTAAACCGATTATCGGTAAAGCACGGATTATTTACCGTCGACGGTTCCCCCGAAACCCAAATCGGACCGAATCAAAACCGTCAATGCGGCAAGCAGCCAGTCCTCTACAATGAGTTCATTGTTTAAACGTTCTTGCTCGCACAGCATGTTGCATCCGAAAGGCATATTATGCTGCAGAAAATCCAACGTTTTGGCGGAGCCATGTTCGCGCCCGCCATGCTGTTTTCTATATCAGGCCTCATGGTCGGCATCTCCGCCCTCGCAACGACCGTGGATATCGTCGGCGACCTCGCCGTATACGGAACCCCCTGGTACGTTTTCTGGACTATCATTCAGCGCGGCTCGTGGACGGTCTTTAAACGTCTCCCGCTCCTTTTTGCCGTAGCGCTGCCTATCGGTCTTGCCCAAAAGCAACCGGCACGCTGCTGCCTCGAGGCACTCGTGGCCTATTTTGCCTATTGCTTCTTTTTGAGCGAGATCATTAAGCTGAGCGGAGACAACCTTGGACTTAAGTACCCATCATCTTTGACCCCCGCCAGCGGCATCACCGTCATCGACGGCATCAAGACGCTCGACACCGGCATTATCGGCCCGCTGGCGGTGTCGGCAACCGTCGTTGCCATCCATGACCGCTTCTACGATGCCAAGGTTCCCGATTGGCTCGGCACCTTCTCGGGTTCCTCGCTGGTCTACCTCATCAGCTTTTTTGCCGTGTTTGCCCTTGCCGCCATCTCGGCCGCCATCGTGCCCTTCGCATACGCTGTGACCGAAACGCTGCGCCACGCACTTGCGGGCGTCGGCCCCTTCGGCGTGGGCATCTTTGTGTTTTTGGAGCGAGCGCTCGAGCCCATGGGGCTGCACCATCTGCTCTATATGCCCATCTATTACGACAATCTGGTCATTCACGACGGTATTTACGCCACGTGGACCAACCTGCTCCCCATTCTCTCCCATAGCACGCGCCCTTTAAATGAACTTGCGCCCTGGGCAGGTTTTACCGCCACCGGCTGGGGCAAGCTCTTTGGCCTTCCCGCCATCGCGGCAGCATTCTATTTCACCGCCAAACCCGAACGCCGCGCCGGCCTTAAGGTCATCCTTTTGCCCGCCATCGTCGCCTCGGTGGTCTGCGGCGTCACCGAGCCGCTCGAGTTTCTCTTTATGTTCACCTATCCCGGACTCTTTTTGCTCTACGCCGTCCTATCCTCCTGCCTTGCCATGACCATGAACTTCTTTGGCATCGTCGGCATCTTCTCGGGCGGTCTCATGGAAATGACGGCCTTCAACTTCATCCCACTCATGCGAATGCATGCCGGCTCCTACCTTTTGGCGCTCGGTATCGGTCTTGCCTTTAGCCTCATCTTTTTTGTTAGTTTTCGAGCACTCATCTTGGTCTATGACCTTAAGACGCCGGGCCGCGAGGATCATGTCTCCAATCGCGCGGCAATCGATCGTTTAACGGGAAGCGGCTTTGCCAAAGAGCAATCTCCCAATGGCGAGGTCAGTATTCAATCCGATCAAGATCACGTCCTCGCTGAGCGGGTAATTCAGCTTTTAGGTGGCGTTGGCAATATCGTGGGCGCAACCAACTGCGCCACGCGCCTGCGCGTCGAGGTCGCAGACCCTTCCATCGTTGCAGATAATGCGTCGTTTGTCGCGGTGGGCGCCAAGGGCCTCATCATTACGGGCAAGACCGCCCAGGTGATTATTGGCATCTCCGTTCCCCGCGTTAAAGAGCATTTTGACCAGATCATGGGCCTCGAGCCGGGATTTGTGCCCACCACCTCGGCCTCCCCTGCCGCCAGCGCAGCCCATAAGCGCGGCGATATCTGCTTCTTCGATATCGACGGAACACTCGCCTGGCAAGACCCTCGAGTGGCACAAGAGCTTCCCGAGAGCGAGCGAGACCTCTCCCCCTATCCCAATGAAGCGGTCTCGCAAGCCATCCGTGATTTTGTCGCCAAGGGCAATATGGCGTTTATCTGCACAGGGCGCACGCTGAGCTGCATCCATCCAAAGCTGCTCGAGCTGCCCTGGACCGGCATCGTCTGCCTCGCGGGTGGCTATGTCGAACTTGAGGGACACGTGATTCGCGATTTGGCGATGACGCCCGGCATGCTGCAGCGCCTTGCTCCCATTCTTGAGCAATCGGACGAAGTGATTCGTTTTGAGGGACTCAATGGCGTCGTTCGCATGAGTGCCGATGCGCCCGACGCTCCGGGATACGCCCGCACCGTGGGCGATGCAATTACGCAGCTGCAACATTACAGCGCCTACAAGATCTTAATGTCCACGTCGCTTGCCAACCGCATCGCTCAGGATCAAGCGTTTGAGCCGCTGCTCTGCTTTAACGAACTCGAGCTCGAAGTGACCGAGATTTCGCCTCGCGAATGCACCAAGCGCGAGGGTATCCAGTCCGTACTCGACGCCCTCGATCCCCACCACGGAACCGTATACGGCATCGGCGACGCCAGCAATGACGTCTCGCTGATGAACGCCGTCGATGTCGGTATCGCCATGGGCAACGCGCCGGACTTCCTCAAGGAAAAGGCCGACTATGTCACCGACAGCATCGACCACGACGGCGTCGTCACCGCGCTCGAACACTTTGGGCTTATCTAGCCAAGACCCTACCGCACTTGCGGCCGCATGGACCAATCGTCTTCAACCGCCGCGCTCGACGCCCTAATGTGGCAATATGTTGTCTGCATAATGCAACGATGCAACCTATCAAAGAATGCGAGAACCCGTGTCCAGTCCGTTTACCAGCTTTTTAGCCCAGCACTTTGACCAGATTAACGACTATCTGGCCACGTTCTTTGACGGACAGGCGACTTCCGCCGATATCGAGCGCTACCTGTATACCCCGCTCTCGGCATTTACGGCAAACGCTGGCAAGCGCCACCGCCCGCTCATCTGCATGCTCGCCGCCACTGCGGTAGGCGGCAGCTTTGAGAGCGCCCGCAGCGCAGCGGCGGCCATCGAGCACTTTCAGTCGGGCGCACTCATCCACGACGACATCGCCGACAACGGGCAGATTCGTCGCGGCAAGCCCTGCATGCACCTTACCGAGGGCACCGGTCTTGCCATCAACTGCGGTGACCTGGCGCTCACCATGGTCACCAAGACGGTTCTCGACGACCCCACACTCAACGCAGACGTGAAGCTTCGCGTGCTCCACGAGCTTACCGAGATGATCGTCCGTACCATCGAGGGCCAGGCGCTCGACCTGGGCTGGGTCCGCGACGGGCGCTTTGACATTTCGGTCGACGATTATCTGGACATGGCGACGCACAAGACCGCGTACTACAGCGGAGCGACGCCACTTGCCGCCGGAGCCATTATCGGCGGCGGCAGCGAAGAGCAGATTGAGGCACTGCGCGCCTTTGGGCTGCACACGGGCCTTGCCTTCCAGATTCAAGACGACCTGCTCAACTTGATCGGCACCAAGGAGGCCGCCAACAAGGACTTCCGCACCGATATCACCGAGGGCAAGCGCACCCTCGTTGCCGTGCATGCCCTGTCAGACGAGCGCTATCACGACGAGATCGAGGCAATCCTTTCCTCGGGCACCGAGGACCCTGCGCAGCTCGCACGCGCCGTGGAGATCTTCCAGGAGACCGGCTCCATCGATTACGCCCACACCTATGCGCTCGACCTGACCGCTAAGGCCAAGGCCGCTATCGAAGGCGTCGAGCTCGACCCGCATGCGCGCGAGCTCTTCCTCTCAATGGCAGATTTCTTTGTGGAGCGTCTTAACTAGCGGGGGTCATAAAACCTGTGGGCAGCGAGTTTGGGTACAAGTTGCTACACTATTGAGTGCATGTTTATAAATTGTCTCGCGTTGTCTATCCGACACACGCTCAAAATAGTACGAATGGTACGCCGAAAGGGGTTCGTTCATGGAACCTATTACCACGGGCATGCAGGGAGCAGCCGTCGAGGATGTTCAGTCCCGCCTTCTGCAGCTCGGCTATACAATCGATGACGCCGAGGTTGTCGACAAGCGCTTTGGCACCACCACCGAGCAGGCCGTCAGCACCTTCAGGCTCGACAGCGGCCTTGCTGCCGGTCATGCCGTCGATATCCCCTGTTGGAGCGCCCTGGTCGACGCCTCGTATAAGCTGGGCGACCGCACCCTGTATCTGCGCATGCCCAATTTCCATGGCGCCGATGTGCAGGCCCTGCAGCGCGCTCTCAACGTTTTGGGCTTTGCCTGTGGCGAAGACGACGGCTACTTTGGTCCGCATACCGAGGCCGCCCTGCAGCAGTTCCAGGAAAATGTCGGCCTGTTTGCCGACGGCATGGCCTTCCAGGACACCTACGCCTACATCAACCGCCTGCACCATGTGTGGGAGGGCAAGCCCTCGGTCACCGAAGCCGAGTCCCGCATCGGTTTTGCTCGCGCCGCCAACGTGCTCGAGCGCTTCCAGATCGCCGTTATCGGTGAGGACCCCATCGCACGCAGCGTTGCTTCGCGCATGTGGAACATCGCCACGGCAACGACCGACAACAGCGGCATGATGCTCTGCGACTCCGAGGTCCCAACCGACGTTGACCTGGTGCTCGAGATCGCAAGCGACGAGCTGCCCGCCGACGCCGCGCCACGCGCCACGATTGCCCTCGCCGAGTGCCACAACCTGGCCCAGCGCATCCGCACCGCCAATGTCGCCGCGCAGCAGAAGCCGGCTCGCATTCGCATTGAGCTCACGGGCATGACGCGCTACAACGGCACCTTCACGGCCAGCGACGCGCAGACGCTCGCCGTACGCCTACTCGACGGCGTTTGCGATGCCCTCGCAGATTAGGTAAACTAGACGAGTTGCTTTTGGGCAACACCACACATTGGGACGTAGTTCAACGGTAGAACTCCGGTTTTTGGTGCCGGCTGTTGGGGGTTCGAATCCCTCCGTCCCAGCCATTAAAACTGAGCGCCCTAAGCCCATAACGGCCAGGGCGCTTTCTTGTGGGCAAGCGGAGGAATTCGAACCCGCAAGGGTGCGGAGCTGAGGAAACGCGAAGCGTTTTCTAGCGCAGCACGCAAGGAGCGAAGCGACACAGCGGGGCGCGGCCGCCGAAAAGGCGGACGCGGAATCCCACCGTCCCACATCAGCCAAGAGCCCCTCACGTCAAGCAAATCGAGCCAACGCCGCCAAGCGGAGGGATCCGAACCCGCAAGGGTGCGGAGCGACGCAGCGGGGCGCGGCCGCCGCAGGCAGACGCGGTGTCGGCACTTGGGGACGCTCCTAAGTGCCGACATTATAGGAACGTCCCCAAGTGCCGGCTCGGGACTATTTTCGAGGACCCTCCGAAGGACTGTGGCCAAAAAACGGCAAATATGAGTACTGTTACCGTTGTAGCTACATTATTTTCGTTAATAAAAGAAGATCTTAATGAGATTTATTCGCATCAAGGTCTTCCTTTAATGAACACTTGAGGAGATACGGCAGCTTATCTGCTCGATCGACACGTCAAATCACCTTAAATGTGGTCAAAATTACTGCTACTAAAAGAGTATCAGTACTCATATTTGCCGTTTTTTGGCCACGGCTCTTTATAGACATCCTGTACAGCGACGGTGGTAGATTTCGGAACGTGTCCGTCAGCCCCGTTCCGAAAAGCGAGCCGCATGCAACGGCCAAGCCACGACAGGCCCCGGGAGAGCGGGGACACCGGCTTAGGTTTATCGCGAGTTCCGCACGAACAGGAGGCCACTTAATGTGGCCTCCGTCGTGAGCAGGACTGTAGAGCAGGAAAGTTCATATGCGGCCGTTGGCGCCCGGGCAGCGCCGGGGATCGCACCTTTGCGACTACAGCGTCATGTTCGGATCGGCATCGACGTCGAACGGCGAGATTTCTCCTCGGTCGAATTTACGGCGAGCAACCTCTGCGATCATGGCGGCGTTGTCGGTGCATGCCGAAAGCGGTGGCACCGTTACGCGGATCCCCTGACGCCCAAGCTTCTTGATCATCATCTCGCGCAGATGCGGATTAGCCGAGACGCCGCCGCCGATGCAGTATTCCTTGCATCCGGTGGCATGCAGGGCGTTTTTGGCCTTCTTGTACTGAACGTCAAAGACGGCTGCCTCAAACGAAGCCGCCAGATCGGGCAGGTGAATCGTGCGCCCAGCCTTGGTCTCCTGCTCGATGTAGAGCGTCACCGCCGTCTTGAGGCCCGAAAGCGAGAAGCGATAGTCCCCCCTGCTGTTAAGCGCGCGAGGAAAATCGATCGCGCGGGGATTGCCCGTCTCGGCCAGCTTGGAGATGATGGGGCCACCGGGATAGCCCAGACCCAACGCCTTGGCTACCTTGTCGAAGGCCTCGCCCACAGCATCGTCGAGTGTCTCACCAAGTACCTCGTAGTCGCCCCATGCCTTCACGTGCACGAGCATGGTGTGCCCGCCCGAGACAAGCGTAAAGATAAACGGGGGCTTGAGGTCGGGCTGCGCCAACAGGTTGGCAAACAGGTGGCCCTCCAGATGATTGACGCACACGAGCGGCTTGCCGGCAGCATACGCAAAGCCCTTGGCAAAGGCGACGCCCACCACCAGGGCGCCAACCAGGCCCGGACCCTGTGTCACGCCCACGGCGGCAAGCTCACTTGGTGTAATGGCTCCGCCCGTAAGGCCCAGCGACGCTGCGGCGTCCTCGAGTGCCGCATCCACGACACTCACAATCACCTCGACGTGCTTGCGCGAGGCGATCTCGGGCACCACGCCGCCAAAGCGTGCATGAAAATCAATCTGCGTCGACACCTGGTTGGCCAGCATATTGCCATCCGCATCGATAATCGCCACCGCCGTCTCGTCGCAGGAGCTCTCGATAGCGAGTACGAGGCGGCGACGCTCAATCTCGACACGTTCCTCGGCAGAGCGCCAAGGCGCAGGCAGCGGCCATACGCGCTGCTCTGCCGCCGTCGGCTCGGGCGAAGCATTGTCGACCGGAAGCACCAGGGGCAGCGGAGCCGTCATGACGATGGCGTCCTTGCCGGCACCATAGTAGCCGCGGCGACGGCCAGCCTCGGTAAAGCCCAGAGCGTTATAAAGCGCGATCGCTCCCTCGTTACCGTCCTCGACCTCGAGCGAAGCCGTGGTGCAGCCGAGCATCTGGGCATCATAGCTCACGTGCGACAGCAGCTTGCGGGCAATGCCCTCACGGCGATGTGCCGGGTCGACGGCGACATCCAGAATCTGCACATCACCGTCCACGACCATACCGCCGGCAAGGCCCAGCAGCTTGCCGTCGTCGTGTGCCACCCACCAACTACGCGGCGCAGCGACGTCCTCGCCCAGTTCGGACAGGAACATGCCCGGCGTCCATGCCTCGTGTCCGGCACCTTCAAAGCAGGCAGCCTCCAGCGCGCTCGCGCCCTCGGCATCCGCCGCGCCCATGGGACGGAACTGCAGATGACGACCGGCGAGCTCATCGGCAACACCCGTAATTTCGCTCTGCGCACTCTCGGCAAGACCAAGACGCTTGCGCTCGTTTTCCTCGGCATCCGAAAGGCGCGTGTAAATCGGCAGGACGCGGGCCGGATCGCCGTCACCCGCAGCGTGCGCGAGCAGCAAGCCCTCGCCCGAAGGCCACCACAGGTCGCGCTCCACGCAGCGGGCGGCCTCGTCCTCACCCAGCAGCTTGCCATAGCGCACGAGACCGTCACCGGTCAGCTGAACCTGGCCCCAGTCCGCTGCTTGGCGCCACTCATCGAGCGCCACGGCGGCCTTGACCACGTATTCGCGCTCAAATTGACGCTCGGGACCCTCATCGACCAGCATATACAGCGCCGGATATACCTCACCGCGCATAGCATCGGCCAAGATACCAAGCTTGCCGCGCACGCCAGCCTTCCACGCCGTCCAAGCGCAAGCGTCGAGCGTCGACACGCCCAGCAGCGGAACATTGGCACCACGCGCGAGGCCCTTGGCAGTGGAGATGCCGATGCGCACACCCGTAAAGGACCCCGGGCCGCGGCCGACCACATAGCAACCAACATCGCTGCGATCCAGACCGGCTTGAGCCAGCACGCCATCAACGGTATTCACGAGCTCAACGTTGGCGTGACGGCGACACATGTGGTCGCCACTCACGAGCTTCGTCTCACCCGTCTGCCCATCAATCCAGCTTGCCGCGCAGGCAAGCATGTCGGTCGAGGTATCGAGCGCCACCACCAGCGCGTTGTCGTTATGCAAGCTCATCTTGTACAGCCTTATCAATCAAATGGGAAAGCTCCATTGCGCGGTCACCGTGCGCCTCAAGCGTTATCGTTCGCACATCGCTGTCGCCCTCATCACGCTTGAGCGTCACCGAAAGATACTCATCCGTCAGCTCGTCCTGGAATTGTTCGCCCCATTCCAGCAGGCAAGCACCCTCATAGCCCAGCACATCGAAAATGCCCGTATCCTCGAGCTCGTAGGCATGCTCCAGGCGGTATAGATCAAAGTGAAACAGCGGAATACGACCTTGATCGTGAACGGCCATGAGCGCAAACGTAGGACTCGTAACCATATGCCCATCGCCCAGCCCGCGCGAGACGCCCTTGGTAAAGTGAGTTTTGCCCACTCCCAGGCCACCGGTCAGGATGAGCACATCTCCGTCCTCAAGGCACGGTGCAATTAGCTCGCCAAAGTACTCCGTATCGGCAGCGCAAGTCGTTTTGTAAGTACCTACCCCCAGGCGCTCCAGGGACATATATGCTCCTTATTATTCCGAGGCGTCCTCTGGTGCGGGATGTCGCCCCAGATAGTCGCCCAGCATCTTAAAGTCTTCCTCCAGCAGCTCCTGCCACGCTGGATTGCGTAGCGCTGCTGCCGGATGGAAAGTGGGCATCACCACAAAGTGCCCCATCTGATGGAACCTGCCGCGCAGCTTGGTAATGCCGATCTCGGTCTTGAGCACAAAGTGCGTTGCGGGGTTGCCGAGCGTCACGATGATATCGGGCCAGATGCTTCGAATCTGCTCGCGCAAAAACGGTGAGCAAGCCAGCACTTCCTCGGGGCGCGGATTGCGGTTTCCCGGCGGGCGGCACTTAAGCACGTTGGCAATGTAGACGTCTTCGCGTTTGAGCCCCGCCAGCGACAAAATGCCGTTGAGGTCCTCGCCTGCCGCCCCCACAAAGGGCTCGCCCTGCAAATCCTCATTACGGCCCGGCGCCTCGCCAATAAACATCACGCGAGCGCGGGGGTTTCCCACGCCAAACACGATGTTGTGGCGCGACTGGTAAAGCTGGCAAAGGTGACAATCGCCCAGAACGGCCTCGATCTCCTCGAGTGCGACCTCACGCGGCGCCTGATGGCTATGGCCGGGAATGTGCATGACGCCCATAGCGACTCCTACACGTAGACCTTGTCGAGACGCATACCAAAGCCGCAAGCGACCTCGTAGTTAATCGTGCCGCGTAGGCGCGCCATCTCGTCCATGGTAATCTCGGCATCTCCATCGCGGCCGACAATGATCATCTCGTCACCATACTCGGCCTCGGGAATCTCATGCGCCGGGTTGGACTGAATGGCGACCATAAACTGGTCCATGCAGATATTGCCCACCTGACGCACACGCTCGCCGCGATACAGCACGTCCATACGATTGGAAAGCGTACGCGAAAGGCCATCGGCATAACCGATCGGAAGGGTGCAGATCTGAACGCGCGTGCGCGGTACGCGGTAGGTAAAGCCGTAGCCCACGCCCTCGCCCATCGCAGGATGCGCCACGCGCGTCACACGCGCGTGGACGCTCATGACGGGATCAAGCTGCATCACGCGACCACTCAGCTCACATGGCTGCAGACCATACAAACCGATGCCGGCACGAATCATGTCAAAGTGCATTGAAGAATCGAGCATCGAGGATGGCGTATTGGCACAATGCACGATACCGCATTCAAAACCTGCGTCCTTAATGGCCTGAACGGCCTCGGTAAAACGCTGGCACTGCAGCTTGTAGTCCCAACCCGAAGGTTCATCGGCCGTGGCAAAGTGCGTAAATACGCCGTCGCACTGAATACCGCGATGGAAGCTGATGCCGCGGACAAAGTCGAGCACCTGTGTGTAGTGAACGCCGATACGATTCATGCCCGTCTCGATGGCAAGATGGTACTTGCCCACCTTGCCCGCCGCGACGGCGCATTCGCCATACGCGAGAGCAAAATCGGACGTATAGACCGAGGGCATGATATCGAACTCGAGCAATGCAGGAATAGCCTCGATAGGCGGCTCGCTTAGAATCAGGATGGGCTTAGTAATTCCGCCCTGACGGAGCCCAACGCCCTCGTTGACCGTCGCCACGGCAAACATGTCGGCACCAGCCGAATACATGATCTTAGCGCACTCAACAGCTCCATGACCATAAGCATCGGCCTTGACCACGCAGCACAGGCGCTGACGCGGATTCAACAAGTTCTTATAGGCTCTCGTGTTGCGACGGAGCGCCCCGCGGTCGATCTCGACCCAGGACCAGCGCGTCAAATCGGCTTTATTCATGATTAGTCATCCGACCCTTCGTCCATGATTCCCAGATCTTCGAGCGCATCCTTTGCCGCCAGCTCCATGGCAGGACCGATCAAGTCGATAAGATCGGTCGCGATAACGCTCTTCTCACCATACTCCGTCGCCGCGGCAAAACCGGCGTAGCTGTGAAGTGCGACGGCGTACGAATACAGCAGCTCCCAACGATCCATCTCGTCGCGCATGGTGGCAAGCGTGCCGGCCAAAATACCCGCGAGAACATCACCAGAACCGGCAGTTGCCAGAGAAGCCGGACCCGAGAGTGGCAGCAGCACGCGCTCAACGCCACAGATAGCCGTCGTCGGCCCCTTGGCTATGACCACCAGATTGTCGGAGCCTGCAGCCCAGACAACCTTCTGCGCGGCCGCAATCGCGGTACCAAGGTCGTTCACCTCGTCACCGGCAACCAGGCGCGAAAGCTCACGATAGTGCGGCGTCATAACCAACGGCTGCTCGCGGCGATACATCTCGGGGTTACTATCAATACCGTCAATGGCAATCTTAGCAAGGCAGTTGAGTGCATCGGCGTCCAAAATTAGCGGTACATCAAGCTCGAGCAAGCCCGAAACCACCTGCATAGCGCCGGCAGACGTCGTCATACCGGGACCGCACAGCACGCAGCTGTACTTCTTTGCGATCTCGCACACCGTCATGCGCGCAGCGGCGCCAAAGGAGCCGCGGGAATCAGACGGAATAGCAAAGACCGGAATCGAAGGAAGTGCCATGCGAATGAGATTGGCGCAGGCGTCAGGAGCCGCGACTGCCACGTAACCAGCACCCGCGCGAGCTGCAGACTTGGCCGCCATAATGGCAGCACCAGGATATTGCGCAGATCCGGCGACAATAAGCACAGAGCCACGGGAATACTTATCGATATTCGATGGTAGCGGAGCAAAGTAATCAACTAAGTCACCGGGCTCGACAATCTCGGCGGCGTGGTCGACATCATCGATGACCTCGTCAAGACGGTCGTAAAGATTGCCGCAGATCAAATCGCCAGCATACTCAGGACCATCAGCGCTATACAGACCAATCTTGGGCGCAATCATCGTCACCGTGCGCTCGGCACGAATGCAGTCGTCATCAACAACGCCCGTCTCGGCATTCAGGCCCGAGGGGACATCAATGGATACGACACAATCGGCGCATTCATTGACCGTAGGAATCCAAATGGAGAACGGCGCACGCAGATTCCCGTGGAAACCGGTACCAAAAATGGCATCGACAACAACATCGGCCTTATCGATCAAAACCTCGAGTTCGTCACGCGAGGGACCGACGCAAACGTGCACATCGCGGCCGGCAGTTCGACGAGCAACATGACGTGCCAGAGCAGCAGGAATCTCATCCGGCTCAACCGGAGAAACGATATCCACGTCCACACCCTTGTGGCTCAGGATATCGGCGGCAACCCAACCGTCGCCGCCATTATTACCAAAACCGACCAGAACGAGAACCCGATCGGGATTGAGCTTCAAGACCTCGTTGGCGGCAAACTCACCCGCTAGCTCCATAAGCTCGGCCTTCGAAGTCCCTTCGCGTTCGATGATATCCTCGAGACGAACGACTTCTTCGGTACTCAAAACCGGTTTCATCTATGCTCCTAGCGTATCTTGCGAAGCATCGCCCAGGTGCTCCGTCAATGCTGAATTCTGCAGCTGCTCGAGCTCATCTAATACAGAGCGAGCCTCTTTAAATGTCTGCGCAACGCGTTTCTTGGTGCTCACCTTTTCATCTTTTGGCTTAGGCCGAGCATCTTCGGTAATCGCGATGGCATTCGCAACGGCCAAGTCTCCCGTAAGCGTAATGGAAAGAGCGACCTCAACAACACCCAAATCCTGGGCGATTTCGAGAGCACGACCAGAAAGCAGAGCCTTCGGTTTGCCGAGTTTATCACGCGTTACCGAAACATCCTTGCGACCCACGCCTTGACTAAAACCCGTGCCGAGAGCTTTAAGCACCGCCTCGCGCGAAGCAAAGCGGCTCGCATAGTGAGCAGCGGGACGCGATGATGCATCGCAATACGCACGCTCTTCTTCGGTAAACACACGCCGAGCAAACGACGGCGTCTTTTCAAGAATTGATTTCATGCGGGAAATCTCGACGATATCAACGCCGATACCAGCTTCAGCCATGTTCACCTCCATATCGCACAGACTAAGTTATTGTAGCCCGTTCACAGAAGATGCGACAAACGAGGGTTATAAAACACAGCTACTATGTGAGACAAATTGCCCGAGATACAAAAAAGGGGGAGGCCGCGA